>CAJMON010000038.1 GCA_905214955.1 uncultured bacterium
CTCCGGTTACTCAAAAGCATACACAAAGAAACAGTAAGCGGTATTCGTGAGAATCTGCATTATCTCGATGTGAGTATGTTTAATCACATTTTGAGTGGCAGGAAGCTTATGGAAAAAGAAAACACTGAAGGACTGCTCCATCCATCCATGCTGCAGATCCGCTATCTGACAGAACTGGCAAAAATAGGCAAAAAACGAGGCAGCGTGGCGCTGATCGCCGATACCTGCGGAGTCAGCCATGGCCCGGTAAGCCGCTTTTTTAAAGAATGCATTGGTGCAGGATACCTGAGTGAAGGCTATGAATTTACCGAAAAGGGTACCCGCGCACTGAAAACATACCAGAGGATCCTGAAAGAAGTCGGCGCCTATCTGGAACGGATCGGGATCGCGGCATCCGAGATCCCCGAAAAAACAAGACAGCTCATTGAGAACGTAGATTACAGCCTTCTCATGACAATGACCAGAAATTCCGGCCAGGTAAAGGAATCCCGAAACCAGACAAATGCAGAAAAAGGAAGCCTCTATTATCTGGATCATGTGCTGGAAAAAGGCCGCTTCGAAGTAGGAATTGCCATTTATCAGCTGAACACAGAAGGCACAACGAAGCTTTCCATGGCAAACAACGGGTTCGAGCATCTGGCCTGCATCCGGAACAATACCCGAGGAAGCTGGCTGGAATTGACCACCCGTGAGATGCACGCCCATTCCCGGATCGACGGGGCAGATATGCGGGGAAGGCTCTCATCCCTGAAATACGTAGACCAGGGCCAGCTCTACGAAGCCGCCATCCGGGAGGGCAAAGTTCGCATTCCCCTAAGTGCCTGCCGCTTCATGAAGACCCACCTGGGAAACGTAAAGGGAATGGTCTCCATCACCGTTACCTGCAGCGTAGGCAAAGCCCATATGCCGGAGAGCACCGCACTTCTGATGTTCTGGCTGTAGAAAATAATCAGACCGATTAAAAGCCGAAATGAAAAAAAATCGGCTTTTTTTTGTGCCAAAAATCCGGAAATGCCCATGTTTACGGGATTTTTGAAAAATATAAATGGTTCCCGCAGGGAACGGAAAACGAAAAAATAGTTGACCCAAACTAACACTTGTGATTAAATGACAGCAGAGAGTTAGACATGGGTAACAGGAGAGAATGTGCCCTGGCCTGCTTAAAAGAAGGGTGTGCGACACCTTACCACATAAGGAGGAAAGAAATGAGAAGAAAGAATTTATGGCTTCGCCTGTCATCCTGTACGATGGCAGCCTTGATTGCAACAACATCCATCGTGCCGGTATCTGCGGCAGAAGTGGATTTCCAGGATGAAGCTTCCGCAGACATTGCAGAGGAAGCTGCAGAAGAAGTACAGGAAGCAGCTGGCGATGAGACAGAGGACGTGACACTTGCTACCGACGAGAATGCAGAGCAGGGAGAGACAGAAGACGCAGCAGAGGCTGAGCTTGCTGTCGAGGACGGCTTCTCTGACGGAGAAAGTGATGCGGCGCTGGTACAGGAGAGCCCGGCAGCTGAACTTACCGGTACGGTACAGACTGGTTTTGGAAGCACAAACACCAATCTGGAAAAAGGCAGCTACGAAGTAACGGTATCCATGATGAAGGCAGACGATACCACAGCAGCATCCATGGCAAACGCCTGCATCGCAGGAAAAGGAACTCTGGTAGTAGCAGAAGACGGAAGCGCTAAACTGACCGTACCGATCCAGGCCATCACCATGATGGGACAGACTGTTTATGCAACAGACTGGAAGGTATACAAGGGAGCTGTAGGAACGGAAGCGACAGCAGCAGAGTATACAACCGATAAAGACGGAAATGTAAACAGCATTACATTCGCAATCCCGGATAAAGCCCAGGACGGCGTATATGTAACCATGACTATGGCAGCAGGAAGAACACAGGATGCATTTCTGAAAGCTGATTATGCAAACGCAGAGAAGGATGCCGCAGCAGTAGACACATCCGCACTGGAGGCAACCATCGCACAGGCAGATGCCCTTGATGAGATGGCATACACCAAGGCATCCTGGGACGGAAATAAGGATGCCATTGATGCAGCTAAGACAGCAGCCAAAGCAGCACTGGAGAAAAAAGAATCTCAGGAGGCTGTGGATGCGGCGAATACTGCACTGGCAGATGTAGTAAGCAAACTTGAAGCAGCTGGTGACCCGGCAGAACTTCTGGCACTTCTTGACCAGGCAAAAGCAATGGTAGAAACAGATTATACTGTAGAAAGTGTACAGCAATGGTGGAAAAATCTTCAGACTTCGATCACAAATGCGGAAACAGCAATCAATGGCCGTGAGACAGAAAAGGTTCTTGCAAGCAAGAAAAGTTTTCTGAACACTCCGATAGGACGTCTGGTAAAAGCTTACGATACAACAGTATTATTACAGAAGCTTACAGAAGCAGAGGCACTGAAAGAGGAAGATTATACGGAAGACAGCTGGAAAGAGGCAGGCCTTGCAGCTGTGATTCAGAGAGCAAAAGATGTCATTGACAATCGTGGAAGTAAAGATGAGGTAAAAGGTGCTGCCAATGAACTGGAAACAGCAATGGATAAACTGATAGCAGTTTCCATGGAAGTGACAGTTGGACGTGGAGATTTCGTAAAGAAACTCACACCTGGAACCTACAGCCTTCCGATCAATCTTCTGAATGCAGGACATATTGATGCTACACAGCAGTATACAACCAAAGATTACATGAAACATACATCCATGGCATCCGGATGCTTCACAGGAGATGCAACTCTGGTAATCCATGAAGATGGAACTGCAACTCTTACAACTGGTTTAGGAGCAGTTACTTCTGATGCTTTGGGATCTGCACAGTCCGGTGGTGCAGATGACTGGTCCATTTATGAAAATACTCAGGATTTCCTCAATGGAACTGCAAATTCTGCTAAAGGTGCCCGTTATAAAGCACATGTAGATAAATTGGGTATCCTTGGAGGAAAGAGAAAACCGACCAAGATTAGCTTTACTGTGCCGGATCTGAAACAGAACGTAGTTGCAACCCGTATGCACATTGAGATCATGGGCGTTTATCAGGATGCCTGCATTGGCCTTGACTGGAATAATGTAAAGAAAGTAAGCGATGATACAAGTGCAACTTCTACCGTAGAAAAAACTTACGAGATCGCACCGGATGTACAGACACAGCTTGAGAACATGAAAGCAGGAAGTACTGTAAAACTGGATGCAGATGTGACTCTCAGTGATGACTTGATCATCCGTGGCGGTACCTTGGATCTCAATGGTCATGCACTGAACCAGGCAGACAACCTGATCCGTATCAAAGGTGATGTAACGATCATCGACAGCAGTACGGAAAAAACAGGTAAGCTCACCCGTGAGAAATATGTAAGCAATACGAATTCCAGTGCTTCCATTACTGTAGAAAAGGGATCCTTGTCTGCAGAAGGTGTTACGATTGACGGACAGATTGGAAATGCAATGTCTTATAATTCACTGAATTATCTGGCTGGACTTCCTCGTGTTGCGGTATCACTGAAAAACTGTGCACTGGTTAATACATTACAAGCTGTAGGCAATACTACAAGTAATAATAATGTATATTTTAGTAATATGTCCAACGGAATTGATGTGACAGTAGATAATTGTACATCTGATAAGGGAATGGAAGTTTCCTCCTGTGTGGGAGAAAAAGTTTCGGTTACAAATTCAACACTGTGGAGCTATAGTCAGTATAGTAATGAAGGTGGTGCTGCAACATTTACCGGTAATACAGTAAGTGGTAGTGTTACTATTAAAGCAGATGAACTCACGGTCAGAGCTGATAAAATCAGCAATGGTATAACCTTTAGTGGTAATGGTGATGTTACACTGGAAAACATGGATGTTTCAACTAATGACTCCCGTGGAGCAGCTGTTAAATCATACGGAACAGGAACTGTAACAATCAAAAGCGGTGTTTACACTTCTGAAGGTAAGAGAGGCTATGCAATCAATTCGTCTGGAGCACCGGTAGTAATCGAAGGTGGTTATTTCAAGAGTGCGAATAAGCTTGTAAATAATAATTCATACAAAACTCCTGCAAATAAAAAACTGGGAGAAGTAACAGAAGGTGATTATGCCGGATATTATACACTGGTAGATGATCTGGATGGAACTGTTGCAGATCCGGTAGCAACCATCTACAATGCAGATGGCAGTGAAGCAGAGAAACTGGGAGAGGATAAAGCAGACCTGATCGTTTCTTTTGCCGGTGAAGGACAGACAGTAAAACTGAACAAAGATATCAGCACAAGTTCTGAAACAAACTACAAGAATATGACACTGGATCTGAATGGACATACACTGACACTTGCACAGGGAATGGTTTCTTTCAGTGGAACTTGCCGTGTGATTGACAGTTCTGCAGATAAGAGTGGAAAATTGGTGGCTAATGGATGGGCATTTACTTCTCAGCAGAATTTTGACTCTGGCCTGATTCTTGATAATGTAACTTGTGAAACACCAGTGCTTCAGTATGTTTCTATTGGTAAATTATACGTTATCAATGGTACTAAAATTATTGGAACAACAGTAATTAATCCGGCAATAGGTTCCGGCGCTGCATATGTTCAGGATAGTACATGGACATTTGGAGCGCAGGATGAAGACGGAAATGCTGTAGATGGACAGGCCCTTCTTGAAAATACAGTAAGAGCTGCCCAGTATACAATTACCAAGAACGAAGATGGTTCTTTCTCAGTAGCATCTACAGATTTTGGTAAAAACATGAGAGCTTTTGAAGCTCTGGATGCTTCTGCTTACACCAAGGCAAGCTACAAGGCAGCAAAAGATCTCTATGACACACTGGATGGAACAATCGATGAGGATATCACAGAAGAGCAGATCAAAGCATTCAACGATGCAGTAACCGCTCTTCAGCCGGTAGCTACAGAGACTTCTATCAACGCTCTGAAATCTGCCATCACAGCAGCCAAAAAGGTAAAAGCAGCAGACTACACCGCAGCATCCTACAAGACATACAAAGCAGCCATCACAGCCGCAGAGACAGTCCTGAATGGTGAAGATTTCTCCGATACAGAGGTAACAGCAGCAACCAAGGCTCTTACCGATGCCAAGGCAAAACTTGTCAAGCTGAAAACACAGTCCATCACCGTTTCTGTAAAGAACACCAAAAATGTGGTTTCCAAGAAATACGGTGACAAGGCATTCTCCCTTGGAGCAAAAGCGAAGACTACTTTAACTTACAAGTCTTCCAACACAAAGATCGCAACTGTAGACAGAAAAGGTAAAGTTACCATCAAAGCTGCCGGTACTGTAAAGATCACCATCAACGCAAAAGCAACCAGCACTTATAAAGCAGCAACAGCCAAAGTACTGACTATCAAGATCGCTAAGAAAGCTCCGACCATCAAGACAAAGATCGGAACCAAGAACCTTTCTTACAACGCTCTGAAGAAGAAAACACAGGTATTTACACTTGGCACTTCTGTAAACAGCAAAGGTACTTTAACTTACAAGAAACTTTCCGGATCCAGAGCAGTTTCCGTAAACAGCAAGACCGGTAAGCTCACAGTTAAAAAAGGCCTCAGGAAAGGCACTTACAGAGTAAAAGTTCAGATCAAATCCGCAGCAAAAGGCAACTACACTGCAGGAAGCAGAACTGTAACCGTAACTGTAAGAGTTAAATAATTTACGGATCTTCGGATCAACAGATTCCACTTATGTGAAATCCCCCGGCTTTTTCTCCTAAAAGCCGGGGGATTTTGTCAATATCGATTAAAGGCCGAAATGAAAAAAAATCGGCCTTTTTTTGTGCAGAAAGTCCGGAAAAGCCTGTATTTAAAGCATTTTTAAAATTTTAAAACCGTTCCCGTAAGGAACCAAAGGCGAAAAAACAGTTGACTGAGACTAACAATCGTGGTTACAATGCCAGTATAGAGTTAGCCTGAGACAACAAGCGGCTATTTGTCCGGGCACAAAAGCACAAATAACAGAAAGGCAGAGAAAGAATGAAAAAGAAAGTAATCGCAGTTCTTCTTGCCTCCATGATGGCAACTTCCATGGTTCCGGTAACGGCCATGGCAGAGGATCAGCCTGACGTAGTGAGCGCAGAAGAGACACAGGACCTGTCCACAGAAGCAGATGCAGAGGCCACAGACGGAGATTTTTTTGCAGAGGAAAGTGATGTGCAAGAATCTGAGACAGAAGCTCCGTCAGAAGATGTACAGGAAGAACAGGAGGCAGACGGAGAAGAGCCTGCTGCCCAGGAGGATATGGAGCTGGAGGAGAGCGAAGATGCAGATTCTCTGGATCTTTCCCAGAATACGTTAGAGAGCGATTCTGATGAGGCAGATCCTTTCGGCCTTACCGATGGAACTGCGCCGGCAGCAGAGGCAGCCGGAACTGTGACTCTTAACGGAGTTGCTTTTGACACTTCTAAGACTTATATTGTTCCCCTTACCCTGAAGAATGCCCATAACCTGGAGCAGGACAGTGCGGCAGTTGCATGCCCGGGTAAATTCGGAACCCTGACATTTGACGCAGCCGGAACTCCGAAGCTTTCCACAAACCTTCGAAGCGTAACCGTTGGAACACTTACAGACTATGCTTATAGCTTCAAGGTTTACCAGGGTGTGAAGCCATCCGGAGCAACCGTTGATGCAGATGTTGCTGCAGCACAGAATGTACCGAAGGCAGACGGAAGCGGAAACCATGAGGTTCCGGAGACCATTTCCTTCGCTATCCCGAAGGATACCTTTGGGGCAGGCGGTGTTTACCTGAGCATGTATGTAGATGCCATGGGCTATGCGCCGGATGCTTATCTTCAGATCGACTATGCAGGCGCAAAGGAATCCGGGGATCCGTCTCTGAATTTTACTACAGAGATCAGCACAGCCGAGGTGGAGCAGTTTGGTAATTACAATGTTACCTCCCAGGTGACGGTAAAGGATGGCCGTATTACCGATGTTGCCCTTGCAGGAAATGATTTCAAGGGAACCCATGCGGACGATAACCAGATGTACTTAAGCAAGGCCATCAATGGTCTTGGAAGCACAAGGGGTATGAAGGAAAAGCTTACCGGCCTCTATATGAACGATGCCCAGAAGCTCAACGATCTGGATACTGTTTCCGGAGCAACCTATTCTTCCAACGCCATAAAGAACGCCACCATGAATGCCCTTGGTGTAAAGATCGAGCAGGAAGTGATCCCGGATGCCCCGACAGAAAAACCGGCGCCAGGACTTTACTACATCGAGATGAAAGACCGTACAGACGTGGTTGACCATGGACTGGTTGGCGAGAGCAAGAAAGCTGGCGCATACCTTCGTGTGGACAACGACGGAAAAATGTGGCTGACCTATAAGATGGTTTCCGGAACGACCGGAGAGCCGCTATATGTTCTGGGCTATAACGGATATTATCCAAACGGTGATACTACACAGCCTCTTACAAAAGAAGGCGTAACATATTCCACAGAGAGCGCAACTGCTCCGACCATCGGTGACTGTACGGTTGTTACGGATATCACAGTTCCTCTTGACGGCATCAGCCAGACCTATGTGAACAACGTATATCTTTATGTGGATGCCATGAAGAACCTGAACGGCGAGGTTTCCGGCGTAAACTTTGACGCAGGTAAGTTCAACATCAATTCCACCATCACTCTGTACTGGGATACCCTGTATAATCTTTCTGAGGATTCCAGCGCAGCAGAGCTTGCAAAGCTTTCCGATGGTGTATACAAATTAACAGGTGAGATGGTAAAGGTCAACAAAGTGGATATGTCCATGAGCAACAATGCCATCAACCACAACATCAAACTGGTAGTAAAGAATGGTGTTCCATATGTGAACATGAACTTCAACAGCCTGACCATCACTTCCCTGAAGGGATATCTGAAGAACCTGAGCTACTATGCAAGTGGCTATGAGGTTTCCAAGACCGGAGAGCCAAGCGGAACTCTGGTTCCGGTAACTGTAAATTCTCTTCAGAAGTTCTCTAACGGAAAGACTCTGAAGGATGATTTCGGAACGGATTATCCTAATGATATTACGTTCCCGCTGTGCGAAGAGGCTCTGGAAGGAAACAATGAGATCCCGCTTCAGGTATTTGTTCCGATCATGGATGCCATCACTCCTGGTTCCGGAAAACAGAACGTTTATCTGCGCCTGGATTATTCCACACTGAAAGAGACCACAGATGCGGATGCAGATTTCGCTGAGACTGAGAAGGCTCCGACAGATCCTTCTACCATCAAGAAACAGGCTGCACAGACCATCACAGTTGCAGTTAAGAACAGCAAGAACGTGGTTTCCAAAAAATACGGTAACAAGGCATTCTCCATTGGAGCAAAGGCAAAGACAGCCATGACTTACAAGTCTTCCAATACAAAAGTTGCCACTGTAGACAGCAAAGGTAAAGTGACTATCAAAGCTGCCGGAACCGCAAAGATCACCATCACTGCAAAAGCGACCAGCAGTTACAAAGCTGCCACAAAGACCCTGACTGTCAAAGTTGCCAAGGCAGCACCGGTCCTGAAGACAAAGATCACATCCAAAAATGTTTCTTACAATGCACTTCGTAAGAAAGCACAGGTATTTACTCTTGGCACTTCCGTGACCAGCAAGGGAAAACTGACCTATGCAAAAACAGCAGGAAGCTCTGCATTTACCGTAAATAAGACAAACGGAAAGATCACAGTAAAGAAGGGCCTGAAGAAAGGTACCTACAAGATCAAAGTGAAGATTTCCGCAAAAGCAACTGCAAAATACAATGCAGGAACAAAGACAGTTCTTGTTACAGTAAGAGTGAAATAAGCTCTGAAAAATCAGTAACCTGACAAATTTCCCCCTCATCCGGCCCATGCTTCCCCTGGCATACGGCAGGACAGAGGGGGATTTTTTGCAGAGGGTATGTTATACTTGATACAGCGGAGGAGTTTTTACAGATCGATACAGACAGGAGAAGGGATTTTATGAAGATTACGATAACAGCGGTTTCCGTACCTGCTCTCCGGCAGATCCAGGCATTCCGGAAACGTTATGAACAGCAGTACCCGGAGGACGATCTGACCATCGTCTGTTTCTATGTTGCGGGACAGGAACAGCGATACGTTCTGGAACCGGAAAGGATCATACAGGATATTGCCACGGCAGATGTGGCGGTGGTGGATACCATGGGGGCTTCTGAAGAGCTTCAGGAGATCGTGGCAAAAGGTCTGAAAGCCTGTAAAGGCCATCGGATCGTCATTGGAAACGCACTTCGGGACTATATCCGCCTGGGTTCTTTTTCCATGGGTGCCATGGGAAAAATGATGAAAGGTTCCGGCGGGAAAAAAGATCCCGGGAATGTGTCCGGGACGTCCGGAACTGACAGCGCAGAGGTATCCGGCACCGGTGAGAAAAAATCCTCCGCCAGTGCACTTACAAAAATGCACCGGATGCGGCGGATGGCAATGATGATGGGAAATGTGCTGCCTTTTGGAGTCACCCGGGATATGAAGAACGTGTTTCTTCTGATCGATTACTGGCAGCAGGCCACCAGGACAGATATGGAATCTTTTATGCATCTTATCCTCCGGCAGTACGGCGGACGAAAATTTCTCCCGAAGGAGAAACCCTATACCATGGAGTACGGCGTCTATCTGAAAGATCCTTTTTCCATGGAAACCTGGGATACACCGGCGAAATTCTGGAAGAAGGCGTATTTTGACAGTCAGCGGGAAACCGTGGCCCTGCTTTTTTACGGACATTCCTATCCCAATGATTTTCTGCCGGTAGTACAGGCTCTGGCAGAGAAACTGGGAGAGAGGTACAATCTGCTTCCCATTGCATTTTCCCAGAATGAGGACGGGGATCTGAAGAAACTGCGGGCATTTCTCACGCAGAAGAAAACACCGGTTTCGGCAGTGGTCAATCTGATGTCCTTCCGCCTGGGTGCAGGGCCCATGGGTGGAGATGCGGTGCAGGCGGTGGAAATCCTGAAAGAACTGGATGTTCCCTATTTCAAACCCTTCTGCCTGACCAGAGTTTCCGGGGAGGAATGGGAGCGGGCGGATGCCGTGAATCCCGGAGAGTTTCTTATCAGCATCCTGCTTCCGGAGCTGGACGGCGGGATCCTTACATTTCCGGTAGGGGTTATGGGAAGTGGAAGCACAGAGGGAGAAGAACCGGTCTTTCCACAGCTGGAACCCATAGCGGAGCGGGTCGATACCTTTGTGGCGCGCCTTTCCCGGATGCTGGAACTTAGAAAGAAAAAACGGGAAGAGAAGCGGCTGGCGGTGATCTTCTATAATTATCCCCCGGGGGAGAGCAATGTGTTCGGAGGAGCATTTCTGGATACCTTTGCCTCGGCATCCAGACTGCTTGAGGGGCTGAAAGAGGCCGGCTATGATACAGAGGGACGCTCTCCCGAAGAGCTTCAGGAAGTGTTTGTCACAGGCGGACACTGCAACCTGCCCCAATGGTGCGAGGAAGGGGAAGGAGGGATCACCTGGGAGTTTGAGGGAGAAGAATATCCCATCCGGGGGATCTGTGTGGGAAATGTTTTTCTGGGACTGCAGCCCCTTCGCGACCCGGAGGGAGAAAGCGGGGATCCGGGAAGATATCACGACCGGAACCGGAAGCCTTCCGGGGAATATCAGGCCTTTTATCACTGGATCCGTGAGGGATTTCAGGCGGACGCCATGATCCACTTCGGCACCCACGGCACACTGGAATTTCTGCCCGGAAAAGATAACGGCATGACCGGAAGCTGCTGGCCGGATCAGCTGGTGGGAGAGATTCCACATTTCTATTACTATTATATAGGAAATCCTTCGGAGGCCATGATCGCCAAGCGCCGTTCCCTGGCAACGCTTGTAAGCTATCAGGCACCGGAGCTTAAAAAGAGCGGTCTGTATGGAGATTATCAGGAGCTCAGGGAAATGATCGGAGAGTACCGGGAGAGCATCCAGAGTGCACCGGAGCGGTGCGGTGATCTTCTTTTGAACATCGCAAAAGCAGGGAAGAGCTGCGGATTTCTGGAAGGAGATTCCGGAGAAAACTGCTCGGAAAAAGATCTGGATCTTCTGGAAGAGAGGCTTTATGAATATGAAAACAGTCTGATCACCGATGGTCTTCACGAGATCAACGAGACAGAACTTAACGGGCTGGTACATGGACTGGACGGCGGCTATGTTCCGGTGGGAACGGCAGGGGATGTGGTAAAGAATCCGTCGATCCTGCCTTCCGGACGGAACCTGGTGCAGTTTGACCCAAGGCTGGTGCCCACCAGAACGGCCTGTGAGCGGGGAATGAAGGCGGCGCTGCTTTCGGTGGAGGCTTATCATGAGAAGACGGGAACGTATCCGGATACTACGGCGCTGATCCTCTGGGGACTGGAGACTTCCAGAAGCCAGGGTGAGACTATCGGACAGATCCTGTATTATCTGGGCATCCGTCTGAAAACGGAAAAGAGCAGTTACGATGACCGGTTGGAGGTGATCCCCACCGAGGAGCTGGACCGGCCACGTATGGACGTGGTGATCCACATCTGCGGATTTTTCCGGGACATGTATCCCAACCTGATCGATAACTTAAATGCCATGCTCCGGCAGATCCTCCGGCTTGAGGAAGGACCGGAAAAGAGTTATTTTACGGCAAATACCAGAAAGATGGCAGAAGAGATCCAAAGATCTCATCCCGAAATGGAGGAACGGGAGGTCTGGGATCTGGCATCCTGCAGGATCTTTGGCCCAAAAGAAGGGGAGTATGGAACCCGGCTTACGGATGTTGTGCGAAAAGGCAGCTGGAAGGATGCGGCAGAGATCGGAAGTTCTTTTACCGAGGATCTCTCTTACGGGTATTCCTTCCGGAGGCGAGGAGTGAAAGCCGAAGAAGTGCTGGCCGGGCAGTATGACCATGTGGATTTTATTTCCCAGGTGCGCAACAATGTGGAGTATGAGCTGACAGATCTGGATTACTATTATGAATTTTACGGCGGACTTGCCAGAGCCGTGGAGAACAAAAAAGGCAGCAAACCGGTCATGCTGGTGGCAGATACCACCGGTGAGACGGTGAAGGTGCAGGATCTTAAGAGTTCTCTGGAGCGTGGGATCGCCACAAGGCTTCTAAACCCCGGATGGATTCAGGGGATGATGCGCCACGATTATCACGGTGTGCAGCAGATCGCAAAACGGTTTGAGAATGTGATGGGGTTTGCGGCCTCCACCGATGCGGTGACAGGCGAGACCTTTTCCCGGATGACCCGGTGCTATGCCGGGGATGAAAAACTCCGGAAACAGATGCAGCAAAGCAACAAATGGGCATACATGAAGATGATGGAGCGGCTGATGGAGGCCAGCAACCGGGGCTATTTTGATGCAACAGAAGAAGAACTGTCCCAGATCCGTGAGGCATATCTGGAGGCAGAAGGAGAGGCGGAAGAATGATGCGGGAAAAAACTTATGATTATCCATTTACGGCCATTGTAGGCCAGGAACCTATGAAGGAGGCCATCCTTATCAATCTGGTGAACCCGTCTGCAGGCGGGGTGCTGATCCGTGGACAGAAGGGAACGGCCAAGACCACTGCGGTGCGTGCCATCCCGGGACTTATGAAGGACTGCCGGGTGGTGGAGATCCCTGCCAATGCCACAGAAGACCGTGTGGCAGGAACCATCGACATCGAGGCTGCACTGAAAGACGGGGAAAAACAGTTCCAGCCAGGTCTTCTGAAAGAGGCGGACGGAAATATCCTCTATGTGGATGAGATCAATCTTCTGGACGACCATATCGTGGATCTGTTACTGGATGCGGCGGCAACGGGGCGCAATACCGTGGAGAGAGAAGGGATTTCCTGTACCCATTCTGCCCGGTTTGTGCTGATCGGTTCCATGAACCCGGAGGAGGGAAACCTGCGGCCGCAGCTTCTGGACCGTTTTGGCATGGTGGTGGATGTGGAAGCAGAGACAGACGTGGATAAGCGGGTGCAGATCATTGAGAACCGGATGGCCTATGAGAAAAATCCGGGATATTTCTGCCGGAAGTACAAAGAGTCTCAGGAAGAGCTTTCCGAGAGGATCCGCAGTGCCAGAGAGCTTCTGCCGACGGTGCGTGTCCCAAAGGAGCTGTTAAGGCTGGCGGCACAGATCTGTGTTGCCTACGGCACTGACGGCCACCGGGCGGATATCGGAATGATCCGGACTGCACAGACCATTGCCGCACTGGAAGGCCGGAAAAAGGCTTCCCGGGAGGATCTTGAGCGGGCTGCCCGGTATGTTCTGCCTCACCGGATGCGGAAAAATCCTCTGGAAGACGGACAGATGGATCCTCAGGTGATGGAAGAAATTCTTTCCGCCGGGAAAAAGAGCTCCAGGGAGCCGGAAGCTTCCGGGGAGGGTGACTAGATCCGAGGAAAGGAAGACGGGCAGATTCTGAAGAAGTATTCCTTCCGGTAAAACAGAGCGGAAGAGAGTATTCGGTATTGGAAGTTCTGGAGGGGATGAAACAGGAGATCTTTCTGAAAAGAGAGCAGCAGTCCCGGAAAGAATGGCTTCCGGGTGGGAAACACAGTGGTTCTCTGGTGATCCCCTCCGGTCAGGAACAGATTTTGCGAGCCGGTGAGGTGGATCTTCCGGCGTCTGTCCGGGCGGCGCTGGAGAGCGGCAGGATCGGGGGAGAGGACCGGGAGATCAGAGCGTGTGACCTCCGGCTGAAACGCTTCCGGAGAAAAAATAAGGTGTCTATTTTATTTCTGGTGGATGCCAGTCGTTCCCAGGGGGCAAAAGAGAGGCTTTCTTTTGCGAAAAGTGCGGTGCTTTCCATTCTGCGGCGGGCGTATAGCGACAGGGATCGGGCAGGAATGGTGGTTTTCGGGAACCGGAAAGCAGAACTGATCCTGCCTTTTACCAGAAGTGTGGATTTTGCGGCAAGGCCCATGGAAGAGCTGAAGGCCAGAGGGAATACCCCTCTTGCCATGGGAATCCGAAAGGCCCTGAAAGTCCTGGAGGCGGAAAAACGAAAGAATCCGGAAGAGACCGGGATTCTGGTGATGCTCACTGACGGCAAGGCCAATTTTGACACCCGGGAGGGAAAGCCCTGGTCTCTTGCCCTTAAGGCGGCTGAGGAGCTGAAACGAAAAGGCGTGCCGGTGTTGGTGATCGATACGGAAAATTCCGTGTTCGGCATGGGGCTGGCCAGACAGTTATCCGATGCGGCAGGCGGGAAATATGTGAAGCTCTGACCAGAGGATCTGTGTGAAAAAAAGCCGGATATCCAGGTGTATCCGGGATCTTGATTAAAGACCGAAATGAAAAAATTTCGGTCTTTTTTTTGTCGAAAAATCGGGAACATGGCGGATTTAAAGGATTTTTGAGATCATCGAACCGTTCCCTATGAGCACGGTTTGAACGATAGTATGTTGACATTAACTTTTCCTCATGATACGGTTAATCATGGCTAACAAGTGCTCATAGGAGGATGATGGGTATGAAGATAAAAAAATTTAAGCGAAGCAGCGCTTTTTTTATGGCGGCTGCACTGTGCCTGGGGAGCACATCCGGCGTTTATGCCATGGATGAGAGTGAACTTTCCAGGATCATCGAAGAGGCGAAGAGCACAGATACTTCCGGGTATACACCGGAGAGCTGTGAGAGCCTTCAGGCTGCTCTTGAAGGAGCGGAGAACCTTCTTTCAAAAGAAGATGTAACAGAGGAAGAGCTTGGGGCAGGCGGAATGATGCTTCAGGCAATCCTGGAAAATGGTCTGGTGGCTCAGGCGGATAAGTCTTCTCTGGAGGCGGTCCTTTCTGAGGCAGCTGCATACACAGATGGCACACAGGATGGATATGAAGTACTGGATCAGGTACGTGCCCAGGCCCAGGCTGTGCTTGAGGATGGCAATGCCACCCAGGCAGAGACCGACGGCGCGGCATCCGCAGTGGCCCAGGCAGAGGAGAACCTTGGGGGCGGTATCGACAAGACTGTGTTAAGTGACCTGATCACCCAGGCGGAAGCGGTGGATACTTCCGGCTCAGATGACGCTTCCGTACAGCAGTTAAAGTCTGCCATTGCGTCTGCAAAGCAGGTGGCTGCAAACCCGTCTGCCACACAGAGTCTGGTGGATAAGCATATCCAGCTTCTTCAGGCGTCTGCGGAGGCACTTTATCAGAAGACGGACTCCAATACGGTTTATGACGGGGTATACCAGATCGGCGGACTGCTCCACCATGCTACCGCAGATCAGGTTTCCATGGGAAACTCAGCACTGGTAAAACCCTTTCAGCTGATAAAAAAAGGAAATGACATCCATCTGCGGATCGAATGTACGTCCCTGACTACCAAGCTTGGCAAGCAGAATTTTACCGGCTATCTGGCAAGCATGTGGTATTTTCCGGGATTTACCAGTGAAGACACCCTGCCTTATGCGGCTGCAGAGGAAGGCCAGGCTGTAGATACCGGTGAGGCGCAGAATGCGGCGGAGACAGAAGCTGAAGATCCAGAAGAGGCGCAGAGCGCAGCGACGGAAGCTGCGGAAGAGAGTTCTCAGGCACAGACAGAGGATGCAGCAGAAGACGAACTTTTTATGGACGGAGAGGAAGCTTCCGGGGACAGCGATGGTGCAGCGACTGGAGAAGAGGCTTCTGCGGCTCAGGAAGAAACACAGTCTCTGGATGAGAATGAAGCTCCGGCGGCAGAGGCTGCCACAGCAAAAGCAGTGGGTGTGGAATCCTACTATGACATTTATGATTCCTACAACGATCCGAAAAAAGGCACCGATGCCACAGTAAAAGGGAAAAAATATCCCCATTACATAACCATTCCGGTAGAGCTGAACCAGAGCATCGTATGGACCAGGATCTATGTTCCGGTCATGGAAGCCATCAATGCAGGTGGCGGAAAGCAGTATGCAAAACTGTATCTGGACTGGAATGACCTGAAACAGATCAGCGGAACGGAAACGGACAAGGCGGCCCTGAAAAAACAGATCACAAACGCTCAGAATGTCCAGAAATCCCTTAAACAGGACAGCCAGGGCTATGCCGGTGAGCAGCTTGCCATGCTTGCAGATGCCATTGCGGCAGCTCAGGCAGTTTATAAAAACATGAACATCGACCAGACCGTTGTGGACAATGAGGTAAAAGCCCTTACCATGGCGGTAAATGCGGTGACCAAGGTCAAGGTAGATTCTGATAAGAGTGAGCTTAAGAAAGCCATCGAGACCGCCGACAGTTATCTGAATGAGACGGATGTAGAGTATGAAACATCGACCCGTGAGGCGTTACAGCGGGCAAGAGATAAGGCCAGTCAGGTCTATGACAATGAGGAGGCTTCTCAGACAGAAGTCAACAAGTGTGTCACTGCCATAGACAATGCCATCCAGGGACTGATCATCCAGGGAACGGACCGCCGTGAGATCAAAAAAGCGCTGACAAAGGCGGAAACTTATCTGAAAGATACAGCCCATTATACAGCCGCAGATATGGATGTGCTCCGTTCTGTTTATGAGGCGGCAAAGGCGGTTTACGGGAACAAAGAGTCCAGTCAGGAAGAGACTGATGCCCAGACCGGTATCCTGGATTATGTGATGAAAAACATGAAGAAGGCTTCCCAGACAAAGGTAGATAAGACCGGACTTCATGAGATGCTTCTCACGGCTTCCAATATGGCAGGCAGGGAAGATACCTATACGGCCGACACACTGAAGACATTAAACTCTGCGATCACTGCCGCAAAGACGGTTTATGATAACAGCAGTGCCACCCAGAGCCAGGTCAATACACAGATCAAAAAGCTTTCCAAGGCAGTCAGCGGACTGAAGAAGAAGTATTCCGGCAGCAGTTCGAACAGCAGTAATAATAACAACAGCAACAACAATAACAACAACAGCAATAATAACGGCAGCAACAGCAGCCTAGATGTGAAGAACCTGGCGGACGGTGTGTATTCTGTCACAGGCTCCATGGTAAAAATCGACAAAACATCCGCATCCATGTCCAACGAAGCCATCAATCACACCATCAAGCTGACGGTAAAGAAAGGAAAATATTCCATCACCATGGACTTCAAGGGTCTGACCATTAACGGACAGCTTGGATACTTAGGTACCCTGAAATATTTTAAGACCGGCTACAAGCTGGATAAATATGGCGCACCATCCGGTTCTCTTGGCAATGTAACGGTGGATTCCTATCAGAAATACACCAACGGCAAGCTGGTTACGGACAATTTCGGAAGCAATTATCCGGATGTGGTTACTTTCCCGCTGATCGATGAGGCAAAAAATGAAGGTTATGTGCCGCTTCAGGTTTTTGTTCCCATTATGGATTCCATTACCAAAGGCACCGGAACCCAGCCTGCCTTCCTGAAACTGGACTGGAGCACCCTGAAAAAGACGGACAGCAAGGATCCTGGTTTCGAAAATGATGACAACAATGGTGACGGAAGCAACAGCGGAAATAACAGCAGCAACAATGGAACGAACAGCACCGGAAACGGTTCTCTCAGCGGAAATAACGGCAGCTTAAGGACCAACAGCAACGGCTCCTTAAGCGGAAGCGGTTCCAAACTCGGCAGCAACGGTTCTTTAGGCGGCAGTACTTCCAAGTCCGGAGGAAGCTCCTTAAAGAGCAGCGGTTCTCTGAAATCTTCCGGAACCACCACCAAATCCACATCCACAAAGAAATCAGCAGGAACTACTGCGCTGAAATCCGGAAAGAGCATCGGCAGCAAATCGGATTCCAAAGATGCAGGAACCACAAAGCTTACCAGCAGCGGCCTTTCCGATGCGTCAGATCAGGATCAGGAGACAACCACTTCCGGCGAAGCTTATGCAGATACCGAGACTGGTACCGGGGAGTCTTCCGGAAATATGAGAAAAGTGGCAGTTCCGGTATCCGTCAGCGCACTGGCGGCACTGGCAGGTGTTTTCTATAAGATCAAGAGCAGAGGGGGAAGCCTGAGAAAGAAGGCAGGAAAGAAGAAATGAGAGAGAAAAACTGGAAAAAAAATCTACTGACCTGTTTTGGAGCGGCAGTACTCTTCGTGGCGGCAACTCTGGGATTTCCGGTAACTTCCGTCCACGCGGAGTCGGGAAGTGTGTATTCCTGTACCATTAACCGGTGTTATTCCCATCCGGTGACAGGAGAGATCGAAGACTCCGGCGGTGAGGCATCCTACGCCACCGGACAGGGTATGGTAGAAGGTGCGGTTTATGCAAGTGGTCTGATGGAAGTGACGGACTCCGGCAATTATTATCTGACGATCCGCATGAGCCTGATCGATTATACGTCCGGTCACAGTTTCAGCGTACAGAATGTAGGAGATTCCGGCTGGTCCGGCACAGGCGTCGCGGTAACCGCAAATGGTTCAGACAGCAACGGAACCACCTCCGATATCTGTATCCAGGTTCCAAGCGAGAACTGCATCGTCCGGGTCAGCATGTATGTAACCCCGATGGGAAGAAACGTTACATTTTATCTGTATCCAAGCGATTATTCCGAGGGAAACAGTGTGGGTATGAATCCTGCTTTTGTAACAGAAGAAGCAGCATCTGCCGAGGCTTCCGGAAGCGGCGAGGCAGTTGCCAACAGTACCCTGGATACGGGAAGTGCCCAGGAAACGGACGGAACAGAAAGTACGGATGAGGCTGCGCAGGACAATGAGAAGGAAGCTCAGAATGATGTGGCGGCCACCCAGGCAGCAGCTGCACAGAGCACTGCAGAAAGCGGCTCCACAGGAAATGCGGATGCCATGAATTCCGGGAACACCGTAGCGGCAGCACAGAAACAGGCAGCAGCTTCCAAAAGCTCTGACGAGTCCGATACAGACAAGGAACTGAACAGCGCCCAGGGACTAAATCTTTCCACAGCGGAAGAGGACAGCATCACTTCCGGGGAAAAGAAATCTGACGGCGAAAGCAGCGTAAAGATCAATACGGTCTTTGCCATTGCTCTGGCAGTGACAGGCTCCGGTCTGGTTCTGATCCTGGTAACTGCACTGATCATCTGGTACTTCCGTAAGAACTGGCGCAGATGGGGCGGAGAGGATGATGACGATGATGAATATTAAATCCTGCATCAGCAGAGGAATTCTTGTCACAGTCCTGGCGGCAGCGTCCCTTCTTCTCACCGGCTGTGTGGATCAGCACCCGGAAGGCACGAAAACAACCACACAGACAGAGACGGTGGAGTCCATGCTGGAGATCACGGACCCTGTGGAAAAACAGGCAGTGGAAGTGGCAAAAGCCAAGGTACGATCCATGGAGGGATCCCCGAAGATCGTAGCTACTTCTCCGGCAGTTGCGGATATCTGTGACAAACTGGAACTGGATCTGGTTGGGGTATGCTCCAGCAGCATTTCCACCATTCCGGAGCGTTATAAAGCTGTAACCACCGTGGGTACAGCCATGAGCCCGGATATGGAGATCGTGGCTTCCCTGAAACCGGACTGGATTTTAAGCCCGATCTCTCTTCAGTCAGACCTTGAACCCAAGTACGAAAATATCGGCGTGGACTGGGCGTTTTTAAATCTTCGCAGTGTACAGGGGATGTACCGTTCCATTCAGGAACTGGGAGAGATTTTTGACAGGGAAGAGCAGGCAGGCACGCTGGTAAAAGAGTTCCGGGATTTCTACGAAGAATACAAAAAGAAGAACGAGGGAAAAGACCATCCCAAGGTGCTGATCCTGATGGGACTTCCGGGCAGCTATATCATTGCTACCGAAAATTCCTACGTGGGAAGTCTTGTGGCTCTGGCAGGCGGCGAAAATGTTTATACAGATACAGATCAGGAGTTTCTTACGGTAAACACCGAAGATATGAAGACCAAAGAACCGGATATCATCCTCCGTGCGGCTCACGCACTTCCGGATCAGGTCGTGGAGATGTTTAACGAAGATTTCAAGACCAACGATATCTGGAAACATTTCGACGCGGTAAAAAATGGCAGGGTGTATGACCTGACTTATGAAAATTTCGGAATGAGCGCAACTTTCCGTTATCCGAAAGCACTGGATGAGCTGCAGCCGATCCTTTATCCGGAAAGTGACGAGGATCTGGAAAAAGCGAAAAAGAACAGTGAAAACGCTCAGAAAAATGCAGAGAAATCCAATGCGACCCAGAAATATGAAGACGCGCAGAAATCCGGCACATCCGGAAAAACTGCAGCTGAAGATTCCCAAAAGACCACAGAAAAGGAGAAGTGACAAAAATGGATGAAAACAGAGAAAAAAGAAAGCGGCTCCGTGCAGTGCTCTCCTTTGTGCTCATGGCGGTGCTTCTGATGGTATTGTTTTTTGCAGCCATCAATATCGGAAGCCTGAAGGTTTCCTTCGGAGAGCTGATGAGAGGACTTTTTGTGGAGCGTATTGACGAAGTGGCAACCATCTATGATCTTCGTTTTCCGCGTATCATCATTTCCATGCTGGCAGGAGCCGCCATTGCGGTTTCCGGTGTTCTGTTCCAGGCGGTCCTTAAAAACCCACTGGCAGACCCTGGTATCATTGGTATTTCCAGCAGTGCCAGCTTTGCGGCAGTTCTGATCACAGCTTTTGCACCGGGACTGTATTTCTTTACTCCGCTGGTAGCGTTTTTTGGCGGCGTGGTCGCCTTTTTGATGGTTTACTGTCTGTCCTGGAAGGGCGGCTTAAGTCCTCTTCGTATCATCCTCACCGGTGTGGCAGTAGATGCATTGTTTGCCGGACTTTCCAGCGCTTTTAACAGCATGAGCGGTGGAAATATGTCCGGCGTGGCTTCCATCGTAGAAGCCAATATCACCCAGAAAACCTGGGATGATGTGACAACACTGGTTCCTTATGTTGTGGCAGGGCTTTTCCTGGCATGCCTGTTTATCGGAGAGTGCAACCTGATGTCTCTGGAAGATAAGACAGCACGAAGCCTGGGACTGAACGTCAATGCCACACGAATCGTGATCTCCCTGATCGCGGTACTTCTGGCAAGTATTTCCACAGCCATCGCAGGTGCCATCAGTTTCCTTGGGCTGATCGTGCCACATATCGGAAGGATCCTGGTGGGAAGTGACCACAGGGCACTGGTTCCGTTTTCCGCACTTGCGGGAGCCTTTACCTTCCTTCTGGCAGATACCATTGGAAGGACCATTGCAGCTCCCTATGAGATCAGTGCGGCAGTTGTGATGAGCGTGGTAGGTGGTCCGTTCTTTATCATTCTCTTAAGGAGGTCAAAAAAATATGGTGACTGATACACAGAATACGGAAAAAAAACGACCTGCCATGGAGGTAAAGAATGTATGCTTTTCCTATGGTAAAAACGAGATATTAAAAGGCGCGTCCCTTAAGATAGAAAAAGGCAAGGTGACGACCATTATGGGAGCCAACGGATGCGGTAAATCCACACTTTTTTCCCTGATGACCAAAAACCTGGATCCTGCAAAGGGAAAAGTCCTTCTGGGAGGAAAAAACATCGCAAGGTTGCGTCTGAATGAATTTGCCAGAAAAGTGGCCATTGTACATCAGTACAATACGGCGGAGGATGACATCACCGTGGAGCGTCTGGTTTCTTTCGGAAGAACGCCTCATCTTGGTATGATGGGGATCCGTGGAGAAGAGGATGAGCGGTATGTGAACTGGGCCATGGAAGTGACCAATGTTTCACAGTTTCGTGAGAGGGAATTATCCAGGCTTTCCGGCGGACAGCGCCAGCGTGTATGGATCGCCATGGCGCTTGCACAGGGAACTGAGATCCTTTTCCTGGATGAGCCGACTACATATCTGGATATCCGTTATCAGATCGAGATTCTGGAGCTTGTGCGGAAGCTGAACCGGGAATTTGGCATGACCATCGTTATGGTCCTTCATGACATCAATCAGTCGATCTATTTTTCCGACAAGATCATCGGTCTCGCCGGTGGAAAAGTCATCGTGGAAGGCGAGCCGGAAGAAGTGATCACGGAGGAAAGCATTCATGAACTTTATGGCATTGATCTAAAAGTAGCAAGAGTAGATGGACGTAAGTTCGTTTTAACTGTCTAAAGCGCATATGAGAAAGGAAAAGAAAATGAGAAATCCATTGAAAATATTCTGGATCCTGCTGGGGTTTCTTTGCCTTGGACTTGGCACCATCGGAGTGGTACTTCCGATCCTGCCTACGGTTCCCTTTTATATGGCAACGCTGTTCTGCTTTGCAAAAAGCTCGGAACGGCTTCATACCTGGTTTATAGGAACAAACCTTTACAAAAAACATCTGGACAGTTTTGTGCAGAACAGAGCCATGACGCTTGGAACCAAATGCAAGATCATCGGCATGGTGACCGTAGTTATGGTCATCGGATTTATCTGCATGAAAAATGTGCCTGTGGGAAGAATCTGCATAGCCGTTGTGTGGGTATGCCACATTCTGTATTTCTTCCTCAGGGTAAAAACTGTGGAGCCGGAGGTGTGAGCAGCCAATGATCAAGACAAGACTGGTGGGACTTTTATCCCACGCAAAAAAATATATCGTGTATACGATCCTGTGGCAGTGGCTTGCCCTGCTGTCCCAGGTGATTGCCGTTTTTTCCATTGCAGGGCTGCTGGAAAAAGTGATTTACGGTTCCGTTACTTCAGAAAGTGTAAAACGGACAGTTCTTACGCTGATCCTGGTTGTTGTAATCCGCTTCTTCTGTGAGCGGATGGGCGCAAGGTCGTCCTATCTGGCCTGCGTGGATGTAAAGCGGATCCTCAGAGAAAAAATTTATGAAAAAATGCTGAAGCTGGGTGCTTCCTACAGAGAGCAGGTTTCCTCCTCTGAAGTGGTGCAGGTTTCCACAGAAGGTGTGGAGCAGCTGGAAACCTATTTTGGAAAATATCTCCCCCAGCTGTTTTACAGCCTGATCGCACCGGTAACACTCTTTGTGATCCTCTGCCGGGTGAGCTTAAAAGCCAGCGTGGTACTTCTGATCTGTGTGCCGCTGATTCCCATTTCCATTGTGGTGGTACAGAAGATCGCCAGGAAGCTTCTTAACAAATACTGGAGCATTTATACAGGACTTGGAGATTCCTTCCTGGAAAATCTTCAAGGTCTGACTACCCTAAAGATCTATCAGGCAGACCAGCAGAAAGCAGACGAGATGGATGCGGAGTCCCAGCGGTTCCGCCAGATTACCATGAAGGTTTTAACCATGCAGCTGAATTCCACCAGTGTGATGGATATTGTGGCTTACGGCGGTGCGGCCATTGGTATGGCGGTGGCGGTGACGGAGTTTCTACATGGGAATTTAAACCTTTCCGGAACCCTCTGCATTGTGCTTCTGTCCAGTGAGTTTTTTCTGCCGTTGCGGCTGCTTGGATCCTTTTTTCATATTGCCATGAACGGTATGGCTGCCAGTGATAAGATTTTTCGGATATTGGATATTTCAGAGCCGAAAGCCGGAGAGAAGACTCTGCCGGAGGGCGGTCTGGATATTTCTTTTCGGGATGTGCATTTTTCCTATGAGAAGGACCGTGAGATCCTTGGTGGAATCGATCTTCAGGTTCCTGCGGGAAGCTTTGTTTCCCTGGTTGGAGAGTCCGGCTGTGGTAAGAGTACCATTGCGGGAATCCTCTCCGGAAAGAACCGGGAGTTTTCCGGTGATATCCGTATCGGAGGAGTTGCCCTCGGGGACGTTCGCGAAGATGACCTGATGGAACATGTGGTTCTGGTGCACCACAACAGTTATCTCTTTAAGGGAACAGTCCGTGAAAATCTTCAGATGGCAAAAACGGATGCCACGGATCAGGAAATGCGTGAGGTCCTTAAGAAGGTCAATCTCCTTGGATTTCTGGATACCCAGAACGGGCTGGATACGGTCCTTCTGGAAAAGGCGGGAAATCTTTCAGGGGGTCAGTGCCAGAGGCTTGTGATCGCCAGGGCACTTCTTGCGGATGCCCCTGTGTACATTATGGATGAAGCCACCTCCAACATTGATGTGGAAAGTGAAGAGCTGATCATGGATGTTATTCATGAGATGGCAAAAACCAGGACTGTACTTCTGATCTCCCACAGACTTGCCAATGTGGTACAGTCCGATCAGATCTACTTCCTGAAGAACGGTGAGATCAGAGAATGCGGAAAGCATGAGGAACTGATGGCCCTGGGTGGCGATTATTGTCATCTGTATGAGAGCCAGAGTGCGCTGGAAAATTATGGGAAGGAGGGAAATGTGTGATGAGTGACAATAACGCACGTGAAATGGCTGAAACTCAGAAAAATATATACAGGCAGAAGACAGATATGGCCATGGCGGGAACAGATACAGCGAAAAAGCGAAGAAGTGCCATTGCTATCATGAGAAGTCTTATTGGTCTGGTGAAACCACTTCTACATATTATGGTGGCGGCTATTCTTTTGGGAACTGTGGGATACCTATGTGCCATTTTCCTGACCATCCTGGCAGGGCAGGTGATCCTCCATGGCCTGGCAGGAAGTGCAGCAGGTGCCGGGATTTCTGGTATTCCGGAGGTTGTTATAAAGAGTACCTGGCTTGCCGGAATTTCTGTGAAAGGGATCATTGCCGTTATGATCCTGATTGCGGTGCTCCGTGGTATCCTTCATTATGTGGAGCAGTATTGTAACCATTTTATCGCGTTTAAACTTCTGGCGATCATCCGCCATAAGGTATTTGCGGTTTTGCGTAAGCTCTGCCCTGCGAAGCTGGAAGGTCGTGACAAAGGGAACCTGATCTCCATTATCACCACGGATATTGAACTTCTGGAAGTTTTTTATGCGCATACCATTTCCCCCATTGCTATTGCAACACTGACTTCTGTGATCATGGTAGTTTTTATCGGAAGATATCATGTGCTTGCCGGAGTTCTGGCTCTGACCGCCTATCTGATCGTAGGTGTGGTGATTCCCCTGTGGAATGGAAAGCATGGAAGTCAGAAGGGCATGGAATTCCGTACGGAGTTTGGTGAGCTGAACAGTTTTGTGCTGGATTCTCTCCGCGGCCTTGATGAAACCATCCAGTATAATCAGGGTGAAAAGAGAAAAGGCCAGATGTCTGACCGCTCCCGGAAACTTGCAGGAATGCAGGAAGACTTAAGCCGGATGGAAGGTTCCCAGAGATCATTTACCAATCTTATGATCCTGCTTGCGTCCTTTGGAATGCTGGCGCTGACGATCCATCTTTATGGAAAAGGTGAGATCGGTTTTGACGGAATCCTGACCTGTACCATTGCCATGATGGGATCTTTTGGCCCGGTTGTGGCACTGTCCAGTCTTTCCAATAACCTGAATCAGACTCTGGCAAGTGGTGAGCGTGTGCTGTCGCTCCTGGAAGAGAAACCACTGGTGGAGGAGATTCCGGATGGAATCGAGTTTCACGCAGTTGGAAGATTTAATGATGTGGAGAAACAAGATGAATCCGGTGATGGATTTACAGGTGCAGAAGCCTCTCATGTGACATTCGCATATGAAGATGAAACCATCCTGGACGACTACTCCCTGAAACTTGCACCGGGTAAGATCACCGGTATCCATGGAGCCAGCGGTTCCGGAAAATCCACACTGCTGAAGCTTCTCATGCGTTTCTGGGATGTGAACGAAGGAAGTATCTCCGTAGATAACAAAGATGTACGGGAGATCCCCACCCGTCATCTCCGCGACCTGGAAAGCTATGTGACACAGGAAACCCACCTGTTCCATGATTCCATCGCAAACAATATCGCCATTGCAAAGCCGGGAGCCACCTGTGAAGAAATCATGGCTGCCGCAAAAAAAGCTTCCATCCATGACTTTATCATGACGCTTCCCAAAAGTTATGACACAGAAGTCGGGGAATTGGGTGACACCCTTTCCGGCGGCGAGAAACAGAGGATCGGTATTGCAAGAGCCTTCCTCCACGACAGCCCGCTCCTTCTCCTGGACGAGCCTACCTCCAACCTGGACTCCCTCAACGAAGGCATCATCCTCAAGTCCCTGAAAGAAGATACTACTGATCGCACGGTAGTTCTGGTATCCCACAGAGTCTCCACCATGAATGTGGCGGATGTAGTGTATGAGATGGAGAATGGGAGGGTGTCGTGAAGGGATGTGATCTTCTTGCTTGACTTTGTAATTGTGTAAGTTATTATACTTATAAGAAAGTAGCTTACGAGTTAGTAAATTTATTTGCCCCGTTGGAGAAATCTGACGGGGCATTTTACTAAGAGGGGGTTAATGGTGGGAGAGATAAGTATGAAATATATTGCACATTGTGATGAAGGACGCGAACAGAGTATATTAGATCATTTGCAGGGAACAGCAGAAAAAGCAAGAGATTTTGCTGAAGTTTTCGGAAAAGGTGACTGGGGATATTGCTGTGGAATGTTACATGATATTGGAAAATACAGTGATAAATTTCAACGAAGAATCCATGGAGAAGAAATAAAGGTGGATCATGCGACAGCAGGAGCGAGAGTTTGTCTGGAACTTGGAGGAATGTATCCGTTTCTAGAGATGTGTATTGCCGGACATCATGCAGGGCTGTCTGATTATGGAATCAGTATGGATGCAGGAAATTCACCTACGACACTTGGAAGAAGAAAGAAGAAAATAGAAGATTTTCAGGCATACAAAAGCGAAGTGCAGATTCCGGAATTAAAAACACCGCCAATCAACGTGGAAAAAATGCCGGATGTGAATTTCTCTTTGAGCATGTTTACGAGAATGCTATATTCCTGCCTTGTGGATGCGGATTTTCTTGATACAGAAGAATTTATGACAGAGGGAAAAGCAGGACGGCAACAGGGTCAAAAAATGCCGGAGCTTTTGGATAAACTGGAAAAATATATAGAAGAATGGATGAAAAATACAGAAAAAGAAAGTGTAAATGGCAGAAGAACAGAGATTTTGAAGGCCTGTCTGGAAAGAGGAGAGAAAGAAAAAGGACTTTTTCGGTTAACGGTTCCCACAGGTGGAGGAAAAACTGTTGCATCGCTTGCTTTTGCGTTGCGACATGCAGTGAAACATCATATGGATCGTGTGATTTATGTGATACCATACACCAGTATTATTGAACAGAATGCAGAGGTTTTTCGGAAGATATTAGGAGATGAAAATGTTCTGGAAAATCATTGTAATGTGGATTATGAAGGTTCGGAAGAGTTAAAAGCAATGCAGCTTGCAGCAGAAAACTGGGATAAGCCAGTAGTGGTCACAACGAATGTACAGTTTTTTGAATCGTTATTTTCAAATAAATCCTCCAAATGCAGAAAATTACATAATATAGCAAACAGCGTGATTATATTTGATGAAGCACAGATGCTTCCCAATGATTATTTAAAACCTTGTCTGGCGGCAATAGAAGAACTGATATTAAATTATAAAGCAAGTGCAGTATTGTGCACCGCTACACAGCCGGCGTTGGATTCTTTTTTCAATAATATAAAGCGGATTACGGAACTTTGCCCAAGAATGGAAGAACAGTTTAAGTTTTTCAAAAGAGTTCAGTTTGAAAATGCCGGAAAATTATCGGAAGAAACACTGGAAGAAAATCTGTTGAAAGAAACACAGGTATTGTGCATTGTAAATACAAAAAAGAAAGTACAGAAAATTTATAAGGCTATAAAAGGTGAAGGCGTTTATCATTTATCTACGAGCATGTATCCAAAACATAGGAAACGTATGTTAAAACAGATAAAAGAAAGGCTGAATGAAGGAAAAAAATGTATTGTAATCGCAACAAGTCTGGTGGAAGCAGGAGTGGATCTTGATTTTTGTACGGTATACAGGCAGATTGCAGGAATGGATTCTATCATTCAGGCAGCGGGAAGATGTAATCGTGAAGGAAAACGGACGATAGAAGAAAGCAAAGTGGTGATTTTTCAGTTTGATGATACAGAAAAAGTTCCGGGGCAGAGACAACAGATAGATGTTTCGAAAGCACTGCTTGCAGATGAATGTAAGATCGAAGATTTGCAGACAGTGACAAGATACTTTGAAATGCTTTATCATATGCGGGGAGAAAGCTTGGATAAGAAGAAAATCTGTGAAGAACTTAATGGGGGATGGCATAATTTTGCTACAGTAGGAAGAGAGTTTAAATTAATAGAGGAAAATACGGTAACAATTTTTGTGAATCAGGAAGAAGAGGCGAAACAGATATTACAGGACCTGAAAAATAAAGGATTTACAAAATCGGGAATAAGACGGGCGGCACAATACTGTGTGAATTTGTATGCACAGAAATTTAAAAAATATAATGACGCAGGTATGCTGAGACCGGTCTCGGAGGATATGCAGGATTTTTATGAACTTATAGATTTGGAACAATATTCTGAAGAGACAGGATTGAATCTTGAGATTGACTATGGTATGGGAATTTTTAGTTAAAAACAGTTGTGAAATAGAACCGGGAGATTAAAGCTTTTTGCTTTAACCTCCCGGTTCTACGTACTACTGACTGTTATACTTAAAGTTATTATTTCAATCCACAGGCGTTATTTCAATACAGTGGTTTGGAAAGAATTCCTGACATAAGATAAATATAATATATACATATAGAAATTTCAATAT
>CAJMON010000039.1 GCA_905214955.1 uncultured bacterium
ATGTCATAGGAAACTTCGTCCTATGACACAAAAAACGCTCCGCGGGATGCGCACTCGCGCGAAGAAGAAACATGTCGCAAGCGACCGCGCTCGGCGCGAGAATGTGCCAAGGCACATTCTTTCTTGTAGAAAATGATATCCAGTAAAGCAAAAACGCTCTGCCTGTGATATGATTTATGCTTCCCAGGGAGCGGGTTCCACATCCGAAGAATCGTCTGTGCTGTCGGAACGAAGCAGCTCATCTGGAATTGTGTTTTCGCCAGCTGCTCCGGTGTGGACCTGAATGCCGTTGATCTGGACGTGGTCGTCTGCCGGAATCACAAAGCAGCGGCGGCCGTCAATGAGCTTGGTCTCAATGAGATCTGCACGTTCCGGATTGATGGTAATGACTACATCTGCGGTTTTAATCTCAAATTTCCGGGTGTTGGCCACATTGGATATCATGATAGGCGCATCCGTGCCGTCAGAGCCGGTGCAGGCATCGTACTGGGCATCAAAATCTTCCAGCTTTTCGGCATCGGCACCGCTGGCGGCAAGGAGGGAGCGGACTTCCTGGCGGTCTAAGGCCAGGGGCTCCGGATCATCCTTTTTGGCTTCTGCCAGCTCGGAAAGCTTTTCGTGGATAGTCTTTACGGTTTCAAAATCACAGTCATCTCCAAGAGTGCCCTCCACCAGGGCATTGAAGGTTTCTTTCTGATTCTTGGCAGTCATGGGAAGGATGCAGCCAAGAACCTGGTCTACCAGATTGTCATGGAGCTCTTCTGGTTTTTTTGTATAGTAGAGCAGGCTGTGGATATCTGTGCTGCGGTCATTGAAGGCAGGAAACAGAAAGCCAAGGTCAGGCAGCTCCACCAGCCAGTCCCGAATACGGTTCTGGAAACAGTTTTCTGAAGGATTGTAGGCCAGTCCCGGTTTGGAAAGCTTCACCGGGCAGATGCAGCACTGAAGGTATTCAAAGACTTCATCAGAAGCATCAAACATTTCCAGGTTGTCAGAAGATTTTCCTGGTACATCGTAAGCAGAATGAATCAGGAGAATCAGATAATTTTCTCCGTAGTCGTAGGACTGGATCACTTTGTCATAGAAGGCATCCAAAAGGGCATCGTCGGTAAGGCGGCTGGAGCGCAGGCGCATGAGAAATTCCTGGGTTCCACCGTAGGCTTCCGTGGCAAGGGGAAATTCCATATTTAAAAGAGTGCGTCCCAAGCTTCCAGAAAAAGTTTTCCGGAAAATCTCAAAGTATTTAAAAATTTCTTCTTCCGGGAGAGAAAGAAAAGCATCCTTGATCTGGGCAATTTTGTTTTTTTCACCGTCTACATAGCATCCGCACAGCCTGGTAATGGCGCAGTTGTCAGGGGTAAGCTGTTTCTTGATTTCACTGATTTCTTTCTTGTTCATATGTATAAATGACCTCTTTCCAAAATAAAATGTGATGAGTACCGCTATTATAGCGTAAAAAATCCGGCAGGTAAAGGATGGCAGGTACAAAACGGTACATTTGTCCAAAAATCGGACACAACCTGTCTTTTGTCTGTACCTGTCGAATAAGTGAAAGGTTAAAATAAGCACAGAGCAAAGCAGATCGTTGTTATCATAGACGATCATAGGTATTATAATCACAGAATACTGGCAGATATGAAAAACAAAGGTAACTGTTCAGAGCCAACCTCCAAAATGCTACGCATTTCGTCGGTGTGGCGTATCCGCCAAATAAAATTTCAAAAACAGTCTTAAAAATGCAAACATTTTACACCTGTTTTATGAAATTTTGCTTGGCTCTGAACAGTTACAAACAAAGAAAGAAAAAGGAGAAAGTTACATGGCTTCATTCGTTGAAAATGCGCAGCACAAAGTAGAAAGAAAAGCTTTTGAGATAATGGTCAATGGTATCGTTGGCAAGCTGACAAAGACAGACGATATCACAAAAAGACAGGAAACATTTCTTGATCTGATTGACAAGGCAGAGGCTTTCTGGGGAGAAGGCACAGATAAGGCAGCACTGGATAAGGTTCGGGAATATGTAAAGAATCCGGAGAACAGATGGGTGAAGTTTATAAATCGTGTTCTGGATGAGACAAATCCAAACTATGCGAAGAAATTCCTCCTGAATTTAGGATATGAAGCATTTTTCCGTGGAACAAAGACAATCCGGGCAAACCGTGAGAAATACAACTGCAACATCCCCTGGCTGATTTTGTTTGATCCGACAGACGCATGTAACATGCACTGTGTAGGATGCTGGTCTGGCACATACGGCCACAAGAACAACATGTCATACGAAGACATGGATAAGATTGTTACACAGGGTAAGGAACTTGGAACATATCTTTACTTTATGACAGGTGGAGAACCGACTGTCCGTAAGAAGGATATTTTAAAACTTGCGGAAAAGCATAACGACTGCATGTTTGGTCTTTTTTCAAACTCGACTCTGATTGATGATGAGTTATGCCAAAAGATTGTAGAACTTGGAAATATTACATTCCTTCTTTCTATTGAAGGGACACCGGAAACAAACGACAGCCGCCGCGGTAACGGACATTATGAAGCAGTTATGAAGGCAATGGATCTTTTGAAGAAATACGGCATTGTATTCGGTACTTCAATCTGTTATACCAGAGCCAATGTAGAGGCAGTTACCGATGAAAAATTCTTACGTTTCATCGCTGACAAGGGCGCACGTTTTGGATTCTACTTCCATTATATGCCAGTAGGACAGAACGCAGCTCCGGAACTGATGCCTACCCTGGAACAGCGTGAAGAGATCATCAAAAAGATCCGCTGGGTTCGTACCGGAGACAATGATATCGGATTTTTCCCAATGGATTTCCAGAACGACGGAGAATTTGTGGGTGGATGTATTGCCGGCGGACGGAACTATTTCCACATCAATGCACAGGGAGATGCAGAACCCTGCGTATTTATCCACTTCTCAGACTCGAACATCCATGATAAGTCCATCCTTGAGATGCTGCAGAGTCCGCTGTTTAAGGCATACCATGAAGGACAGCCGTTTAACAGAAACCATCTGCGTCCATGCCCGATGCTTGAAAATCCACAGCTCTTAAGAGAAATGGTAAAAAAGACAGGGGCTAAGGGAACCAATGCAGAAGCGGAGGAGACCGTTGAGCATCTTTGTGCGAAGTGCGATCACTATGCCGAAGAGTGGGGACCTGTTGCAGACCGTATCTGGGCAGAGCAGAAGCATAAGAAACCCTCTTATGAAAATTACACAGAAGAAAAAAGAGAACATCCGGAACTTGCCGCATTCAAACATGCGGATGGATCGAATGGACTGAGAGATGAGGACATTCAGTAATTCCAAAATCTTAAGGAAATCTTCCCCTTTTCATTTGGAATATTCTATGTTACACTATAGCTGTTGTGTGAAAGGCTGAATGACAAAGGAGAAGTTATAAATATGTGTGGATTTGCGGGATTTGTATCAGTGACAGGGGAACGCGCACCGGAAGATGTCCTGATACGGATGACGGAAAAAATCGCCAAACGGGGACCGGATGATTCCGGTGAATATTTTGATAAATATGCTGGATTCGGTTTCCGCAGGCTGAGTATCGTAGGCCTTGGAAATGGCCACCAGCCAATGGAAAACGAGACCAATGACATGGTTCTGGTATACAATGGCGAAGTATACAATTACCAGGAACTGAAAACAAGCTTAGAGGCAAAGGGCCACGTATTCAAGACTGATACAGACTCAGAAGTTGTTCTTCACGGATACGAAGAGTACGGTCCGGATGTGTGCAACCACCTGCGTGGTATGTTTGCATTTGCCATCTGGGACAAAAAGAAAAAAGAAGTCTTCCTTGGAAGAGACGTTTTCGGTATCAAACCACTGTTTTACAGCATTATCGGAGACACTCTGGTATTTGCATCAGAGATCAAAGCGATTCTGGCATATCCAGGTTACAAAAAGCAGTTTAATGAGGAGACTCTGGGGTATTATCTTTCTTTCCAGTTCAATCCTCTGGAAGAGACCTTCTTTAAAGGCATCTACCAGTTGCTTCCGGCACATTCTCTGAAATGGGACGGAAAAAAGAAAGATATTACCAGGTACTGGCGGGTTCAGTATCGTCCGGACGAACATCTGGATGAGAAAGCAACCATGAAAGAGTTAGAAGACGTGATGCTGGATTCTGTGGAAAAACACAAACTCAGCGATGTGGAGATCGGCTCTTTCTTATCCGGCGGTATCGATTCTTCCTTCCTGGCAGCCGCCAGCAAGGTGCCAAAGACTTTCAGCGTTGGCTTTGAGGACAGCAAGTACAGCGAGATTCCTCTGGCAAAGAAGCTCTGCGAAGAGAAAGGCATGGAGAATTACTCCAAGACCATTACAGACAAGGAATTCTGGGATGCCGTACCAATCATCAGCTATTATCTGGATGAGCCGGTGGCAGACCCCTCCATCATTCCGCTGTATTATCTGTGCCAGCTGGCTTCCAAGTACGTAAAGGTTGTGTATTCCGGAGAAGGTTCCGATGAGATCTTCGGTGGATACAACATTTATCAGACTCATTATAGCCTGGAACCGGTACAGTGGATTCCGTTCCCACTGCGCAAAGGTGTGCGCAAGGTGATGGAAGCACTTCCCTTCTCCTTCAAAGGAAAAGAATATCTGATCCGTGCAGGAGAGACGGTGGAAGAGCGTTTCATTGGAAATGCCTACATTTACAAGCCAAAGGAAGCAAAGAAGATCTTAAACAACAAGAATCTTCCATGTTCTCCCCAGGCTGTGACCGCTCCGTTCTATAAGGAAGTGGAAGGCTTTGACGAAGTAACCAAGATGCAGTACATTGATATGAACTTCTGGTTAAGAGGGGATATCCTCCGGAAATCTGACCATATGAGTATGGCCAACTCCCTGGAAGTGCGTGTACCGTTCCTTGACAGAAAGGTTGCTGAGGAAGCATTTAAGTTCCCGTTGAAGTTCCGTGTGACACCTCACGAGACCAAGAGCCTGTTCCGCCATATGGCAGAGAAGTACCTGCCGAAGGAAAATGCAGACAGAAGAAAGCTTGGATTCCCGGTACCCATCCGGAAATGGCTGCGTGAGGATACATACTACAACAAAGTCTATGCGGTGCTGACATCCGATGCAGGAAAGAAATTCTTCAATCAGAAAGAGCTGACAGGCCTTCTGCAAGCCCATAAAGAGGGAAAGAAAGACAATTCCCGGAAGATATGGACGGTATATATGTTCCTGATCTGGTATCAGGCAAATTTTGAGTAAGACCGTTTGAAAAGCAAACGACTGCCCGGACAGAGTCTTCTGACTTTGCCGGGCTTTTTTGCGTGCATAATCAGAGCAGATATGTTATACTGAATGATGCCAGAATTGCGGGGTGCTGTGTGCCAGTGGCACACGTTCAGCACCAACCGGAGTGGATACGGAGATGCGGAGCACGAAGCAATTCGTGGGCATCATAGAATGTCGAAGCAAAAAGATAAAACATACATTGGAGGAGATCCATGAAAGGAAAAGAATTATTTAATGTATTGCTGTTATGCTGCTGCCTGCTGATCCTGTCAGGCTCTTTTCTGCCTTACATATCCGTGAATTTCCCGGATACCAATGCAGGGTGGGGAGCGCGCAGCGTGATTCAGGAGCAGCTTCCGGAGATGTTTGAAGAGGACGGAACATTTCAGGCGGCTGCCGTGGATCTGATTTCGGATATGCAGACCAAGAATAAGCTGGGGATGGTCAAATGGTGGTTTATTGTGACCCTGTTTCTGAATCTGGTGTGTGTACTCAGCCTTCTGATGGAAAACAATGGAAAATATGTCCTGATTCTGATTCTGGATCTGGTGCAGGCAGGCCTATGGGCAGCGGGTGTCTTTGTGGTTCTGCCTTGGGCGCTGGTACGCTACAGCCAGATTGCAGTGACTGCATATGCAGGAAACAGCTTTTTCGGTTTGATTTCCAGTGCAGAAATGGCGGAGCTGATGAAGCTTTTCCTGAAAGGAATGAGAATTGGATACTGGATGCCCTATGGAATGGCTGGTGTGTCTGTGATTCTATGCATCATTGCACTCATCAAAAAGCCAAAATCCATGCAGGAGCTGCGGGAAGAAGAGCTGATGCAGGCAGAGACGAAAGCTTATGCAGAGGGTGGACAGATGCAGCAGGAGCCGGTAGAAAATCCGGTGGGAGAACCTGAAAAACCTGCATGGGATATGGATAGAATCGAAGAAAACCAGACCGAAAGAATACAGCTTCCACTTCCTGGTATTACCTGTGTGGCAGGCCCTTACCAGGGAAGCCATGCGCCCATGGAATTTGACGAGGAAGTGATTGTGGGCAATGATGAAAATGCCTGCAGCCTGGTGATTGTTTCAGACAGAGTGAGCCCGGTGCACTGCCATGTCCGCTTTAATGTGGAACGGAACGAGTATTCCGTGATGAGCACTTCTGTGGAGGGAACCTTTGTCAACGGCTACCGCATGGCGGATGACCAGTGGCTGCCACTTCAGAGAGGAGCCTGCATCCGGCTTGGAAGAGATGAAAATGTATTGAGACTGGATTAAGAAAAAGGGGGGTGGAGAATGCACGTACTGATTTTATCCTGCAGTACCGGAGGCGGTCACAATGCAGCAGGAGCAGCCATGAAGGAAGCCTTGGAAGCGGCAGGCCACCAGGCAGTGCTGCTGCACTATATGGATCTGGCAGGGAAAAAAGTGGCGGACACGGTGGACAATACCTACCTAAAGATGGTAAAACGTTCCCCCAAAATGTTCGGAGCGCTTTATAAAGCAGGGATTTTTATCAGTTCTTCCAGACGGCGTTCCCCGGTGTATTACGCCAATGCAGCCATGGGAAAATATCTGAAAGCTTATCTGGAGGAGCATCCCGTGGATTATGTGGTTATGACCCATCTGTATGCTGCAGAGACCCTGACCTACTTAAAAAAGCAGATGAAACTTCCGCCCAATCTTGTGATTGCTACGGATTATACCTGCATTCCCTTCTGGGAGGAGACCGCCTGCGAAGCCTATATGCTTCCCCACAAAGATCTGGTGGAAGAATATGTCCTGCGGGGCATGGAACGGGAGATTCTGCATCCTATGGGAATTCCGGTGTCCGGAAAGTTTTTGGAAGCTTCTGAAAAACGGGAGTCCAAAGAAGAGCGTAACAAGATAAAAGAGGAGCTTGGGCTTGCTAAAGACAAGAGGGTTCTTCTTATGATGGGAGGCAGCATGGGATTTGGCAGGATCGCAGGACTTGCACGCCTGGTCCGTGGCCAGATGAAAGAAAATGAATTTCTTGCCGTGATCTGCGGAAGCAACCAGAAAATGGAAGAACTTCTGAAAAAAGAGTATGCATCCGATGACCGGGTTTTCATTATTGGAAAAACCAGCCGTGTGGCAGACTATATGGCGGTGAGTGATCTGGTGTATACCAAACCCGGCGGCCTGACATCTACGGAGGCGGCAGCGGCCAGATGTCCGTTGGTGCACACCGATCCCATTCCAGGCTGTGAGACCAAAAACCGGCAGTTTTTCCTGGAGCGGGGTATGTGTCTCACCGGAGAGACCCTGGAAGAACAGGCAGAGGCAGGAAGAAGGCTGCTGGATGATGCGAAGCTTGCATATGCCATGCAGCAGGCCCAGGCAGAACATGTGGATGCCAGGGCGGCCGGACAAATTGTGACGTGGATGGAAGAAAGGATCAGAGAGTGAAAAGCTATATTTTCTTTATTCTGGCGGGATATCTTTGCGGAAGCATCTTGTTTGCCTGGATTCTTCCCAGAATATTCTGGGGTGTGGATACTAGAGAAAAAGGCAGTGACCACAATCCAGGCACTGCCAATGCATTTTTGCTGTGCGGAAGTGTGTGCGGCAGCCTGGTACTTCTTCTGGAGCTGGGCAAAGGATTTCTGCCGGTCTTTCTGGCAGGAAAATGCCTGCATCCAAGGTCCAGGGCAGAAGAGCTGCTGTTTGCCCTTGCAGCGGCAGCTCCGGTGGCAGGACATGCATGGCCGGTATTTTCCTTTGGAAAAAAAGGCGGAAAAGGGATCGCTGTTTCCTTCGGGGTATTTCTTGGATTGTTTATGGAGCCAGGTCCTTTGCGGCTGCTGGTCTTTTTTTATCTGCTGTTTTCCCTGGCAGTCCAGGTCAATCCACACGGTCTGCGTACCGTGCTGACTTATGCCTGTGTAATGGGTGGGGTGTGGTTTGCAGCACACTGGCGTCCGGCCATTCTGACAGCGTGTCTGACTGGAGGAATTGTGATTCTTCGAAATCTTTGCTCCGCACTGGAGGAAAAGCCGCAGATCTGCGTGCTTCCCATGATAGAAAGACGTTATTTTCGAAAAGTAAAAGAAGAGCAGGAGGACAGAAAACTATGAAAGCATTGGTAATCGCAGAAAAACCTTCTGTGGCAAGAGACATTGCCAGAGTGCTGCACTGCCAGAAGCAGTTGAACGGCGCTTTGGAGGGAAATGAATACATTGTTACCTGGGCACTGGGACATCTGGTGACACTGGCAGACCCGGAAGCCTATGACAAAAAATACGCCCAGTGGAAGATGGAAGATCTCCCTATGATTCCTACAAAGATGGAACTGGTGGTGATCAAGCAGACGGCAAAGCAGTACGGAGCCGTGAAAGCCCAGCTGTTCCGCCAGGATGTGGGTTCCATTATCATTGCCACGGATGCGGGAAGAGAAGGAGAGCTGGTGGCTAGATGGATTCTGGAGAAATCCGGGTGCAAAAAGCCTATCAAACGGCTGTGGATTTCTTCTGTGACAGACAAAGCCATCCGGGAAGGGTTTGCCCATTTAAAAGACGGACGCGCCTACAATGATCTTTACCAGGCGGCAGCCGCCAGGGCACAGGCAGACTGGCTAGTGGGCATCAATGCCACCAGAGCCCTGACCTGCAAGTACAATGCCCAGCTTTCCTGCGGCCGTGTCCAGACCCCTACCCTTGCCATGATTGCGGAAAGAGAAGAGGAAATCAAAGGCTTTGTGCCAAAAGAATATTATGGAATGCGTCTGACGGCAGGAAAGACTTTATGGACCTGGCAGGATGCCAAAAGCGGTTCCCTTCGGACCTTTGAAAAAGAACGGGCAGAGGGTCTGAAAAAGAAGCTTTCCGGAGGCACTCTTACCGTATCAGAAGCAGACCGTACTTCTAAAAAACAGCCAGCTCCAGGCCTCTTTGATCTGACAGAACTCCAGAGGGAAGCCAACAGACGGTTTGGCTATTCTGCGAAAGAGACCCTGAACATCTGCCAGAGGCTGTATGAAAACCACAAAGTGCTGACCTATCCAAGAACCGATTCCAGGTATTTAAGCGCGGATGTGGTGGATACCTTAAAAGAGCGTTTATCTGCCTGTGGAGTGGGACCGTATAAAAAGCTGGCAGGAGCGTTGATGGCAAAGCCGATCAAAGCCAACGCGTCCTTTGTAGACAACAAAAAGGTCAGTGACCACCACGCTATCATTCCCACCGAGCAGTTTGTCCAGCTGGACCACATGACCATTGACGAGCGAAGAGTGTATGATTTGGTGGTGCGAAGATTCTTGGCAGTCCTTTATCCGCCCTTTGTTTATGAGCAGGTGACGGTGAAAGGAGAGGTGGCAGGAGAAACCTTCCTTGCCAAAGGAAAACAGATTCTGTCCGTCGGGTGGAAGGAGGTCTATGAAGGGGGAAATGTGCTGGAGGATGAGGAAGAAACGGATGCCGAAAGCGTAAAAGAACAGACTCTGCCCCAGCTTGAAAAAGGAAGCCGTCTGGGAATTGACCGGGCAGAAGTGACCACAGGGAAAACCAAGCCCCCAGCCCCGTTTAACGAAGCCACCCTTCTGTCTGCCATGGAAAATCCGGTGAAGTATCTTCAGACGAAAAACGGGCTGGCAGCGAAAACCCTGGGAGAGACCGGAGGCCTGGGAACCGTGGCTACACGGGCGGATATCATTGAAAAATTATTCAACAGTTTTCTCATGGAAAAGCGGGGAAAAGAAATTTTCCTTACCTCCAAAGGACGCCAGCTCTTAGGCCTGGTGCCGGAGGATTTAAAGAAGCCGGAACTGACGGCGGACTGGGAAATGCGTTTATCAAAGATTGCAGAAGGAAAGCTGGAGAAAAATACTTTTATCCAGGATATTGAAGGGTATACCAGAGAACTCACCGGAGAAATCCGCACAGGTGAAGGAACCTTCCGCCATGACAACCTGACCAATAAACGGTGTCCCCAGTGCGGAAAACGCCTGCTGGCGGTCAATGGAAAGAACAGCCGCCTACTGGTATGCCAGGATAGAGAATGCGGCTACCGGGAAACCATTGCCAGAACCAGCAATGCCAGATGCCCCCAGTGCCACCGGAAAATGGAGCTGGTGGGAAAAGGGGAGGACGAAACCTTCATCTGTACCACCTGCGGGCACAAAGAAAAGCTGTCTGCATTTAAAAAACGCAGGGAAAAAGAAGGCGCAGGTGTCTCCAAGAAGGATGTACAGCGCTATTTAAACAAGCAGAAAAAAGAGGCCGAAGAGCCAGTGAACAATGCATTTGCCGCAGCCTTTGCAAAACTGAAATTGTAAGAAAATGTTGGGATTGGGTGCAAGTTGCGGTTGTAGTTTAAAACGTGATATGGTATACTTGCGGTATAAAAATCTACACATAGAGGTGCAAACATGAAAAGAGTTCTGTTAAAACTGAGCGGAGAAGCTCTTGCAGGAAAGAAAGGAACCGGTTTTGATGAGGCCACCGTTGTCGGAGTGGCAAAACAGGTAAAGAGCCTGGTTGACGGCGGTATCCAGGTGGGAATCGTCATCGGCGGCGGGAATTTCTGGAGAGGACGTTCCAGTGAAAATATTGACCGTACAAAAGCAGACCAGATCGGTATGCTGGCTACGGTTATGAACTGCATCTATGTTTCCGAGATCTTCCGCAGCGAAGGGATGAAGACCCAGGTGCTGACCCCGTTTGCCTGCGGTTCTTTCACAGAGCTGTTCTCCAAAGACCGTGCAGTCAGAGGACTGGAAGAAGGCGTGGTATCCTTCTTTGCAGGCGGAACCGGTCATCCGTATTTCTCTACGGATACTGCTACCGTTCTGCGTGCCATTGAGATCGAAGCAGATGTGATCCTTCTGGCAAAATCCATTGACGGTGTTTACGACAGCGATCCAAAGGATAACCCAGATGCAAAGAAATACGAGGAAGTATCCATTCAGGAAGTCATTGACAAAGATCTGAAGGTTGTGGATATGACAGCTTCCATTCTCTGCAAAGAGAACAAAATGCCCATGCTGGTATTTGGCCTGAATCAGGAAAACAGCATTGTGGATACGGTAAACGGAACATGTAACGGCACCAGAGTGACCGTATAAAACAGGAGGAAAAGACCACATGGATGAGAAAATCAAAGTTTATAACGAGAAAATGACCAAATCATACAACAACCTGCTGCAGGAGTTTCAGGGAATCCGCGCAGGTCGTGCCAACCCCCACGTACTGGACAAGCTGGTGGTAGATTACTATGGCACACCCACCCCGATTCAGCAGGTAGGAAACATCACCGTTCCGGAAGCAAGAATTCTTCAGATCCAGCCCTGGGAATCCAAGCTGATCAAAGAGATCGAAAAAGCCATCATGACTTCTGATATCGGCATCAACCCCAGCAACGACGGACGCACCATCCGCCTGGTATTCCCGGAACTGACCGAGGAACGCAGAAAAGACCTGGTAAAAGAAGTGAAGAAAAAAGGAGAGGGCGCGAAAGTAGCCATCCGCAACATCCGCCGGGATGCCAACGATGCATTTAAGAAACTTGGCAAGACTGCAGATGTGTCAGAAGATGAGATCAAAGACTTAAACGATGAGATCCAGAAACTGACGGACAAATACATTAAAGATGTGGATAAGGCCATTGAGGAAAAATCCAAAGAGATCATGACCGTATAAGAGGATAAAAACAGAAGGGGGGCAGACAAGTCCCCCTTTTTGGCATCAGAGAAACATGGAAATGGAGGAAATGAATATGGTAATACCCCAGCATGTCGCCATCATTCTAGATGGAAACGGCCGATGGGCAAAAAGCAAAGGAATGCCCCGAAATTACGGACACAGCAAAGGCGCAAAGAACCTGGAAGTGATCTGTGAGGATGCCTGGAACATGGGAATCAAATATCTGACAGTCTACCTGTTCTCTACGGAAAACTGGAAGCGCTCCAAAGAAGAGGTGGATGGTCTGATGAAGCTGTTCCGCAGCTACACCAGGACCTGCATCAAAACGGCAAGAAAAAACAATATGCGGGTGCGGGTGCTGGGAGATCCCACAGCACTTGCCGAGGATTTACAGGCCAGCTTAAAAGAACTGGAAGAAAGCTCCAAAGAAAATACCGGACTGCAGTTCCAGATTGCCATCAATTACGGCAGCCGGGATGAGATTGTCCGGGCAGTGCGCCATGTGGCAGCCGACTGCGTGGGTGGAAAGCTTTCTCCGGACCAGATTACTGAGACGGTATTTTCTGGATACCTGGATACCAGGGACGTACCGGACCCGGATCTTTTGATCCGCACCAGCGGTGAACAGCGCCTGTCCAATTACCTGCTCTGGCAGCTGGCTTACACGGAATTCTATTTTACGGAAGTGCCCTGGCCGGCATTTACCAAGGAGGATCTGTGGAAAGCCATTGAAAAGTACAATGCCAGGGAACGCCGGTACGGCGGCGCAGAGGAGGCGTAAAGGATGTTTAAGACAAGACTGATCAGCGGAATCGTGCTGGTGCTCATTGCGCTGCTGACCATTATTACCGGAGGATGGGTACTGTGGGGAACTCTTCTGGCGCTGTCCCTTATCGGAGTTTTTGAGCTGTACCGTGCCGTGGGTCTCTGGAAAAAAGAAAACCGCAGCCTGACTTATACCGGACTTGCGGGAGTTGTGTTTTATTATCTTCTGTTAGGATTCAAAGCAGATGCATATACTATGACGGGCCTGATTCTTGTGCTGGTCGTGATTATGGCTGTCTATGTGTTTTCTTATCCCAAATACCATGCAGAGCAGATCATGGCAGCCTTTTTTGGCATCATTTACGTGGCAGTTATGCTTTCCTACGTGTATCAGACCCGGAATGTTCAGGATGGTGCTTTCCTTGTATGGCTGATCTTTCTGTGTTCCTGGGGATGTGATACCTGCGCCTACTGTGTGGGAATGCTCATTGGAAAGCACAAAATGTCTCCCAAGTTAAGCCCGAAAAAGTCGGTAGAGGGAGCCATCGGCGGTGTGGCAGGAGCAGCCATTTTAGGAGCTGTCTATGCAGCGGCCATGGGAGGCCATCTGGAAGGAAGCGGAAACAAGGTGCTGATTTATGCGCTGATCTGCGCAGTTGGCGCACTGATTTCCATGGTGGGAGACTTAGCAGCCTCTGCCATTAAAAGAAACCATGACATTAAGGATTATGGAAAACTGATTCCCGGCCACGGCGGTGTGCTGGACCGTTTTGACAGTGTGATCTTTACCGCTCCGGTGATCTATTTCCTGGCCCTGCTGTTTGCGGCATAGGAAGGAGAAATCATACAGATGAAAAACATAGCAGTATTAGGTTCTACCGGTTCCATTGGCACCCAGACGCTGGAAGTGGCAGCAGCCAATCCAGAAGAACTGAAGGTGACAGCCCTGGCAGCCGGAAGAAATATCAGGCTTTTGGAAGAACAGATCCGCAGGTTCCATCCCCTGGCAGCAGCTGTGTGGGACGAAAAAGATGCGGCACTTCTGCGGACGGCAGTGGCAGATTTGGATGTGAAAATTTACAGCGGCATGGAAGGCCTGATTGAGATTTCCACCATGAAGGAGTCCGATGTGCTGGTGACAGCCATTGTGGGCATGATCGGCATCCGTCCTACCATTGCAGCCATTGAGGCAGGAAAAGACATTGCCTTGGCAAACAAAGAGACTCTGGTGACGGCGGGACATCTGATTATGCCTCTGGCGGAAAAGTGCGGTGTTCGAATTCTTCCCGTGGACAGTGAACACAGCGCCATTTTCCAATCCTTAAACGGTGATGACAAGAAACGGATTTCCAAAATCCTTCTGACAGCTTCCGGCGGTCCCTTCCGAGGAAAGAAGCGGGCAGATCTGGAGCATGTCCGTGTGGAAGACGCCTTAAAACATCCCAACTGGAGCATGGGTGCCAAGATCACCATTGATTCCGCATCTCTGGTGAACAAGGGACTGGAAGTGATGGAAGCCAGATGGCTGTTTGGCACCAGCCTGGATCAGATTCAGGTGGTGGTTCAGCCCCAGAGTGTGATTCATTCCATGGTGGAATACCAGGATGGAGCCGTGATGGCACAGCTTGGCACGCCGGATATGAAGCTGCCCATCCAGTATGCCCTGTTTTATCCGGAGCGCAGATATCTGGCAGGAGAGCGGCTGGACTTTGCGAAGCTTGGAAAGATTACTTTTGAAGAGCCGGATATGGAGACCTTTAAAGGTCTGCCGCTGGCGCTGCAGGCTGCCAGAACGGGCGGTTCCATGCCAGTAGTCTTTAATGCGGCAAATGAATGTGCTGTGGCCAGATTCCTGAAAGGAAAAATCCGGTTCTTGGAGATTTACGATATCATTGAAGACTGCATGGCGAACCACAAAGCCATTCCCAATCCTTCTGTGGAGGAGATTCTGGATGCAGAAGCTTCTGTCTATGAACAGATCGAAAGAAAGCATCCGTCTGAAAAATAACAAGTAAAAAAGAAAGCAGGTGACAGATTGAAGATTGTAATCGCGCTGATTATTTTCAGCCTGATTATTCTGTTCCACGAATTCGGTCATTTCCTTCTGGCAAAGATGAATAAAGTGACGGTTGTGGAATTTTCTCTTGGGATGGGTCCCAGACTTCTGAGTGTGCAAAAGGGAGAGACACGTTACTCGTTAAAGCTGCTGCCGTTTGGCGGTTCCTGTATGATGCTGGGAGAAGATGAAGCGACGCAGGAGCCGGGATCTTTCGCCAGCAAATCCGTGTGGGCCAGGATCTCCGTCATTGCGGCAGGACCTGTTTTCAATTTTATTCTGGCATTTCTGATGTCCATGATTATCGTGGGCAGTGTGGGATATGATGTGCCGGTGCTGGTTGGCGTCAAAGAGGGATCGCCGGCGGCCAAGGCCGGTCTGGAAGCAGGGGATATCATTGTGAAGATGAATGAAACTTCCATCCATGTCAGCAGGGAGATTACCAACTATACCATGTTCCATCAGGGAAAAACTGTGCATATGGTGTGGGAGCATGAGGGAGAGCGAAAAGAAGCAGACATTGTTCCGGCAGTGGGTGAGGATGGCGTGGCAAGGCTGGGCATTTCTGTCAACAACAATCTCCGTGTAAAAGCCGGTCCCTGGGAAACCATCAAATATGGAGTCTATGAGGTGCGCTACTGGATCCTTACTACCATTGACAGTCTGAAAATGCTGTTTACCGGCCAGGTGACCATCAATGACATGTCCGATCCGGTAGGCGTGGTGGATGCCATCGGCACTACCTATGAGCAGAGCAAATCTGACGGTATCTATTATGTATGGCTGAATATGCTGAATATTTCCATTTTGCTGTCGGCCAACTTAGGTGTCATGAACCTTCTGCCCATTCCGGCTCTGGATGGAGGAAGGCTGGTTTTTCTCATCATCGAAGCGGTGAGAAGAAAACGGATTGACCCAGAAAAAGAAGGCATGGTGCATTTTGTAGGCCTGATGGCGCTGATGTTGCTTATGGTTGTGGTCATGTTCAATGATGTGAGAAAACTTTTTTAAAGGGCCTGCATATACTGCTATGAGGAATCTGCGGTGGTGCAGTATATGGAAAAAGCAGTGCGTTTTATGCAGGAAGAGAAAGGGCAGGAGGCCTTTGGAAGGCTTCAGGTAAGCGTGGAGACAGAAACCGGGCTTCGCCCGGTCGAAGGCGCCCGTGTCCGGATTTCCTATACAGGAGATCCAGAGAGCGTAGTAGAGGAAGTGCAGACAGACAGGGAAGGAAGAATTCCGGAGCTTGCGCTTCCTACACCGCCCTTGGCCTACAGCTTAAATCCAGGGAGCAGCCAGCCCTATTCGGAATATACTATTTCAGTAAATGCAGACGGATTTGAAGAAGTGACGGTGTCCGGGGCAGAGCTTCTGGCAGATGAGACCGCTATCCAGAGAATTCGTCTGCGTCCGTTATCCGGGACAGAGGAGTTTGAAAATATTGTGATTCCGGCTCATACCTTGTACGGGGATTATCCGCCGAAAATTGCAGAAAATGAAGTCAAACCCACACCAGTATCCGGGGAAATTGTCCTAAGCCGGGTGGTGATTCCGGAGTATGTGGTGGTTCATGACGGTTCCCCAAGAGACAGCAGCGCATCGGACTATTATGTGCGCTACAAAGATTATATTAAGAATGTGGCCTCCAGCGAGATCTATGCCACTTGGCCAAGGGCAGCCATCGAAGCCAATGTGCTGGCTATTCAGTCTTTTACCTTAAACCGGGTCTATAGCGAATGGTACCGGAACAAAGGGTATGATTTTACGATTACGTCATCGACTGCATTTGACCAGAAGTGGATTTTTGGAAGAAACATTTACGAGAGTATTTCGGATGTGGTAGATGAACTCTTTGAAAATTATCTGTCAAGGCCCAATGTGCGGCAGCCCATTCTGACCCAGTACTGCGACGGCCAGCGGGTAAGCTGCCCCAACTGGATGAGCCAGTGGGGCTCCAAATATCTGGCGGACCAGGGCTATACGGCGGAAGAAATCATCTGGTATTATTACGGGGATAACATGTACGTCAATACTGCAGAACAGATTGCAGGGATTCCGGCGTCCTGGCCTGGCTATGATCTGGAAGAAGGCTCCTACGGAGAAAAGGTGCTCCAGCTTCAGGAACAGTTAAATGCCATTTCCAACAATTATCCCCTGATTCCAAAAGTCCAGGAGGATGGGATCTATGGTGCAGGAACGGCCGAAGCCGTCCGGGTTTTTCAGCGGGTGTTCGGCCTGCCGGTGACAGGAACGGTGGATTACCGGACCTGGTATAAAGTACAGGAAATTTATGTGGGAGTGACCCGGATTTCGGAGCTGGTATAAGCTTCTGTATTAAGAAGAGAACAAGAAGCTGTAAAAAAGGGCTTGCAATATAAGAGGGTTTATGGTAGAATCTTAGCAATTTGAGTATTTGTAAGAAAGGGGGGCGCGGGGGACTGCCTGGCCCTCTTTTTTCCTGCCCGGATTTCGGCGCAGGAATCGCAGCTGTTACTCAACCTACACAACTGAAAGGAAAAAGGTGACTTATGAAAGCATTTCTGATTTTGGAAGATGGAACCGTCTTTGAAGGAACCAGTATTGGTAAGGCGAAAGAAATCATCAGTGAAATCGTATTTAACACCTCCATGACTGGCTATCTGGAAGTTCTGACAGATCCCTCTTATGCAGGCCAGGCCGTGGTTATGACGTATCCGCTGATTGGAAATTATGGGATCTGCTACGAGGATATGGAGTCCCAAAGACCCTGGCCCGATGGTTTTATTGTGAGAGAACTCTCCAGGCTCCCAAGCAATTTCAGAAGCGAGGATACCATACAGCACTTCCTGGAGGAGCATGACATTCCCGGAATCTGTGGAATTGATACACGTGCCCTGACAAAGATCCTTCGTGAAAAAGGAACGATGAATGGCTGCATTACCACCAATGAAAATTACAATCTGGAAGAGCTTCTTCCGAAGCTGAAGGCATACACGACCGGAAAAGTCGTAGAGAAAGTAACCTGCAAAGAACCGTATGTTCTGCCAGGAGACGGCCCAAAGGTGGCACTTTTAGACTTAGGAGCCAAGAGAAACATTGCCCGCAGCTTAAACAGCCGGGGATGTGAAGTGACGGTGTATCCGGCAGACACTCCTGCTGAGACGATTCTGAAAGCCAATCCGGACGGCATCATGTTAAGCAACGGCCCTGGAGACCCCAAGGAATGTACCGGTGTGATCAAAGAGATCCGCAAGCTTTATGAAAGCAATGTGCCCATCTTTGCAATCTGTTTAGGACATCAGCTGATGGCACTGGCCACTGGCGCAGATACCCACAAGATGAAGTACGGCCACAGAGGAGGCAATCACCCGGTAAAAGACCTGGCTACCGGACGCGTTTACATTTCCTCTCAGAACCATGGATATGTGGTAGATACCGACAACTTAGACCCTGCAGTTGCAGTGCCTGCCTTTGTGAATGTCAATGACGGCACCAACGAAGGACTGGCTTACACCGGAAAGAACATTTTCACTGTTCAGTTCCATCCGGAAGCGTGTCCGGGCCCAAGAGATTCTGGATACCTGTTTGACCGTTTTATGCAGATGATGGAGGAAGATCACAATGCCTAAGAATCCAAGTATTAAAAAAGTCCTTGTTATCGGCTCAGGCCCCATTGTCATCGGCCAGGCCGCAGAGTTTGACTATGCAGGCACCCAGGCCTGCCGTTCCCTGAAAGAGGAAGGAATCGAAGTTGTTCTTCTGAATTCCAACCCGGCTACCATTATGACGGATAAGGACATTGCAGACAAAGTCTATATTGAGCCTCTGACTGTAGAAGTGGTAGAACAGCTGATTTTAAAAGAGCGTCCGGACAGTGTGCTGCCTACCCTTGGAGGACAGGCAGGACTGAACTTGGCCATGGAGCTGGAAGACCGTGGATTCTTACGGGAAAACGGCGTGCGCCTCATTGGAACCACTTCTGAGACCATCAAGAAGGCAGAAGACCGTCTGGAGTTTAAGAGCACCATGGAAAAAATTGGGGAGCCGGTAGCACCTTCCCTGGTAGTAGAAAATGTAGAAGACGGAGCCGCATTTGCCAATAAGATCGGCTATCCGGTAGTTCTGCGTCCAGCTTACACCCTTGGCGGAAGTGGCGGTGGAATTGCCCACAATCCCCAGGAGCTGGAAGAAATTCTGGAAAACGGCCTGCGTTTAAGCCGTGTGGGACAGGTTCTGGTAGAGCGCTGTATTGCCGGATGGAAAGAAATCGAGTACGAAGTGATGCGTGATGGTGCTGGAAATGTGATCACCGTCTGCAACATGGAAAACTTAGACCCGGTAGGCGTTCACACCGGAGATAGTATCGTTGTAGCTCCTTCCCAGACTCTGGGAGACAAAGAGTACCAGATGCTGCGTACTTCCGCTTTAAATATCATCAGTGAACTGAAAATTACTGGCGGATGTAACGTACAGTTTGCCCTGCATCCCACCAGCTTTGAATACTGCGTTATTGAGGTAAACCCCCGTGTAAGCCGTTCTTCTGCACTGGCATCCAAAGCAACCGGATACCCCATTGCAAAAGTAGCTGCCAAGATTGCGCTGGGCTATACCCTGGATGAAATCAAAAATGCCATTACTGGAAAGACTTACGCAAGCTTTGAGCCCATGCTGGATTACTGCGTGGTAAAGATTCCGCGTCTGCCTTTTGATAAATTTATCAGTGCAAAACGTACCCTGACCACCCAGATGAAGGCTACCGGAGAGGTTATGAGTATCTGCGACAACTTCGAAGGTGCCCTGATGAAAGCTATCCGTTCCCTGGAGCAGCATGTAGACTGCCTGCTGTCTTATGATTTCAGCCATCTGGATGATGACGAGCTTCACAAACAGCTGGGAGTGGTAGATGACAGACGAATCTGGGTTATTGCAGAAGCCATCCGCAGAGGCATTTCCTATGAGAAAATTCATGAAATCACCAAGATAGACGTGTGGTTTATTGATAAGCTGGCCATCCTGGTAGAAATGGAGCAGGCATTAAAGACCCAGGAACTGACGGCAGAGCTGTTAAAAGAAGCGAAGCGCATTGAGTTCCCGGACAACGTGATTGCACGCCTGACCGGCAAAACTGAAGAAGAAATCAAGCAGATGCGCTATGCCAACGGCATTGTAGCTGCTTATAAGATGGTAGATACCTGTGCTGCAGAGTTTGCAGCAGAGACTCCGTATTACTATTCTGTATTTGGAAGTGAAAATGAGGCGGTAGAGACCAATGATCGGAAGAAAGTTCTGGTGCTTGGTTCCGGCCCCATCCGAATTGGACAGGGTATCGAGTTTGACTTCTGCTCCGTACATTGTACCTGGGCATTTGCCAAAGAAGGATACGAGACCATCATCATCAACAACAACCCGGAAACCGTTTCCACAGACTTTGACATTGCAGACAAGCTGTATTTTGAGCCTCTGACTCCGGAAGATGTGGAAAATGTAGTAAACATTGAAAAACCAGACGGTGCAGTGGTACAGTTCGGCGGCCAGACAGCGATCAAACTGACGGAAGCCCTGATGAAAATGGGTGTGCCCATCCTGGGAACTTCCGCAGAGAACGTAGATGCTGCAGAAGACAGGGAGCTGTTTGATGAGATTCTGGCAAAATGCCAGATTCCAAGACCTGCAGGTCATACGGTATTTACCGCTGAGGAAGCAAAGAAAGCGGCCAATGAACTGGGGTATCCGGTTCTGGTGCGTCCGTCCTACGTACTGGGCGGCCAGGGTATGCAGATTGCCATCAGCGATGAAGATATTGATGAATTTATTGGAATTATCAACCGGATTGCACAGGAGCATCCCATCTTGGTAGACAAATACCTGGTAGGAAAAGAGATCGAAGTAGATGCCGTATGTGATGGAAATGACATCCTGATTCCTGGAATTATGGAGCACATTGAGCGTGCAGGTATCCATTCTGGAGACAGTATTTCCATTTACCCGGCACAGAGCATCAGCCAAAAAGCAAAAGATACCATTGTAGAGTATACCCAGAAGCTGGCTCAGTCTCTCCATGTCATTGGACTGATCAATATTCAGTTTATCGTGTGCGGAGACGATGTGTATGTCATCGAGGTAAACCCAAGATCCAGCCGTACCGTTCCCTACATCAGCAAAGTTACGGGTATTCCCATCGTTCCGCTGGCTACCAGAGTGATTTTAGGCCATACCTTAAAAGAGATGGGCTACCCCACCGGCCTGGCTCCTCAGGCAGATTACATTGCTATTAAGATGCCGGTATTCTCCTTTGAGAAGATCCGTGGCGCAGATATCAGCCTTGGACCGGAAATGAAATCCACCGGTGAGTGCCTTGGTATTGCAAAGACCTTTAATGAGGCCTTGTACAAAGCCTTCCTTGGAGCAGGCATCAATCTGCCTAAGCACAAAAATATGATCATTACCGTCCGTGATGAGGATAAAGAAGAGATCGTGGATGTTGCCAGAAGATTTGAAAAACTGGGATACCGCATCTTTGCTACCAGAAATACCGCAAAAGTCCTTCAGGAGCATGGCGTCAATGCCGTCCGCACCAATAAGATTGAACAGCCTTCTCCCAACCTGCTGGATCTGATTCTTGGACATGAGATCGACCTGGTTATTGATACACCATCCCAGGGTATTGAACATTCCAAAGATGGTTTCCTGATCCGCCGGACAGCCATCGAGACTGGAGTCAATGTACTGACCGCCATGGATACCGCAAGAGCTCTGGTGACCAGTCTGGAAAACACCGATATCAAGAAACTGACATTGGTAGACATTGCTACCGTAAAAAATTTGGATCAAAAGTAAAGAAATGCTAGGGAAAAAAGGTTAAAAAGCTGTTCGTGCCTGCACGATAAAGCTTTTCACCTTGGGACCAAACTTGAAGAAAGCTGCCGCAGGGCGGCTTTTTTCTGTTCTAATCAGAGAAAATGTGATAAAAATGTAAAAAAGGTTGACATAATCGTTTCAAAATAGTATTATTTATAATTGTTCGTGCAACATCTTTGTAATAATAAGAAAGTGAGGAAAGAAATTGAAAAGAAAAACAGGAAAAAAACTGCCTTATTATTTACTGATGGGATGTGTATTATGTGCCGGAATGCCGCACGCAGGGGCATTTGTGACATATGCAGAAGAAAGTCATGCAGGGGAGCTGGCATTTGCAAAATGTGATGAGTACATTAACATCCGCCAGGAAGCCAATGCAGACAGTGAAGTAACAGGGAAGATTTATAATTACGGGGCCGTAACGATTCAGGGTGAAGAAGGTGACTGGTATCAGATCACATCCGGAAACGCAGCCGGTTATGTGAAGAAAGAATTTTTTGCAGTGGGTGAAGAAGCAGACAGCATTGCAGAAAAAGTAGGATACTATGTGGCAACGGTCTATCCGGAGGAACTGTATGTACGTTCCAGCCCGGATGAGGAAAGTGATATTATTGGATCTGTCCATCAGTCTGATGAGATGGCAGTGGTCAACTATGACAATGGCGGCTGGATGACCGTTGTGACCAGCGATGGCCTGTACGGTTATGTCAATGCCTATTATGTAGATTATCAGACCTATTATCCAGTGGCAGAGACCTTAGAGGAGGAGCAGGACAGAATTCGTGCAGAGGGCATCACACCGGCTCAGACAGATGTTTCAAATGATGTATCCACCGGTTCTGAGAGTGATACTGCATCTGATTATACGCCGGAGACGGACTATGTGCCGGAAACATACGGTCAGAGTGATACTGCATCCTATGATGCACCACAGACCGAGTATGTACCGGAAACATCCAGTCAGAGTGATGGAGCATCTGATTACACCGCAGAGACGGATTACGTACCGGAAACCGATTCTGTACCGGAAACCGATTACGTACCGGAAACCGACTATGTACCGGAAACCGATTCTGTACCGGAAACGGATTACGTACCGGCAACCGATTCTGTGCCGGAAACGGATTACGTGCCGGAAACGGACTATGAACCAGAAACAAGTTATGAGCCGGAGACCAGTTATGAACCGGAAACAAGCTATGAGCCGGAGACTAGTTACGAACCGGAAACAAGCTATGAGCCGGAGACCAGTTATGAGCCGGAGACCAGTTACGAACCGGAAACAAGCTATGAGCCAGAGACAAGCTATGAGCCGGAGACCAGTTATGAACCGGAAACAAGCTATGAGCCGGAGACCAGTTATGAACCGGAAACCGATCCTGCTCCGGAAACGGAAGCACCTGGCACAACGGACTCTTCTCTTGGACAGTCTATTGTCAACTATGCAATGCAGTTTGTGGGAAATCCCTATGTATGGGGCGGTACCAGCCTGACAAGCGGAGCGGACTGTTCTGGATTCGCACAGTCTGTGTTTGCAAATTTCGGAATTGGACTTTCCAGAACCGCAGCAGACCAGTCTTACGGTGGAACAGCTGTCAGCACAGACAGTCTGCAGCCGGGAGATCTGCTGTTCTACAGCAATGGAAGCGGCATTAGCCATGTAGCTATTTACATCGGCGGCGGTCAGATCGTTCATGCAGCCAACGAAGCATCCGGTATCACTGTATCAAGTGCATATTATTCCACCATCGTATGTGCCAGAAGATATTGTTAATGTGGTCAGAACCGTTTGAAAAAACGGGAAAATAGAACAATCCTGTTAAGAAAAATCCACAGTATCGACAGAAATCAAAAATCTGCCGAAATTGTGGGTTTTTCTGATTTTTCTGGTTTTTCTGGAAAAGCGGACAAAGGTATGGTATGATACTGGGGTCGAAAGATGCCTTACGGATTGTTCCGTACTTCGTACTTCCACAATCCTGCCCAATATTCGCATATCGTGAAGCTGACGCTCCACTTTTATGCTCATATTGGGCGGGTCACTAAGCCTTAAAACCACTCCTGTGCAAGCACATCGTGGTTTCAGGCTTTTGACCCTGGCATCATGGTATTCTGAAGCCATACAGGAAGCGAAAGGAGAAAGGCGTATGATTTTCTGGGGAGGCGGATTTGAAGTGGTTTTTATGCTGGTATTTTTGGCGATAGCAGCCATGATTGTAGTGACCATGATACGCGGAATCGGGGAATGGCACAAAAACAATGAGTCTCCAAGACTGACCGTGGATGCAGAGGTGGTAGCGAAACGAACCAGGACGGATACCCACTGCCACGACATGGCAGGAGACCCCACAGGAGCCCACGGAACCATGCACACCACCAGCACAAGCTATTTTGCTACATTTCAGGTGGAAAGCGGAGACAGGATGGAATTTTCAGTAACCGGTTCGGAGTATGGAATGCTGGCAGAGAGAGACAGGGGAAAACTTTCTTTTCAGGGGACGCGTTATCTGGGATTTGAGCGGAGGTAAAATCAACAAATGGACAGAAAAGAGCTGAAAAAGACAATCGCAGAGCTGATTTTAAGAGAAGAAACGTATGCAGACCAGATGGAACAGACGGTAGAGCCATACCTTTCCAAAAGAAGGAGACGCTGCAGCATAGAGCGGGAAAAAGGAAAGAAGATTTACTGTGAATGTTACCAGGCGGATCAAGGAGAGGGCATTGCTCTGATCTGCCACGGCTTTACAGAGGCAGCGCCAAAATATCAGGACATTGTGTATTATTTTCTGAAAATGGGATACCATGTATATCTGCCGGAACACTGCGGACATGGGCGGAGTTACCGTCTATGTGAGGATCCTTCCCTGGTGCATGTGGATACCTGGAAACGGTATGTGGAAGATTTTCTTGAGATTGCACATGCAGCAGCCAAAGAACATCCAGGCCTTTCCATGGTGGTGTTTGGACATTCCATGGGCGGGGGAATCGCGGCTGCTGCAGCAGCAGAAGAACCGCTGCTGTTTGAAAAAGTGGTGCTGACGTCGCCCATGATCCGTCCCCTTACCGGACGGGTGCCATGGAAAAGCGCATCCCAGATCGCAAGAACCTTTACCTTTACCGGCAGAGGCAGACGGTATGTGGCAGGGCAGAAACCTTACGATGGAAAAGAAGTATTTGAAACGAGCGGAAGTCTTTCCAGGGCGCGGTTTGAAAGGTGGCAGAAGATCAAAAAAAGCAGCAGGCGGTTTCAGTTAAGCGCAGCCTCCTATGGATGGCTGAATGCTGCCGCAGGGTTAAACCATTATCTCCAGTGGACTGGATGGCGGAAGATTCAGGCACCGGTGCTGCTGTTTCAGGCGGAACGGGAAACCATGGTTTCCAAAGGAGAGCAGAAACGGTTTGCCAGAAAGCTGGCGTTTCGGGGAAAAGGAAAACTAATCTGTGTCCATGGAGCGAAGCATGAGATTTTCAGCGCCTCAAGACAGAGGGAAATCTGGTACTGGACACGTGTATTTGGCTTTCTGCTGCCTTAACCGGGGTGGGTGAAAATAACAGAAAAAAAGGTGTACAAATGAAAAATCATCATGTATAATGGATTAGGTGCCAGGAAGAAAATAGTTGTCCTGGAGCATTTTATCGAAGAGAACATCAATTTCAGCAGGGAGGTGAAGCAAATGGAAGACGGCGGTGATAATTCCGGACGAAGTCCTTACCGAATAAGGAAGGGCAGATGGGTCTTTGTTTGCTTTACAGCCCTGCTGTCTTTATAGGCATAACAAAGTCTGATCTGCCTGCATTCGTCCCAAGCCTTATAGGCAAAAAAGAGTGAGAAAACAGCCTGTCAGTGAGAGGTTTGTTTTTCGCGCGCACGGATATAGCGAACTACTGCTTCACGAAACTTTTTTAGAAGAAGTTTCTGTGAGGTGTGTTTGCCTTGCCAGAAAGGAGGAAAAGATGAAGGAAAATCAGAACTTTGATACAGAAATAAACGGAAACACAGCTTTGCAGCGGGAAAAACCCGATTACCAGCAGGAAATCCTGCATATTCTGCGAAGCAAAAATTCTCCAAAAGTCATTCGGGATGAGCTGGAAGATTACCATGAGAATGACATCGCTTCGGTACTTCCAAAACTGGATTTAAAAGAAAGAGAGAGTTTATACCGGCTTCTGTCCGTAGAACGTCTTTCTGATATCCTGGAATTTGCAGATGATGGAGAAACTTACATCAACGAACTGGATCTAAAAAAAGCAGCTCAGATCATTGAAAATATGGAATCGGATGTGGCAGTGGAGCTGCTGCGCCAGGTAGAACCTCAGAAAAGAAAACTTCTCATTGAGCTTTTGGATGAGGAGACCCAGCAGTCTATCCGGATGCTGGCATCCTACGATGAAGATCAGATCGGAAGCAGAATGACCACCAATTTTGTTACCATTTCCAGCCGGATTTCCATTAAAGAAGCCATGCGCTCCGTAGTGGACCAGGCTGCAGAACACGACAACATTTCTGTGATCTATGTACTGGATGAACATGAAGTGTATTATGGAGCCATCAGCTTAAAAGATCTGATCATTGCCCGCGAAGGAACCAGCATTGACGATATTGTGGTGACGGCGTACCCCTATCTATATGCGGATGAGGAGATTGACGACTGCCTGGATACGCTGAAAGATTACTGTGAAGATTCCATTCCGGTTCTCTCAGAGGACAACCGGATTCTTGGGGTGATCACCTCTCAGGACATGATTGAAGTCATTGATGATGAAATGGGAGAAGATTATGCGAAACTGGCAGGTTTAAGCTCAGAAGAAGATCTTCAGGAGCCGATCAAAGCCAGCATCCGGAAACGTCTTCCGTGGCTGATGCTGCTTCTGGGCCTGGGCCTGGTAGTTTCCAGCGTGGTAGGCATTTTTGAAGGTGTGGTAGAACAGCTGACTCTGATTGTGTGCTTTCAGTCTCTGGTACTGGACATGGCAGGAAACGTAGGTACCCAGTCTCTGGCTGTAACCATCCGTGTCCTGATGGATGAAAAGCTGACCGGAAAGATGAAAGCATTCCTGGTATGGAAAGAAATGAAAATCGGTTTCTCAAATGGATTTTTGCTGGGTGTCCTGGCATTTCTGGGAGTCGGCGGATATATCTTCCTGTTTAAAGGAATGGGCGCAGGCAGTGCCTTTGCAGTGTCTGGCTGTATTGGTATTTCTATGCTGATTGCCATGGTGATTTCCAGCCTGGTGGGAACGGTCGTGCCCATTGCATTCAAGAAAATCGGCGTAGACCCGGCCGTGGCTTCCGGTCCTCTGATTACTACCATCAACGATCTGGTGGCAGTGGTAACATACTATGGACTGGCGTGGCTGCTGCTCCTTCAGGTACTTCATATGGCAGGATAAGAGTTTGAGAAAAAAGATGCTGCTAGATCATCGAAAAAATGGTTTGGCAGCATTTTTTCTTTTTTTACGCGGGCAGCGAGCCAAAGTCTGTGCCTGCGCAAGACTTGGCGGTATTAAGCGCCGCTGGCGCTTAGCACCGGCCGAAGTGAAACGTAGATGCCGCGATAACTTGAGAAACTGGCAAAGCGTGTGTCTCGTAGTTAGCTTAAAATTCCGCTCCAAGTTTTACGAAAACAGGTGTATGCTTCATGGCTGGCAGAATCTTGTTTATCAAATCCTCGGTGCGCAGGCGCAGGCTGGAGGTGTTGATGCAGGGATGGCAGCCGATATAAGGTTCTTTTAAAAGGTCTTCGTCCATGAGAAGCTGCACCCGGTTTTCTTTGTCATTCATCAGTCCAAGGACGCTGACAGAGCCGGGAGTGATATCCAGAAACTCCTCCATATAAATGTCTTTTGCAAAAGAAAGACGGGCAGAGCCAATCTGTGCAGACACCTCTTTTGTTTTAAATTTTTTCTCACCGGGCAGCATCAGCAGATAAAACTGGGTTTCCTGGCGGTTGCACAGAAACAGATTCTTGCAGATGGCAGCGTTTAAAACAACATCAATTTCCTGGCAGGCATCAATGGTCATGGCTGCCTCATGGTCAATCCTCTGGTAAGAAACACCCAGAGAATCCAGAAAATCATACGTGTGCAGTTCCTTTTCAAGTCTTCCAGCGGCAGATTCCGGCCGCCCATTCACTAATTCCATATGTATGCTCCTTTACAGTCAAAACAATTCCTGTCCCGTATTATAGCACAGAGATGCCGAAAACGGGAAATTGTTTAAAAAAATTGATAGAATCCAAAGACGGGGATACACGGAAAAGAGTGATGGAGAAATAAAGGGAAACTGGTTATAATAAAATTAAGAAGTAAGTAGAGCATAGAATGATCAGCAGAAAATGAGGTGATGATATATGCCAAAGATGATGCGGATATTAAGCCTATTGCAAAAAGTGAAGCACATTTTACCAAGTGGATTGTGAACTATCCATTTTATTCCAATATTCATAAATAAGGGGTAGTTTTGTATGGAACAGCATAATCCGGAAATTAGTACCAGGCGGGAGCTGGTGTTATATTGTCTGGAATAGCTTGAACAGCAAAAGGAAATTACAGATGAATGAAGAGATCCCTCAGGGTTTGAAGCCCTGAGGGATAATTTTATGTAAACGGATATTATTTTAATAAGCGCAACGGATGCTCCCCATACCACAAACGGTATGATTGTAGAACAAATTAAAAATTTTTTCCCACCATAATATAAAAAATGGTGGCATTTCGTATTTGCTGAAGGTACATGAAAATGTTCTCCTGTTA
>CAJMON010000040.1 GCA_905214955.1 uncultured bacterium
AAGCCCTGCGACGGCGTGTATCCGGAGGAAATCAGCCTGTCGGATACCCATAAAGTCAGCTGTTACCGTTACTATGGAAAGGGGGAGAACTGATGGCAGAGAAGATCATTAATGATTTTGAACCGGTGAAATACGACCCACAGTATATTCTGATGGTCAATCATCTGAAAAAATATTTCCCCATCAAGGGCGGTATGATGTCCAGAAATGTGGGATATGTGAAAGCTGTGGACGGTGTTACGTTCAATCTGAAACGCGGCACCACCATGGGACTGGTAGGAGAGTCCGGATGTGGAAAGACCACGACAGGACGGACCATTCTGCGCCTGTCCGGTGACAAGACCGGCGGCCAGGTGCTCTTTAATGGAAAAGAAGTGTATGATCTGCAGCCAAAAGAGCTGCGGGCGCTGCGTACCAAAATGCAGATCATTTTCCAGGATCCGTTTTCCAGTTTGTCTCCCCGTCTTCCGGTAGGAGAGATCATTGGAGAAGCTGTCCGTGAACACAACCTGGTTCCAAAGGAAGAATTCAACGATTATGTTGATCAGGTCATGGACAACTGCGGACTGCAGCCCTTCCACAAGACCCGGTATCCCCACGAGTTTTCCGGCGGTCAGCGTCAGCGTATCTGCATCGCCAGAGCCTTGGCACTGAATCCGGAATTTGTGGTGTGTGATGAGCCGGTGTCTGCACTGGATGTGTCCATTCAGGCACAGATCATCAACCTGTTAAAAGAACTCCAGGAAAAATACAAACTGACCTATCTATTTATTTCCCATGACCTGTCGGTTGTGGAACATATTTCCGATACGGTAGGTGTCATGTATTTGGGCAGCCTGGTAGAGTACGGATCTACAGAAGATATTTTCCGCAATCCTCTGCATCCCTATACAGAAGCCCTGTTTTCTGCAATCCCTATTCCAGATCCCAATGCAAAGATGAACCGGATCGTGCTGGAAGGTTCTATTCCGTCTCCGGCAAATCCGCCTTCCGGCTGTAAGTTCCACACCAGATGTTCCAAGTGTATGGAGCGCTGCAAGAAGGAAGCCCCGGTGCAGAGGGAGGTGGAGCCGGGCCATTACGTGGTCTGCCACCTGTATGATAAATAATGGGCGGGAAAAAACGGGAGTATGATGACGATGACGGCAGGACCATTGTGGACATGAGCCAGGTGTCCAGGCCCCATCTGTACACAGCTCCCAGGCCTCAGAACGAGTTTCCCAAAAGTGAAAAAAAAGCTCCCAGGCGGACGGTATCAGAAGACCGTCCCTGGGAGGATACGTCCATGACGAAAAGCGAGCGCCGGATGTACATTTTAGGGGCATTAAAAGCTGTACTTTTGATTGCACTGGTGTATATTGTAGGTCTCGGCGGCCTGATTGCAGGCCTGATCGCCTGGTGGAGCAGATAATGTCTGCCCTGCCAGGTCTTTTTTGCCTTTAAGAGCGTTTTCCAGACCGGACGGGAAAGGAATTGTGTTCAAAATTCTGGCGGTCCCAGAGAATGACGTCTAAGTGGGCTGCCTCCTGCCTAGCCTGGGCGGTGAGCCAGGAATTGGTCATGACAACGGCAGTGTCTGCGTGATAAAAGTTTTTCCCGGTGTAGACCTGCTGAACAGCGCTGTTTCCCACTCCGCCGGAATAGCATTTACACTGTATGGCGATGACCCGCATCCGTTTCCGGCATAGGATATCCACCCCATGATCTCCGCTGCGGCCAATGCGCTTTACGTGGTGAAAGCCGTTTTTTTTCAGAACTTTGACGCAGTATTTTTCGAAAGCTTCTCCGGCCGCATGGGCAGGATCCTGAGCTTTTTTTCTGGAGAGAACAAGGAAACTGCCGGTGTAGATGCCAGCACTAAGACAGGCAAGAAAAGGTGTTGCTGAGAGAGAAAACCTGGGCAGTCTGGAAAGCTTCAGCATGTCGGCCAGCTGCGTGGCAGAAAGCTCTGGAAGCAGGAGAATGCCTGCCACAGCAAGAAGGGAAAAATATCCAAGGGTAAAGAGCTTGCGTAAGGGGGCAAGGGAAAATAAATGGGCTGCGGCTTTCCACAAAAGAAAGGAAATCCCGTAAACGCCAAGGGCGAGGATCCAGATCCTGGCAAAGGTAAGAAAAATGGACAGCCCAAAAGAAGGCACCATCCGGCCATCTTGCATGGCAGGCAGAAAAGCTGTCAGGCAAAGGAGAGCAGAGGCTAAAACCGGAAGAGGAAACAGACATCTGCGGATTTTCAAAAAGAGAGTCCACCGGCTGGAGGAAAGATGTTTTCCATAAGGGCCGGGGAAACGGAAATTGGTGTTGGAATTTGTCGGTTTTGTAGATTTTGTACGTTTCATACAGTCAATTATAAGACAAAAAAGAAGAAGAAGCAAGAAGTTTCCATAGAAGTGGGTGTCCCAGAAAAATAGGATTGCAGTTTTTTATGTTTTGCGGTACAATAGAAAGAAATATGTACAGATACAGCAAAGAAGAATGGCAGGAATTCTATATGAAGAACAGAAAAAGCTTTTATCGATGGAAAAAGCATATGCTGACGGTGATGGCGGGAGTCATGCTCTTCTCAGGGAGCACCTGTCTGGCGCAGGAAGAGACAGACGAAGAAGATCTTCTGCAGCCATCCACCATTACGTACCAGGATGGAGTAACCCATCATCTGGAAGAGCCGTCCACATCTGTGGAAACCACCTACGAACTGAACATGGATACACTGCTTCAGAATCCGGAACTTCCCACAGGATGTGAGAGCGTGGCTCTGACCATGGTTTTAAATTACTGGGGATATCCCATTGCAAAGACAAGACTGGTAGATGAATACCTGGTTTACAACGAGGACAATTTTGCTGCAGGCTATGTAGGAGATCCCTACTCCGATGAAGGGGCAGGCGTTTTCTCACCGGGTCTTACCAAGACTGCCAATGCCTACTTAGAAGATCAGAGCAGCGAACTGGAAGCCAGAAACATTTCTGGCTGTGAGTTTTCCAAATTATATGATTACGTAGAAGCAGGTTATCCGGTGATCGTCTGGACCACCATGTATATGAGCGAACCAGTGGCTACGGACAACTTCTGCGAGTATGAAGGACATGAATACCAGTGGTTTAGCAATGAACACTGTGTGGTTTTCATGGGCTTTCACAAAGACACCAATGAAGTGGTGATCAACGATCCGCTGGAAGGCATTGTATACCGGGATGCCACAGACTTTGAAGAAATCTTTGACCGCATGGGAAAACAGGCGGTTATCATCCGCGAACAATAGAATCAAAAAGGGGACCACAGCATAAGTGGTTCCTTTTTCCATTCTGTCAGCCTTCTACCATATCAGCAGCAAACAGAGCTGCGCCCAAAGCTCCGCAGAGCTGCGCCTTTTCACTGATGATCAGTTTGGTACCCAGTTTTTCTTCCAGGGTTTTCACAAGACCCTGGTTTTTGGATACGCCTCCGGTCATCATATACGCTTCTTCTCCTTTGACACGCTTGGCAAGGGCGGCTGTCTTGGCGGCAACGGCTTTGTTCAGGCCGTGTACAATGTCGTCCGTGTCTTTATTCTGGGCAATTAAAGATACCACTTCCGATTCCGCAAAGACGGTACACATACTGGAAATCGTAATATCCTCTTTAAAATGAAGTCCCTTCTTGGCCATATCATCCAGGTTCATTTCCAGAGTGCGGGCCATCATTTCCAGAAAGCGGCCGGTTCCCGCCGCACATTTATCATTCATGACAAAATTTACCACAGCGCCGTTTTCATCCAGGCGGATGACCTTGCTGTCCTGGCCGCCGATATCAATGACGGTGCAGACAGAGGGGTCTAAATAATGGGCGCCTCTGGCATGGCAGGTGATTTCCGTAATGCTTTTGTCACCGTCTGAGATGGCAGTACGGCCATATCCGGTGGTGACCATAGCATCAATGTCTTCACGGACAAGTCCAGCTTCTTTTAAAGCCTGTTCCAGGGCACGTTCCGCTCCAAGAGCAGCTCCTGCACCGGTAGGCAGAATGATTCCGGCAATGATGTGCTGGTTCTTATCCAGAATTACCACATCGGTACTGGTGGAACCGCTGTCAATTCCTGCAAAATATCCTTTTCCCATTTTTTTCACTGCTCCTTTCGATTCGCCCTGCTGCAGGCTTTCCGCAAACGCTTCCAGTCTGGTCAGCAGCTGCCCGCTGCTTTGAATGGTATAATCCGATTCGATTTTTAAAAGCGGGACATCCACATGATTTTTGATATCTGCATATTCAAAGCTGTAAAAATCACAGAACTTTACCGTATGGTAAATCACACCTTTTAAAGAGGGATCGTTGTACAGCTTTTTCCGGCCTGTCTGGTCGTTCATCCGCATACAGGGCAGCTGGTTTAACAGCACATCTGCATACCAGTCCATGAGACCGTCAAAATCCAGATTGGCAGGAGGAACGGCATGTCCCGCACTCCGGTTGTGGACGCAGGTTTCATTCTGGACGGGAAGCGGCATAGCCTTCTTGGTCATTTCAAACAGCTCTTCTCCCATACGGGCACCCAGCACTGCAAGGTGTGGAGCGCGGATGGGCTCTTCCTTAGAAAAGGCGTTTAAAAATGCCTCCTTATTAAAGGTGGTGCCTTTGTAAGCGCCATACGCTTTTGCAAGCCCTTTTAACTGGGCAGCGGTGCGTTCCCTGCTGCAGGAAGAGGGATGGTGGAGAAGGTCAATCAGGTAGAGAAAATCCATGCGTCCGCTGTCGAGAAGGACGTCGTAGACACTGCGGATGGTGTCGCAGCAGTTTACGAGGACAAGCTCCCGGATATCCGAGGTAAGAACCGCTTCCAGAAGGGCTTTTCCAAATCCGCACAGGTTTGGATGGGCAATCTGGTCGGCCTTGTCAAATCCCTCCGGCATGTGATTAAAAATCTGGCACTTGGCGCCGAAGGCATTTAAAAGTTCTACCGGGGTGTACTTACAGACGTAATAAACGGGCTGATTATTCTGTTCAGACATTTGCAGTTCCTCCTTCCAGCATTTCCAGAAACGCCTCCAGGCGGGTGGCAGTCTGGCCTTCTCCGCCGTGGCTGCGGTCACAGCCGTCCCCGTCCAGAATCAGAAGGGGAATGCCCTGTTCTTCAAATTTTTTCTTTGCCAGCTGGGCAGCTCCCAGGGTGTGCTTGCAGCCCCAGTGGCCAAACCAGACAGCACCATTGGCACCAGCCTGTTTTGCGTGGCGGATGCCGGCGTTAATGCGCCTGAGAGCACTGCCGTTTAAGGCGTGATACACCATACGTCTTGCCATGGCATCGTAGGGCTTTTCCGGGTCGAAATCCGGTTCACAGACTTCTGCCAGTTCACAGCCTACGATCTGTGCCTTTTCATTAAAATACAGCGATCTGCGAACAGCCTCCGACCAGAACGGAATGGTGTGCATCCAGTAAATGCGGCTTCCTTTGGCAGGAGAGGCGTGCTCGCAGTCTCTTAAAAGCATGTTTACATACCGGGCTTCTTCTTTGGTTCCCAGAAGAATGTTGTTTGTCATGCCTGCATACAGAGGAGTCACCAGGTCTGTGGGAATGTATTTGTCAGCACGCTGTTTTTGAAACTTTGCGTAAGCCTTCAAGGTTTTCCGGCTTAAAGAAAGTCTGGCTTTTAAGGAAGACTCATCAATGGTTTTTCCAGTATTGGTTTCCAGAAAACGGCCCAGATCCTTTAACTGTCCTGCAACATAGGACACATCTGCCTCGGACTGCTGCATGGGAACGTCAATAAAAAACAAGGGAATCTGGTAAAAATCAGCCAGTGCCCGGAAGGTCAGAAGATTGGCATCGCAGGTTAAATTGGTGTAAACGATGCACCGGGGCTTGGGAAGAAGTTCTTTTCTTGCAGCGCCGAGAAAGGTTTTGTGGTAGCTGCATAGGGTCTCTGAGATGCCCTGGTTTTCCGAGTGCTGAAGAAATGCCCGTTCTGCGTGGGAACCGTTTAAATAGCAGGAAAATCCTTCCACATTGTAAGGATGCAGCCCGGCTTCTGCCATAAGCTCACAGGGGGTAAAAATACTGACAATGACAGAATCTTGCGGATGCTTTAAAGGCGCTAACATGGCCTGCATCATCATATGGGCCAGGTACTGGTCCGCAGGAAGGAGACGTTTGTCAGGAAAAAGACGGAATTTCAGATCCTGTGCCTCCCAGCCGGTTTTTAACAGCCAGCAGCCTTTGGCAGGATTCTGATTGGAAAATTCTTCGACATAATGTCCAAATGTTTCAACTACTTGCATAATAAGAAAATCCTCGATGATTCATAGAGTTAAATCAACATGATATGATGTTGGTGTCAAGAGATACCTTACGAATTGTTCCGTGTTTCGTATTCACTACGGTCGGTGCTAAACGGGTGCCACTGGCACACAGCACCCCACAATTCTGCCCAATATTCGCATATCGGGGCGGGTCATTAAGCCATAAAACCACTCCTGTGTAAGTACATCGTGGTTTCAGGCTTTTGACCCTAGCATCATCCATTATATTCCCCAAAGAGGTGCTTGACAAGAGTACTTTGAAAATCAAAGAAAAAACGACCTGTATGGACGTAGAAATTTAAAAATAAATATGATACAATGAGCGTTAGCGAGCGGAAATAAGCGCAGTTTATTCATCGGGAGCGGCGAATGTCGATCATGATAGCTGCGAAGCAGCGTCAAGCACCGTGAGGTGCGAATTATGATACAATGATGCCAAGGGCCAAAAAGCCAAAGACTGTAAAACTGCGGAGCAACCCGTGGCATCATATGAAGTTTGAAAAAGTTTTACATAGAAAGGCAGAACAGGATGATAAAAATAGATTTAATTACCGGATTTCTGGGCTCTGGAAAAACCACATTTTTAAAAAGCTATGCCCGGTATCTTCTGGACAAAGGCTTAAACATCGGCATTCTGGAAAATGATTTCGGTGCCGTTAACGTGGATATGATGCTTTTAAAAGATCTGGAAGGGGAGCACTGCGAACTGGAGATGATTTCCGGGGGATGTTGTCAGGATGCCCACAGAAGGCGGTTTAAAACCAAGCTTATTGCCATGGGCATGTGCGGCTACGACCGGGTGCTGGTGGAGCCATCCGGCATTTACGATGTGGAAGAATTTTTTGATACGCTGACAGAGGAACCCTTAGACCGGTGGTACGAAGCAGGAAGTGTGATTGCCATTGTAGATGCAGGACTTCCAGGAAAAATGTCTGAAGACGCAGATTACCTCTTAGCCTCTGAGATTGCCTGTGCAGGCACCATTGTTTTCAGCAGAGCCCAGGAGACAGATGAGAGTGAAATTCAGAAAACCAAGGAACACATCTGCAGAGCCCTGGAAAAGGCAGGATGCCAGCGGGACGTGGAAAAAGATACACTGATCAAAGACTGGAAGGAGCTTAAAGAAGCGGATTTTCAGCAGATTCAGGCCAATGGATACTACAGAGAAAGCTACGGACGGCCTGCGGGCGATGGGGAAGCAGCCTTTGATTCCCTCAGCTTTTTAAAACTGAATCTGACGGAAGAGCAGTTAAGGGAAAAAGCCGGAACATTATTCCAGTCTTTGGAGTATGGAAGAGTCTGGAGAATCAAAGGATTTCTGCAGGACCAGAACGGCGGCTGGCTGGAGTGCAATGCCACAGAAAAAGGAATGCGGACAACCCCGATTCAAGAAGGCCAGCAGGTGGTCATTGTCATTGGAGAAAGGCTTAACAAAGAAAAAATACAGGAAGTGCTGGAAAACAGTGCCAGTCCGTGTTAAACTAATACAGCGAAACGAAAGAGAACAAGAAGGAGTTTAGACAGATGCCAGTATTTGATTTTGGTGAAATGCCAGAGAAAGGACAGACTCCGGAATGCACCTATACCGTGTTCCAGAGTGACGAAAGTGAAATGACACCGGAAAAACCGGTGATGCTTTTAGATAATCAGAAACGCCAGTGGAAACATCACTCCTGCGGTGTGTTTACCAATCCTATAAAACGGACTTCCTTTGAATTTCAGGAAGAGGATGGAACCGTCAGCGCAGATATTCTGCAGATTGATGCCCGTTTTGTCAGTCTTTTAAAATGGCTTGGGAAAAATCACATCCATGTGCGTCTTTCCGGAAAGAACCGGGAAGACGGCTATGCAGTCTACAAGATCCGGGAAATTGCTTTTGGCGGCGGCACCAAACTTTCTGCGGAAGATGGATTTCTGCAGTTTATGATTGACCGCCTGCTGGCGAGCAGCGCACCGGAACCGGAGCAGGAAGAGGAGGACGAAGAAGAAGCCGGAGATGAGATGAAGCTCACCAGCCTTCAGAGCATTACAGACTTTATGACCTGTGCAGGAAGAACCATGCCGGACAATATTCGTCTGTGGGCAAGAAGAAACCTGGCAGTGGCCCGTTCCCACGAAGTATCTCCGGAGGAAAGACGCCATGCCCAGAGAGCCCTTTCCATTATGATGAACATTCAGTGGAAAAACAATTATTTTCCTGCCATTGACCCGGCAGAAGCCAGACGGATTCTGGACGAGGAGCTCTATGGGATGGAGCGGGTAAAACAAAGAATCATTGAGACTATCATTCAGATCAACCGGACCCACACACTCCCGGCTTACGGACTGCTTCTCATCGGTCCGGCCGGTACGGGAAAATCTCAGATCGCCTACGCAGTTGCCAGAATTTTAAAACTGCCCTGGACGACATTGGATATGAGTTCCATTAATGATCCGGAGCAGCTTACCGGAAGCTCCCGCATTTATGCAAATGCAAAACCGGGTATTATTATGGAAGCCTTTTCCATGGCAGGAGAGTCCAGCCTGGTATTTATTATCAATGAGCTGGATAAGGCAGCTTCCGGAAAAGGAAATGGAAATCCGGCGGATGTGCTGTTAACCCTTTTGGACAACTTAGGCTTTACTGACAACTACATGGAATGCATGATTCCAACTGGCGGCGTTTATCCCATTGCCACTGCCAATGACAAGAGCCAGATCAGTGCACCGCTGATGTCCCGTTTTGCCGTGATTGACATTCCGGACTATACTGCAGAGGAGAAGAAAGTTATTTTCTCCAAGTTTGCCCTGCCAAAAGTCTTAAAACGGATCAGCCTGCAGTCGGAAGAGTGTATTGTGCCGGAAGAAACTGTGGAAGCGGTCATTGAAAAATTTGCAGATACCAGCGGTATCCGTGACCTGGAACAGGCAGCAGAGCATATCGCAGCCAATGCCCTGTACCAGATTGAAGTTAATCATGTGTCTCAGGTGGTATTTACGCCGGAGATGGTACAGGATCTCTTTGCATAGAAGAGAATGGATAAAAATGATGAAAAAAGAAACGGTTTATCCGTATGATGAAAGTTTTCAGAAGATTGCCAAAAAGCTCCCCTTTCGGGGAGCCTTTCTGTCTCTGGCAAGAACCATCCAGGCAAAAATGCAGAAAGAACAGATACTTCCGAAGGGCATGAAAAAACGAATCTTTGAAGTTTCAGGATATCAGGGGCTTCCGGTTTCGGTACTGGAAATCTGGCCGTCCGATCTTTCCCAAAAGCCAGAAGTTCCCTGGATTTTGGACATTCACGGAGGCGGATTTGGCTATGAAATGGCGGAGTATCAGCTGTTAAACGCCTGCATATACAGCAAAAGCCTGGAATGCCGGGTATTTCTGCCATCTTATCATTTGCTTCCGGAATATCCATACCCGGCGGCAGCAAAAGACGTACAGGCAGTGTATCAGCATCTGATTGAACACGCAGAAACCTTTCAACTTTCCAGAAAGAAGTTTCTGGTGATGGGAGACAGCGCAGGAGCTGCCCTGGCAGCAGGCCTGGTAAACGATACAGCGTGCCGGCAGCTTCCCATGCCCTGCGGGCAGGTTCTTCTTTATCCAGTGGCAGACAGGCGGATGCAGACAGAATCCATGAAGCGTTATACCGATACACCTCTGTGGAATGCGGTGAACAACCGGCATATGTGGGAACTGTATTTAAAAGATGTGCCAGAAGAAGCCTGCAAAGAGGCCTCTCCCATGGAAATGAAGCTTCCGGACAGACTGCCGCCTGCCTACATTGAGACCACAGAATTTGACTGTCTGCGGGATGAAGGGGCAGCTTATGCCAGCCGGATTATGGGGATTGCAGATACGGTGCGGCTGTGTGAAACAAAAGGGACCATCCACGGTTACGATATGGCTATGGACAGTCCGGTGACAAAAAAATATCGAAAAAAACGTCTGGAGATTATGAAGGAGTTTTTAAAGGGAGCAGATCTTTAACAGCCTGAAGAGACGATTTTTATTGCTAATGTTACCTTCGAGCCTGGCTGCCGGAACAACTGGTATATTCATCATGCGAAAAAAGCCGGCGGACAGCTTCTCATCTGTGTAGACAGAGAAGGCTGGTATAGGAAGAAGGAAAGCCGGCACAGAGCTTAAAATCGGGTGATATTGTGACCATACCACCACACCGCAGAGGTGAAGCATTGGCATGGTGCCAAGAAAGACAGCTGGTTCAGCCACCTGGCAGTGGAATGTCCGGGAGAAGAGACTTCAAATGAATGGCTGGAAGCAGTCGATGACGAGGCTTATCAGGCACTGGAACAGTAAAATCAAGCAGAATTTAAGAATTGTTAAAAAAATCCTCTTGTTTGTTTCAGAAAAAGGTTTACAATGAAAGAAATGAACAAGCAGGAGGAAAATACATGGAATTACGGATTTTGGACTGGTTTCAGACTTTGCACTCGCCTGTGGCAGACCAGTTCTGGGTGGCGGTGACGACCCTTGGAAATGCAGGGATCATCTGGATCTTTCTGACAGCAGTGCTTTTGCTGAATAAAAAGAAGCGGGAGAGCGGTCTGGCAGCAGCGGCGGGACTGATGATAGAGCTGATTTTGTGCAATCTGATTTTGAAAAATGTGGTGGCCAGGATACGGCCTTACGAGGTAAAACAGACAATAGAACTGCTGATTGCAAAGCCCATTGATTATTCATTTCCATCTGGTCATACAGCGGCTTCGGTGGCCTTTACGGTGGCTCTTTATTTTGCAGGAGAGAAGAAACTTTGGAAAGAATGCGGCGTGCTGGCAGTACTCATTGCCATCTCCAGAATGTATCTGTATGTTCATTATCCAACGGATATTCTGGGAGGAGCGATTATCGGATTTTTCTGCGGCTGGGCGGGATGGAAACTTTCCAGATATCTGATTCGCACTTGTAAAAAAAGACGTGCGGAAGTATAATGTTGTTACAGAGATGAAAAGACAGGCAGAGGATCGTCCTCTGCCTGTTTTAGAAACGGAGGAAAAAGATGGAAGGAATCGAAAAAGTAACCCGGTTTTTAAAAGATGCAGGAACCTACTATCTGGCAACTGTGGAAGGCGATCAGCCCAGAGTGCGCCCTTTTGGAACGGCACATATTTTTGAAGGAAAACTCTACATCCAGACCGGAAAGAAAAAAGAAGTGTCCAAACAGCTGAAAGCCAATCCGAAAGCAGAGATCTGTGCCTTTAAGGGTGGAAAATGGATTCGCGTTGCAGGAGAGCTGATTGAAGACGACCGCATAGAGGCAAGAATCTCCATGCTGGATGCCTATCCATCTCTGAAAAAGATGTACGCGGCGGATGATGGAAATACTACAGTTTTTTATTTCCAGAATGCAGAAGCGGTGATTACGTCTTTTTCTCAGGAACCGGAAGTTATTCATTTTTAACTATGAGAAACACGCTTTGAGAGTTTTTCAAGTTATCGCGGTGGTTGTTAAGGTCTCGTGCAGACATGGATTTTGGCTCGTTGTCTGCGTAAAGTAAAATCGATATGGTTGGCATAAAAAACAGGTACGGCTTCAAACCGTACCTGTTTTTCCCTGCAATGCAGGAAACTTATGCCTGGGGACCAGCAGCTACCAGAGCCTTGCCAGCTTCGTTTCCTTCGTATTTAGCGAAGTTCTTAACGAATCTAGCTGCCAGATCTTTTGCTTTTGCTTCCCACTCAGAAGCATCAGCGTAGGTGTCACGCGGGTCAAGGATCTTCGGATCAACACCCGGAAGCTCGGTCGGAACTTCGAAGTTGAAGAACGGGATCTTCTTGGTCGGTGCGCTTAAGATGTCACCTTTCAGGATTGCATCGATGATACCACGGGTATCTTTGATGGAGATACGTTTTCCGGTGCCGTTCCATCCGGTATTTACCAGGTATGCTTTTGCACCGCTCTTTTCCATCTTCTTAACCAGCTCTTCTGCATATTTGGTCGGATGCAGCTCCAGGAAAGCCTGGCCAAAGCAAGCAGAGAAGGTCGGGGTCGGCTCGGTAATTCCACGCTCAGTACCTGCAAGTTTAGCAGTGAAACCAGACAGGAAGTAGTACTGAGTCTGCTCCGGAGTCAGGATAGATACAGGAGGCAGTACACCGAAAGCATCTGCGGACAGGAAGATTACATTCTTAGCTGCCGGTGCAGAAGAGATCGGGCGTACGATGTTTTTGATGTGGTTGATCGGGTAGGATACACGGGTGTTCTCGGTAACGCTCTTATCAGCGAAATCGATCTTTCCTTCAGCATCCAGACTAACGTTCTCTAACAGAGCATCGCGTACGATGGCATTGTAGATATCCGGCTCAGATTCTTTGTCCAGGTTGATAACTTTTGCGTAGCAGCCGCCTTCGAAGTTGAATACGCCGTTGTCGTCCCAGCCGTGCTCGTCATCACCGATCAGCAGACGCTTCGGGTCAGTGGAAAGGGTGGTTTTACCAGTTCCGGACAGACCGAAGAAGATAGCGGTATTTTCGCCGTTTAAGTCAGTGTTTGCGGAGCAGTGCATGGAAGCGATGCCCTTTAACGGCAGGTAGTAGTTCATCATAGAGAACATACCTTTTTTCATTTCTCCGCCGTACCAGGTGTTTACGATAACCTGCTCGCGGCTGGTGATGTTGAACATAACAGCGGTCTCAGAATTTAAGCCCAGCTCTTTGTAGTTTTCAACTTTTGCTTTGGAAGCGTTGTAAACAACGAAATCCGGCTCGAAGTCTTTCAGTTCTTCTTCGGTAGGACGGATGAACATGTTGGTTACGAAATGAGCCTGCCAAGCAACTTCTACGATAAAACGAATAGCCATACGGGTATCTTTGTTTGCTCCGCAGAATGCATCTACAACGAAGAGTCTCTTATTGGACAGCTCTTTCAGGGCGATGTCTTTTACAGCAGCCCATGCTTCCGGAGTAGCCGGATGGTTGTCGTTTTTGTATTCTTCAGAGGTCCACCATACAGTATCTTTGGAATTCTCGTCTACAACGATGAATTTGTCTTTGGGTGAACGGCCTGTATAAATACCGGTCATTACATTAACAGCGCCAAGCTCGCTGACCTGACCTTTTTCATAGCCTTCCAGTTCGGGTTTGGTCTCCTCCTCGAATAACATGTCATAAGAAGGATTGTACACGATTTCAGTAGTTCCGGTGATGCCATACTTGCTTAAATTGATTTCTGCCATCTTACAATTAACCTCTTTTCTTTCATGGTAATTTGGTAACCGCCTGCGGCTGCAGGCTTCTGATGTCTTTAAAAAGAAGCGGGACAGCCCGGCTTCCCTACCCATAATTATACATAATTAACCGATAAAATCAACTAAAATTTTTATGTAGACAAAATGAAAAAAGTGTGATAGGATAATTTCAATAATCATAGTAAACAGATGGGAATAGAGGAATATATAAAATGAAACAGATTTTATGCTTTGGAGACTCCAATACATGGGGATATGATGGAGAGACGAAAAAACGGCTGCCCTGGGGAATCAGATGGACCAGCATTCTTCACCCAAATCCGTGGAGGTTTCCAAGGAGTTAGAAGGGGTATGTGAAAAGATTGCCAGAAGCAGAAAGGCTTCTTTTTTAAAGGCAGCTTCTGTGGTGCGCTGTTGTGAAGCAGACCAGGAGCACATGAATGCCGGAGGTCATGCGGTTTTTGCGGAAGCAGTTTACGAAAAGCTTCTTCAGATGGCTTCTTAAGCAGATGTCCGGTTGCGAAGGGGCGCGTTTTGTGATATCCTATCTGAAGAACACGGAAAAGGCGGATTTTCCGTGAACGCAGAACAGGGAGAAAAACAAACATGAGATACCGGATACAGCATGGATACGTCCAGTTCGGAGCCGATGTCATACTGGAAAACATTGATTTTGAGATTCATGACCGTGAAAAAATAGCTGTAGTAGGAAGAAACGGCTGTGGGAAGACTACTTTATTAAAGCTCATTGCAGGAGACATTTCCGTGAGCAACCCGGACAGCGATGAAAAATGCCGGGTTGAGATGGCTGGGAAACAGGAAATCGGATTTCTGCGCCAGGTAAACTTTAAAGACCGGGAAATTACCGCAGGCGAAGAGATTAAAAAAGTATTTGCGCCCATTTTTGCCTGTGAAGAGAAGCTACGGGCGGTGGAAATGCAGATGAAAGAAGCACCGGATCAGGCGGAGCTTTTAAGAGAGTATGACTGTCTGGCAAAACAGCTGGAAGCCTTGCGGGGATATTCCTGGAAACAGGATATGGAAACTATGTTTCAGAAATTTGGCTTTGGATTAGAGGAACTTGACCGTCCCATGGGCAGTTTTTCCGGTGGCCAGCAGACAAAGATTGCCTTTATCAAGCTGCTCCTTAGAAGGCCGGACATTATGCTGTTGGATGAGCCTACCAACCACTTAGACCTGCCCACGATTCAGTGGCTGGAGGGGTATTTAAAAACCTATGACAAGGCCGTGGTGATTGTATCCCATGACCGGATGTTTCTGGATAAAATGATCGATGTGACCTATGAAATAGAGTACCACCGGATGCACCGGTATTCCGGAAATTATACGGCCTTTATGAAGCAGAAGCAGGCAGCCCTGGAAAAACAGGAAAAGGATTATGAAGAACAGCAAAAAGAAATCAACCGCCTGACAGAATGGATTGAAAAGTGGAAAAATACTCCAACCAAAGTGGCGGCAGCCAGGTCCAAACGGATGGCTATCGAACATATGGTACCCATCGAAAAGCCAAGAAGATTTGATACGAAGGCATTTCACGGCAGATATGTTCCAAGATTAGAAAGCTATACCAATGTGATACGGACAACTGCCCTGAAAGTGGGATACGATACGGTGCTGGCAGAGGTGTCTTTTCTTCTGCAGAAAAAAGAACGGCTGGCAGTGATCGGGGAAAATGGAATCGGAAAATCCACCTTATTAAAAACTCTGGCAGGAGAAATCCCGGCTCTTGGAGGGACCTTTCAGTATGGCCAGAACGTGGAATGGGGTTATTTTGACCAGCAAAAGGCCGTCCAGGAACAGACAGACCCCGATCAGAGCGTGCTGGACAATTTCTGGGAAGCTTATCCAGGATACCTGCGGGAAGAGGTGCGGAGCGCTTTAGGAGGCTTCCTTTTTTCCGGGGAAGATGCACTGAAGAAAATGGGACAGCTTTCCGGAGGGGAAAAAGTCCGTCTGGCATTGTGTAAAATGCTGCAGAAGAGACCAAATCTCCTGATTTTGGATGAGCCTACCAATCACATGGACATCATTGGAAAAGAAGCGCTGGAGCAGATGCTGTTGGACTATGAGGGCACGGTGCTGTTTGTGTCCCACGACCGGTATTTTATCAGCCGCCTTGCCACCGGGATTCTGGAATTTTCCGAAAAGGGCGTCCGCCAGTATGCCGGAAACTATAAGGCTTACCTGGAAGGAAAGGAAAAAGAAAGCCAAAAAGAAGCCGGAAAGATCCCTCAGATGACTGCAGGAACTGCCAAAGGGAGTACCCATGTCCCCACCCTGGAGGATGTATTTGACAAAAAGACCTATTACAATCCTGGAAAGATCCGCTCCAGGCTTCAAAGACAGTTGGAAAAATACGGAAGCCAGTTAGAGGAAAGTGAGGAAAAGCTGGCCGGGCTTCAGATGCAGATGATGGATCCGGCCCTTTCTTTGGACTATGTAAAGCTTGGGGAGATCCAAAAGAAGATTGAAGAAGAGGAACATCTTCAGGAGACCCTTCTGGAACGAATGGTAGAGACAGAAACGGAACTGGCAGATCTGCAGGAACAATAAAAAAGGAGAAAAGGTATGAGATATCCAAAATTTCTTCCGAAAAACGGAACCATCGGATTTGTGGCTCCGTCTTTTGGCTGTGCATCGGAACCTTACCGCACAGCCTTTGAAAATGCCCAGAAAATTTTCAAAGAAAAGGGATATTCCCTGGATTTGGGGCCAAATTGCTATGAAGATCAGGGCATTGGCATCAGCAATACGCCAAAAGCCTGTGCGAGAGAGCTGGAGAAATATTACTGCAGCAGTAGGAATGACATTTTAATTTCCTGCGGAGGCGGGGAAATGATGTGCGAGACCATCGGAGAGGTGGATTTTCAGAAATTAAAAGAAGCAGATCCAAAATGGTTTATGGGATATTCAGACAACACCAATCTGATTTTTCTTCTCACCACCCTGTGCGATACAGCAGGGGTGTACGGTCCCTGTGCAGCATCTTTTGGAATGGAACCCTGGCACGAAAGTCTTTTCGATGCCTTTGGCATTCTTACCGGAAAGACACAGCAGGTGAGCGGATATCCCCTGTGGGAAATGGAAGGAATCAAAGATGAGAACAATCCTTTGGCGCCGTATTATGTGACAGAGCCAAGAAAACTTACCCTGTATCCGGAAAAGGAGATCCGGATGGAAGGACGGCTGGCAGGAGGATGTGTGGACTGCCTGACCACCCTGCTTGGCACCAGACTGGACCAGGTAGAAGCCTTTAATGAGAAGTACAAAGAAGACGGCATTATCTGGTTCCTGGAATGCTGTGACTTAAATGTTTGGGGAATCCGAAGAGCTATGTGGCAGATGAAAGAGGCCGGATGGTTCCGGTATGCAAAAGGATTTCTCATTGGAAGGCCTTACTGCATCGGCCAGGAAATGATGGGCTTGGACCACATCCGCGCAGTGACGGATATTCTGGGTGATCTTGACGTGCCTATCATTCTGGATGCAGATCTTGGCCACCATCCGCCTATGATGCCTCTGGTGTCCGGAAGCATGGCAGTGGTGGAAGCAAAGGAAAATGACATTCAGATTTCCATGGAATACCGGTAATACCGGATCAGTCCACGATGTCATTCTGAAACCGGGAAAGGTGCTCGTAGGGAAGAATCAGCCGGCCCCGGTACAGACCGCAGCCATCATTGATGAGGCTGTTGTTGACTGCAGAAAACATATTGACATCCAGATCAGCCAGATTTAGCTGAAACAGCCGCATTCCCCGCTCATAGGCTTCGTCAAAATAAATGCACTCCCCCATGGGAATGGCGTCCCGTCTGGCCCGATCTGTTTCCTGGCGTTTTTCATATCCTAAGTGATTGGCAGGGCCGATTTCTGCGATATCGTCCATGGTTTTGGTGCGAAGCTGCACTTCCATAAAGGAGCGGGAGCAGTTGTCATAAAAGGTAATGTGCAGCGACTGGTAGCCGTATTCGCTGTGACCGGAGATATAATCCCGGTAATAGGGACGGACATCTTCATTTAAAAGATGGGATGTGCTTGGCAGGATGCCTCTGGCAGATTCGGCAGTAAAGCCCCGCTGTTCCAGAAAGCCTGGCAGAACATTGGCGATTTCATACAGGTAGCGAAGCTCCTGGTTTTCCCGCTCTTCCTCACTTTTTAAGTGGCATCTGGGCATGGAGATGACGATCCGGTAGGCAATGATGTCCCGAAAACAGGCAAGGCGGTCTTTTAATTCCGGCAGAGGCGGATAGGTATGGCGGGCTGTGTAATAATGGTAAATGGTTTCCACAATATAACCATTGAATTTTTCTTCAGCACGGATCAGAGACTTGATCCGTCCTTTGAATGTAAAGGCAAGAAAGGGATATTCCCGCGCCATGTACTTGTAAAATTCCCGGATCTGTTGGGACTGGGCAGTCAGGAAATCGTTGTGCTCTAAGAGTTCCTGAATCTGCAGGAGAAAATTGCAGTGGGCAAGGTCGATTTCGTTGTGGGTTCTGGCAGCATCGGCGCGCAGATCCTGGATGTATTTCTGGAGAATGCGCAGCACCGTATCTCCGGAATATAAATAATCGTTCAAAGTAATCATTTGTCTCACGTCCTTTGTCAAAACTGGTTTTCAGATGTGGTATCATTGTATTATATCCCTGGAACGTGGAAATTGCAATGCCGGAAAAAGAGAGAGAAAGATGGAGTATTGGGAAATGTTTACAGAAAAAGATTAAAAGCGTGCGGGAAGTTTATTCTGGTATCATTTCCGGTCAATGAAATGGAAAAACTGCAAAGACATTGAAGGAGCCTGAAGAATGGAAAAAACAAGTTTACAGAGTCAGCTTTTTGCAATGCAGGATAGAAAGTACCAAGAGTTTCAAAGCGGACTGATTCCAGATTTGCCAAAGGAGAAAATCATTGGCATCCGTATGCCTGCGCTTCGCAGCTTTGCAAAGACATTTGGAAAGACGGAGGAAGCAAACGTATTTTTAGAGGAGTTTCCCCACACGTATTATGAAGAGAACAATCTGCACATGCTTTTGATTGGCCAGAGGAAGGATTTTTCTGAGTGTCTGGGGGCACTTACGGCTTTTCTGCCCTATGTGGATAACTGGGCTACCTGTGATATGCCGGTTCCTAAATGCTTTGCAGGAAAGCAAAAAGAACTTCTTCCAGAGATTCAAACATGGATTGCATCAGGGAAAACCTACCAGATCCGGTATGGTATCGGGCTTTTGATGCGTCTGTATCTGGATGAAGAGTTTCAGCCGGACTATCTCGCCCTTACAGCCAGCGTCCATTCAGAGGAATACTATGTGAATATGATGATTGCATGGTATTTTGCCGCTGCCCTGGCAAAACAGTGGGATATTGCAGTGAAATTTCTTCAGGAGGACAGGCTGCCAGAGTGGGTGCACAATAAGACTATTCAGAAAGCAGTGGAAAGCTGCCGGATTACAAGGGAGCAGAAAGATTATCTGCGCACCCTGCGAAGAGGAAAAAATAGAAGAACAAAGAAGGGAGAATGATCATGGAACAGGATACACAGATGCCCCATAAACGCCGTGCGCGTTACAAAGGAAAATACCCAAAGAAATTTGAAGAAAAATACAAAGAGCTTCAGCCGGAAAAATACAAAGATACCATTGAACATGTGATCCAGAAAGGAAATACTCCTGCAGGGATGCACATTTCCATTATGGTAAAGGAAATTTTGGATTTTCTCAACATTCAGCCAGGAGAAACAGGGTTTGATGCCACTCTTGGGTATGGCGGACATACCAAGGCTATGCTGGAGTGCCTTCAGGGAAAAGGCCACATTTACGCAACCGACGTGGATCCGGAGGAGTCAGCCAAAACCAGAAAACGTCTGGAAGAGCAGGGATTTACGGAAGACATTCTGACTATCCGTCTGCAGAATTTCTGTACCATTGATGAGATTGCCAAAGAAGTGGGAGGCTTTGACTTTATTCTGGCAGATTTGGGAGTATCTTCCATGCAGATTGACAATCCTAAGAGAGGATTTTCGTTTAAAGTAGATGGTCCCCTGGATCTTCGCCTGAATCAGGAAGAAGGAATCAGCGCTGCCAAACGGCTGGAGTCCATCAGCAGAGATGAACTGGCTGGAATGCTGTATGAAAATTCAGACGAGCCTTACTGTGAGGAGCTGGCAAAAGCCATTACCGATGAGATTCGAAAAGGACATCCCATTGATACCACCACCAGATTGCGGGAAGTGATTGAAAAGACACTGGATTTTCTTCCGGAAAAAGAAAAGAAAGAGACTATTAAGAAGACCTGCCAGAGAGTCTTTCAGGCACTGCGCATTGATGTGAATCATGAGTTTGAAGTATTGTATGAATTTATGGAAAAGCTTCCGAATGCCTTAAAGCCAGGCGGACGGGCGGCCATTCTGACCTTCCATTCCGGAGAGGACAAGCTGGTGAAAAAGGCGCTGAAAGAGGGATACCGATTAGGAATTTATACGGAATATGCGAAAGATGTAGTGCGCCCCTCTGCCCAGGAATGCGTACAGAATCCAAGAGCACGGTCTACAAAGATGCGCTGGGCAGTGAAAGCATGAAAGTATCTGTAAAAAGGAAAGAGCACTTCACAAGAGAAAAGGGGAAATCATGGAGGAGTATCAGGAGTACAAGGAGCTGGTAAAGGTTCTTTATAAGGAAATTCCGATCCTGACTGCACAGATTCGTGCGGTATACCGGGAGCTGGATAAGAAATTCCATTTGAGGGGAGCGCAGGTTCCCATTACCTTCGGGGTTGAAAAAGAACTTCTTGGTTCTTATACCCGGGGAGAACAGGGGGAAAAGGAGCATTTTCATTTTTCCCTGCTGTTTGTAGGGTATGCAGTAAAACATCCTCTGAGCAAAGAAGACAGGATGGATCTTTATAAGCATGAATATGCCCATTATATGCAGCATCAGATTGTCATTCCGGAAGAATACCGCTGGCAGGCAGGCACGCATGGCAGTGCTTGGAAATACTGCTGTTCGCTGACCGGAGCAGTGCCCACACCCTATTACCGGGCAGGAGAAGCACTGAGAAAACAGGATTATGACAAAGTGCTGAAAAACAGAATTCATGACAGGACGGTTCCCATTCGCGACCGCTACCGCCAGGAACAGGAGTACAAAGAAAAAAAGAACAGCATCATTCAGTATCAGGTTGGGGAGCAGGTGGTGCATCCAAAGTTTGGAACGGGTGATATTGAAGAAATTGAACCGAAAAATGGAGACGTAAATCTGCATATCCGCTTTAAAGAAGGCTTGAAAAAAATTGATCAGAAATGGCTGCTGCAGACGAAATACCAGAAAGCAGGAAAACCAAATTGAGAGTCGCTGCTTATATTCGGGTATCCACAGACAGAAAAGATCAGGAAAATTCCTATGAACTCCAGGAACAGTATTTTATGCAGCTGCTTTCCAGCCACGCAGAGTGGCAGAATGCCGGAATTTATGCAGACTACGGGATTTCCGGCACGGGGATTTCCAAAAGAAGCGGTTTTCGCAGTCTTTTGCTGCACTGTCAGGAGGGAAAAATCGACCGGATTGTCTGCAAATCTATTTCCCGTTTTGCAAGGAATACAGAAGATTTCCTGACTGCAATGCGGATTTTACAGGACAATCAGGTGACCGTTTTCTTTGAAAAAGAAAATCTGGACACTAGGGAGCCCATCAGTGAATTTATTTTTACTACCCTGGGGGCGCTTGCCCAGGAAGAGAGCCGCAGCATTTCAGAAAATGGCAGGCTGGCAAATCAGATGCGTTTTTCCAGAGGAGATGTAGGGAACAAGCTTCTCTATGGTTATCATTATAATGGAAATACTGTGACCAGTGAGAGCGGATTTCAATACAAAGACATTGAAATCGTGGAAGAAGAAGCAGAAGTGGTACGCTGGATTTTCTGCCAGGCGGCTAAAGGGAAGGCCTACGCAGACTTAGCCAGAAGGCTGAATGTCCGCCAGATACCAGCACCGGAAAGTGATGCTCTTCGAAAGCGCAGGCAGAATGCCAGGAAAGGACAGTTGAAAAGTTGTCTGGAGGAGGGCTGGACAGCAGGAAGGATTTCTGCTATTCTGAAAAATGAACGTTATGCAGGAGATGTGCTGACGCAGAAAACCTATACAACCGATTATCTGACACATCGGGTGCGGAAAAATTTTGGAGAAATTCCAAGGTATTCCATCCGAAACCATCATCCGGCCATTATAGACCGAAAACTTTTCAACAAGGTGCAGGAGATCACTGCACACAATTCCAGACTTTATGATCGTAAAGGAAAGAAAACAATGTATACTTTTTCCGGGCGGCTTATCTGTGGTGAGTGCGGCCGGTTTTATAATGTCCGAAATACGAAAAAATCGTCTATCTGGTACTGCCCGTCTGCAGGAAGAAAGAATGGAAAGCTGGTCTGCCATGCAAGACCGGTGTATGAAAAACAGCTAGATCAGATTGTAAGCCAGACGGTAGTGGAACGATTTTTCGGAACAGGAATCTTTGAGAGAGAAGAGCCTCTTTATAGCAAAAATATTCGGTCAAAACAGAAATTAAAAGCTTTTTTTAAAGAAATGAGAGAACGGCTCCTTCGTGTACAGGACATGGAGTTTGTAGAACGGGATCGAAGTTTTTACCAGAGACAGCTTACAGACCTGGAAGAAGAGACAGAAAAGGCGGAACAGCTTTTTAAAGAGCAGGCATATTTTGAAACTTACTGGAGAGAGCTGGAGGAAAGCCGGGAGTCCCGAAAAGAAGCGGTGGACTGGCTGGGGAAACTGGATTCTGTGGAACTGTTTCTGGAAGGTGTTTCCGGAAATTACTGTGAAGCATTTATTTTGTCGGTTGTAATCGAAAATTTTGAAAAATATAGCAAGTACACTGTGCACTGGTTTGACGATACCAGGACAATTATCGAAAAGGAAAATGAAAAAAGAGAGGGAAAAATGTTATGATGCGTTCAGTCATGATGCCAACAGTAGCGGTAATTCCAGCGACAAGACGTTCCATCCAGAATGGCGGGCAGCTAAGAGAACAGACGAATGTCCGCGTAGCAGCCTATTGCCGTGTATCTACAGGAGACGAGAGCCAGCAGACTTCCTATGCAGCCCAAAAATCTTTTTATACCAGACTGATTACCGAAAAAACAGGCTGGAAATTTGCAGGAATTTATGCAGATGAAGCATTATCCGGTACCAGCCGTATTAGAAGAGCAGAATTTAACCGCATGATGGAGGATGCCAAGGCTGGAAAGCTGGACTATATTGTATCAAAATCCATATCAAGATTTGCGAGAAATACGGTGGATACACTGACCTGTATCCGGGAACTTCGTCAACTGGACCCTCCAGTTGGCGTTTTTTTTGAGAAAGAAAACATTGACACTCTGGATGCAAAAGGGGAACTGATTCTTACGATTCTTTCTGCGTTGGCCCAGGATGAGTCCAGATCCATTTCTGACAACATCCGCTGGGCTTTTCAGAAAAAATTTCAAGCCGGGCAGCCCCAGATCAATCTGAATCGGATGCTGGGATATGAAAAAGGAGAAGACGGAACCTGGAAGATTCATGCAGAACAGGCAGAGATTGTCCAGTATATGTTTCAGCGTTTTGCATCTGGGCAGAGTGCCAACAAAATTGCAACAGAGCTCAATGCACTTGGAAAGACGACTGTCAATGGAAAACAGTGGGCGGCAGGAAGTGTTCTTGTGATTTTGCGAAATGAAAAGTATGCAGGAGACCTGGAAATGCAGAAAACGGTTACCAAAGATTTTCTGACTCATCGTTCTGTGGAAAACAAAGGTGAAGCACCTAGATATTATGTAAAAAACCATCATGAAGCCATCATTGACCGGATGACCTGGGAAAAAGTACAGGCAATCCTTGGGCAGAAGAGGAAAGTTTCTTCTGAAAACAGGAAAGAGGGAAGGGTCGGAAAGGCATCGACTTTTGGAAACTTACAGTGTGGCGCACTGCAAAATCATGGAGAACCATGTGGAGAGTCCTTTTTCAGGCTGATCTATACCGGGACGGCGAAAGGATATACTGATGAGAGAAGCCTGAAAGCCTGCGGGATGGACCAAGGAGCATACAAAGAAATCTATAGTTATGCGTATCCCATCTGGCGGTGCAGAGAAAAAAAAGAGAAAGGGACCTGCCCTTCGGTCAATTATCATGAATGTGCATTGGAGCAGAGTTTTATGGAAATGCTTTACCGGTTAAAAAAGGATTTTGAGAAGTGTGGAGAACGATCTTTTGTGCACAGAGCATTTGCAGAAACCACAGCGAACATTTCCAAGAGAACCAAAGGCGCTGTTATTGCTTCCAAACGCCTGAAGCTTATAGAAGAACAGATTGAAGAACTAAAAATCAGGATAGAAGATGAGAAAAATATCCGCAAATCTCTGGAAGAACAGCTGGCCAGCCTTTATAAGACAAAAGATATTCTGGAAAGAGAGCAGGGAGAACTGGCAGTCTTAAAAAAGAATTTTGATTTTTTCATTGCCTGTTTAAAACAGCTTCCCATGATCAATGAGAAGGGAACGCCTCTTAGAATTTACAGCCTGGACAAAGAGGAAGATGGACCAATGGATATGCTTCCATTTGAAAAGGGAATTTACTGTGCTTTTATTGAGAAAGGTATCGTGTCAGGGGATACCATTCAATACAAAACCAACTTTGGCGTTACACTGAACAGCTTCGACAACTGCCGTACATTGCACAGCTTCCTTGGATTTCGCCTCCAGACAAAAACAGGAGCCACAAAGCTCATCGAGTCCCCCTGGCAGGTCTACGACTTTTCCATCCAATACAAACGCATGCCAAAAAGCAGCACAGAAAAAAGAAAAGTAAAATTGAAAAATAAAACCTTATTATAAAAACCCTATTATAATAGGAAGAAACTCCGACAGCCCCTGGCTTTCGTAAGAAAAACATTCTTATGAGAGCCGGGGGTTTTTTTATGCGGATTTTTAAATTGTAGGGTAGACAGATGTCTACACGAAAGTTTTAGTGGCACATTGTATAAGGATAAAGAGAAGAAAGGCATCTGCCTGGCAGATGGAAAAATAAAATATGATGAATGATCAATACAAAAAGATGAAAAATTTGTTTCTGAGACAAAGTTACATAGACGCATGGGAGGATTATCAGCGCTCCATCCGAAAGAAGAGTTTTGCCCAGTGGGATTACATTGTATTGACTGCATCAAATGAAGAACAGGCGGAGGCTTTCCGAAGCCAGATTGCATACCGCCAGGAAAAACACGTCCTTCCCTGCAGAACCAAGTATCTGGTGCTTCCAGACCCGGATGGAAAACGGGTAGGTTCCGGCGGCGCCACCCTTCAGGTGCTGCGCAGGCTCTCCGAGATGGAAGACATTGCAGGGGATTTTCATGATAAACGGATTCTGGTGATTCATTCCGGCGGGGACAGCAAGCGGGTTCCCCAGTATTCGGTGTGTGGAAAACTGTTTTCTCCGGTGCCCCGTGAGCTGCCGGATGGAAGAGCATCCACCTTGTTTGATGAATTTTTAATAGGCATGGCAGGAGTACCATCCCGTTTCCGGGAAGGAATGCTGGTACTTTCCGGTGATGTCCTTCTTTTGTTTAATCCATTACAGATTGATGCCCAGTTCAAGGGAGCTGCTGCGATTTCCATGAAATCACCGGTGAAAATTGGAAAAGACCACGGCGTTTTCCTGAACAATGGAAAAGACTGCGTAAAGAAGTTTCTTCATAAGCAGCCTGCAGAAACACTGGAAAAACTGGGAGCGGTCAACAGCCATGGAAATGTGGATCTGGATACGGGTGCCGTCCTGTTTGATGTGGAACTGATGGAAGCCCTGTTGTCTCTGGTGCAGACCGACGGTCAGCTGGATGAAGAGAAATATGACCGGTTTGTAAACGAAGAATCCCGCATCAGCCTGTACGGAGATTTCCTGTATCCCCTGGCAGAAGATTCCACTCTGGAACAGTATTATCTGGAACAGCCGGAAGGAAGTTTCTGTGAAAAGCTGAAAGCCTGCCGGACAGAGATCTGGAATGCCCTGCATACCTTTGGCATGAAGCTGATCTGCCTGTCGCCGGCGGAGTTTATTCATTTCGGAACCACCTGGGAGCTGCTGCATCTGTTGACGGAAGAGATTGCAGATTATGAATATCTGGACTGGAAGTCCATGGTCTTTACAAACGGCCCGGCAGGGCATCCGAAAAAGACGGCTGTCCACAATGCCCTGATTGAAAAAGAAGTACAGCTTTCAGAACGCTGCTACGTGGAAAACAGCTGGCTGAAAGGAAATACCATTTTAAAGGAAGGCAGTGTGGTTTCCCAGCTGGAACTGGAAGATGTGGAAGTGCCGTCCATGGTGCTTCACGGAGTTGTGCTGCGGGAAACAGAGCCGAAGAAACATCTTGTCCGTGCTTATGGCATCATAGACAATCCCAAGAAAACCCTGGAAGAGGCAGGAAGTTTCCTGGATGGAAATTTACGGAGTCTGTTAGAGAAAAACGGTCTGAAAGCAGAAGATATCTGGAAAACAGAGGATCATTCCCTTTGGAAAGCCAGACTGTATCCGGCAGCAGACAGCCAGAAGGAAGCTGTTTCCTGGGCACTGCTTCTTTTTGATATGAGCCGTGGAACGGCAGACCAGGCAAAAGCAGAAGCCTGGAAACAGGAAAGACGGTATTCCCTGGAAGAATCGTTTGGAAAAGCGGATGCTTCGGTGCTGGTACCCTGGAGCGAAGAGCTGGAAAACCGGATTCTTGTTGAGCGTTTTCTGGAGCAGGTAAGAGAGGGTACGCATTATGTGGATGCCCTGAAAACTTTTGGATCGTCTGAAATTGATGAAAAACAGTTTGAAATTCTTATGGAAATGGCAGAAAAAGAGCTTCCCTTCCAGGAGAAGATCCGGGTTCTCTATGACATTTCCCGGTCCATGAAATTTATGAAAAAGACCTTTCATGGAATCAGCTATGACCAGATCGAACAGACCTGTTTTTCTGTAATTCAGCAGGAAATCTTTCAGGCAAGCAACGTGAACCAGGTATACCAGTACCGGATTGCGAAAGATCATGTAAAAGTCTGCCTCCCGGTAAGAGTGAACTGGGGCGGCGGCTGGACCGATACCCCGCCATACTGCAATGAAAAAGGCGGCGTAGTATTAAATGCAGCCATTTTGTTAAATGGCCAGGAGCCTATTGAAGTGGAACTGAAGCGGATTCCGGAAAAACGGATTGAATTTGCCAGCCTGGATCTGGATGCATACGGAATTGTGACCACAGCAGCGGAAATCCAGGACTGCCACAACCCTTATGATTCCTTTGCTTTGCATAAGGCTGCCCTGATTGCCTGCGGTATGATCCCTCTGGAAGGGGAAGCAGATCTGGAGCAGATCTTAGAGGGGCTTGGAGGCGGATTTTACATGTCCACCAGAGTCAAAGGAGTACCCAAGGGCTCCGGCCTTGGTACCAGCAGCATTCTTTCCGGTGCCTGTGTCCGTGCTCTGGGAGAATTTCTTGGAACATCCTGGAGTGATTCTGATGTTTATGAACTGGTGCTGAACCTGGAGCAGATCATGAGCACCGGAGGCGGCTGGCAGGACCAGGTGGGCGGCCTGACAGGAGGCGTGAAATACATCACTTCCCGTCCTGGCATGAAACAGAAGCTGAAAGTGGAATACCTGGATCTGGATGACGCCACAAAAGCAGAACTCCAGGAACGCTTTGCCCTGATTTACACCGGCCAGCGCCGCCTTGCAAGAAACCTTCTGCGCTACGTGGTTGGAAATTACATCGGAGGCAGAAGCGAATCCAAAGAAGCACTGGAAGAGATGAAATACCTGGCCGTCATGATGCGCTATGAGCTGGAGCAGGGAGACGTGGATGCCTTTGCCGAACTTCTGAATAAACACTGGGAAGTATCGAAAAAGCTGGATGATGGTTCCACCAACACCTGCATCGACCAGATCTTTGCCAGCTGCGAAGACCTGATTGATGGAAAATTCATTTCCGGTGCCGGAGGAGGCGGCTTCCTTCAGGTGATCCTGAAAAAAGGCATTACAAAAGAACAGCTGCGGGAGCGGCTGCTGGATGTGTACCAGGATTCCGGAGTGGATGTATGGGATACGGCATTTGTGTGGTAAAGAAACGAAAAAGAGCCAGCTGTCGTAGCGGTGAAAGCATGACAGCTGGAAGATGAAAATAGATAAGTTCACTTAATGAAGCAGGCTGCAGAACAGAAGAAAAGATGGTTTCAGAGGGATATTGCGTAGACCTGTCCTGATGAAGATACGGTTGTAGATGAAATAGGTCATGACAATAAAGGTTAGCACTTAGAAAAATAGAGAAGTAGTGTGGCGGGCATGACGATAAGATCGAACACTTTGTTGGTGAGTTGGTATGAAGGTGTCTACCATAAAGTTTCAGTTGAGGAAAAAATAAGTAAGTAGCCCGTGACAGGTCTACATAAAAGATTCAGTGACGGTCGGAAAAGTAGAGGGTCATTGTGAGAAAAACGATAACCACAGTGCGGTAAATCATCAACATACTGTTTGATATAGATTACTTGGCTTAATATGAGCCTCCCATATAAGTAAAAAAAGAGGGAAAGGTGCGAGAAATGGAGTATAAGAGAAAAGTTGATAAAAAGCTCATTCCAACATGCAATATTATGGGCGTTAATATTGCGGCAATTAATATGGAGTGGTTGGTAGACTATCTCGAAAAAAATATTTCGGAAATAAAAGGAGACT
>CAJMON010000041.1 GCA_905214955.1 uncultured bacterium
TTCCGACATTGAATATTCCGGCAAAAATTTTGTCAGTGCTTCTGATGCTGGTGCTGTTTGCAGTTCCCATCGTGGCTGTGGTGATCATTGTACGAAGAGTAATGCTCCATCATCAGCTGAAGGCAGACAAAACGGATAACGCTGTACTTTACAAAGAAATCGGCCGTCTGAACAAACAGGTGCTTTCGCTGATTGATGAAAAGAACAGCATACTGGCCCTGAAAGTCAACGCCATGGGCGGCACAGAGCGGATTCCTTATATGGGGGCTTCTGCCTTGACAGATGATGTGATTCCTACTGTGGAAAATGTAACCGGAAATGTGCCGGTGCGCACCGTAGAAAGCACAGCGTCTACTGAGGCAGCAGCAGAAGCAGCAGCGGAGGCGGCTGTCACTGCAGTGGCCAATGCGAAAAACCAGGAGCAGAATCAGGCACATCGTTTTCCGAAACTGGAACTGGTGGATGAAAAGTATGCCGAGATGGAACCAGAAGCGTGCGATACCCAGATTACCCTGGAGGCATTTGCAGAAGGATATCGTCTGTTTGCAGCCAGCCAGATGAATCTGTATTATACGCGTGAGATCGTACGCCGCTTTATCGCCGGTATGGCAGCCAGTAAACTTCTGATCCTGGAAGGTATTTCCGGTACCGGTAAAACCAGTCTCCCATATTCTTTCAGCCGTTATATGACCAATCCGGCCACCATCGTTTCTGTTCAGCCTTCTTACAGAGACCGGACAGAACTGCTGGGATATTTTAATGAGTTTTCAAAGAGATTTAATGAGACAGAATTCCTGCGCGCCCTTTATGAGGCAGACTACCGGGAAGAGCCGACGCTGATCGTTCTGGATGAGATGAATCTGGCTCGTATAGAATATTATTTTGCAGAAATGCTTTCCGTTCTGGAAATGCCCAGCAAGGACGAGTGGGTGCTGGATCTGGTGCCTACCGCATGGCCTGGCGACCCGAAAAAAATGGAAGACGGAAAGATTCATGTATCAGACAGTACCTGGTTTGTTGGAACGGCAAACAACGATGATTCTACGTTTACCATTACCGATAAGGTCTACGACCGTGCAATGCCCATTGAGTTAAATGAGCGTGCAGATGCTTTTGAATGTGAGATCCAGCCAAACTGCCCAATCAGTGCAGAGCATCTGGAAGAGCTGTTTGAGCAGGCGAAAATCGACCATCCGGTCAGCGAAGAAGCTATGGAAAACATGCAGAAACTAGACAGCTATCTTGTGACCCGGTTCCGTCTTTCTTTCGGAAACCGTATTATGAAGCAGCTGTATGATTTCGTACCGGTTTATGTGGCTTGCGGCGGTACGGAAGTGGGCGGTATGGACTACATCATTGCCAGAAAAGTATTGAAAAAATTTGAAAGTATGAACGTCAGCTTCGTAAGAGATGAAATTACCGGACTGATTGATTACATCGAAAAAACCTTCGGAAAAGGAAGGATGCCGGACAGCTGCGCTTACCTGGAGCGGATTAGAAACTTATACTGATGCATCAGGGGACAAAGTGCAGACGCGCTTCGTGCTTGCACGGGGAAGCGGCTGCATTTGGGACCCGCAAGAACATGAGGATGAAGCGATTTTCGAAGAAAATCCGTGGAATCCGAATGTTCGCAGGATTATGGGAGTGCGGAGCACGAAACAATCCGCAGGTGCATCTGTATGGTGTTGAGTACGGAGAAGCGGCTGCATGATAAAGAGTAACCATATCGTAAAAGAAAGGAACCACCATGGCGATCACGATCAATGACTTATATTCCAAATATACAGAAAAAGTAGAACAGGAGCTGGAGGATGACCGGTATTTCCAATACCTGTTTGAAATGGTGCAGGCCGGAGACAACACACTGCAGCAGAAAAACCGGATTCTCCACAAAGTCGTGGATGACCGGTGGATTTCAACGCTGGAAGAAGGCATTGAAGCCATTTTTGAGATCGTTGACAAGCCAAGAAGATTTCTGGCAACCACAGAAGAAGTAGTGCCGGTAGCGCTGGCAAAAAAGATCACGGCAGACAGCGTGCGTCACTTAAGCATGAACACCCAGTTCATTGCCAGTGACGAAAATGGGGACATCCAGCCCACAAAGGTACTGAATGTGACCACTGAAGAAAGTTACGATTTGTATGAAAACCGGTTTATCTACCATCTGATTCAGCGTCTCTTTGCATTCGTGGACAAGCGTACCGATGCCATCTTCTGGACAACCGGAGATGAAACCTGCAATGTTATGAGCATGGAGAGTAAAGTGGATGATGCCTACGAGGAAATTTCCTACAAGGTGGAAATGACCATCAAAAACAGACAGAGCTTTGCAGAAAATGATAACGATAATCTGGAGATCTTCAAACGCATCGACCGTCTGCGCCGGATGGCTGTGACCCTGCGCAGCAGTTCCTTCTGCAGCATCATGGCAGGATGTGCCAGAGTACAGAGCCCGATCCAGAGAACCAACCTGATGATGAAGGATCCAAGCTACCGAACCTGCTACAAGCTGTGGCAGTTTATGGAAAGCTATGATGAAGTAGGATACACCATCGAAGAACGGGATGCTGCCCTGGAGTTTGATGAGGAGTATCTGTTCCAGATGTACATCAATCTGATTACGAATTATACTGTTTTCAAAAGCCTTCTGGAATCTGATCCCAGAAAAATGAGCGAGATTGCAGAAGAACACCGGGAGCCGGTAAAACCCAAATTTATCAAAGAAATTCAGGAAGAAATCGTAGAAGACCGGAACATTCCAGATGTGGAGATCCGGAAAGTTTTTGTAGAAGAAGTGACTCAAGCACAGCTGGATGCAGAAGAAAAACTGAAAGAAGAAACTGCCAGGTGCGAAGAACTGTCCAGATCTCTTCGGGAGCAGGAACGGCAGGTAGAAGATCTGTCTGTTCAGATGGATTTTCTGGAACAGATGCGCCAACAGGCAGAGGATGAGCAGAACCGTCTGATGGAAGAACTCTCAGAGGAACGGGCAGCCAGAGATGCGGCAGAAGAGGCGCAGAAGCTGGGCGCGGAAGAGGCAGAAAGATTCCGAAAAGAATTAGAAGAGACCAAAGAAAACGCGGCCCGGACGGAAGAGGCCCTGCGCCAGGAAGCGAAAGAATCCCTGGAAGCGCTGGCAGAAGATACTAGAAAAGAAAAGGAAGCGCTGGAAACAAAGTTTCAGAAAACAAGAGAATCGCTGGAAGAAACAGCCAGAAAACAGCTGGAAGCTTTGCAGCAGAAATATGAAAAAGAGCTGGAGCAGGTAAAAAAAGAGGCAGAAAAAGCCTTGCAGGAAGCAGAAAGCAAAAAAGCAGAAGCTCTTAAGAAGACAAGAGAGGCAGAGAAAGCCAAAAAGGCTGCCAAACAGAAAGAGGCAGAAGCAGAAAAAGCATTCCGCCAGGCACAGCAGAAGACTGCGGAGGCCAGAAAGCGTGCGGAAGAGGCAGAACAGCAGACAGTCCTAGCCAAAGAGCAGATCCGGCTGGCAGAAGAAGAGAAAGAAAAGGCTGCGTCAGGAGCGGGCAGCCTGTCCAGATACATCGTAAGTGTTCTGCAGGAGCGGAAAGAACGTAAGAATGCAAAAGGAGACTGACAGGAGATGCTGAAAAAAACAGTATTTGCGATCATCAATACCTTTTCTGTGCTGATGATCGCAGCGGCGGTGGCGGTGCTGTGTGTGGTACTGCTGACCAAACCAGGACAGCCGCCCAATATTTTCGGCTATCAGGCTCTGCGTGTGACAACGGGGAGTATGGCGCCCACTTATCCCGTGGATACGCTTTTGCTTGTAAAAAATACGCCGCCAGAGGATATTAAAGTGGGAGATGTGATTTCCTTTTATTCTACAGATCCGGCACTGGAAGGGGCGGTCAATACCCATCGTGTGACAGCCATCCAGCAGGAAAACGGGGAATACATTTATACCACCAGGGGGGATGCCAACAATGCGGAAGATCCCTATGATACGCCGGACAGATACCTTTTAGGAAAAACGGTGTATGCTTCTGTGATTCTGGGAAAGATTTCCAGGCTGGTATCCAATCCGCTGATTTTTATTCCGGTAATTTTGATACCGCTGGCGGTCATTCTGATCAGCAATCTGGTAAAGACCATTTCCCTGGCAAAAAAGATTGCAAAAGAAGAAGAGGAAGAAGCCGTGAAAAAAGTGTTGGAAGACCTGAAAAAACGGCAGGCACTGAAAGAAAAAAAAGAACAAAATCAACAGGAAGATGAGACAGAAGATGAGACAGAAGATGAATTATAAGAAAAAGATTGCTCTTTTTTTCCGCCAGGTTTGGGCGGTGATTGACAAATATCAGAGCCGGGAAGCAGGAAAAGGATATTTTTTCAGCTTTGTACTGCTGCCGGTGCTGGTGGTATTCGGCATTGAATCCATGGCCAGACATTCGATGCTTCAGGGATTGGAATTTGTAATTTTTCATCCCTATGCGTTTCTGGCAAATGTGCTGATCGTACTGACATCTTTTACCATTACTTTATTTCTGACCAAACGAATAGGGACGATCCTGCTGCTTACGGTTTTCTGGCTGGCCTGGGGACTGGTGGATGGAATTGTCCTGCTGTTTCGAGTGACACCATTTACCAGCAGTGATCTTCTCCTGGTAAAAGACGGCATGGATGTGGCATCAAAATATCTGAATCCGGCCATGCTTGCCATGCTGGTGGTCCTGGTGGCAGCTGTGCTGGCAGTAGCCATTCTTCTGGTTTTTAAAACCCCTTCAGTAAAGAAAAAACCAGGATTTGTGGTAAGTGCAGGTGGTGTGGTGGTGGCAGGTGCAGTGACCTGGTGCTGCATTGCCATTGGACAGAATACAGGACTTCTGGAAAATCAGTTCCGGGAACTTTCCCAGTCTTACAAGAAAAACGGATTTCTGTACTGTTTTGGAGCCAGTCTGTTAAACAGCGGTGTCAGCAGGCCGGATGATTATTCCACAGAAGCCATTGAAGAGCTGACAGAAAACTATGAAGAGGCAGATCCGGTATTTTACACGGACCGTCCAAATGTGGTGGTGGTACAGCTGGAGTCTTTTTTTGATGTGAACCGGCTGAAAAATTTTAAATTTTCCCAGAATCCACTGCCGAATTTTACAGAGCTGATGGGAAATTATGCATCCGGATTTTTGAGCGTTCCGGTTATCGGAGCGGGTACGGTCAATTCCGAATTTGAGATGCTGACAGGCATGAACATTGACGATTTCGGCATCGGGGAGTATCCCTATAAGACGATCCTGAAGTCAAAAGCCTGTGAATCTCTGGCATACAATCTGAAAGACTATGGATATAAGAGTTTTGCCATACATGACAATACTGGGGATTTTTATGAGCGGAACAAAGTATATCCCAATCTGGGATTTGATGTATTTACTTCAGTAGAATATATGTGGCCCAAAGATTATACGGCTATGGACTGGGCAAAAGATTCCGTCCTTACCGGTGAAATTCAAAAAGCCCTGGACTCCACAGAGGGACCGGATTTTGTGTTTACCGTGTCGGTGCAGGGCCATGGAAGTTATCCCACGGATGGAAATTATGTGCATCATATTCTGGTGTCTGCCGATGAAGAAACAGGTCTCAGTGAGGAGTATGTGAATCAGGTGAGCTATTATGTCAACCAGCTTTACGAGATGGATCAGTTTATAGGCGATCTGCTGAACATGCTCAGAAGAAGGCGGGAGCCAGTGATTCTGGTATTGTATGGAGATCACTGTCCAAGTCTGGACCTGACGGATGAGGCATTGAGTTCCGGAACCATTTATGACACGGAATATGTAATATGGAACAATGCAGGATTTTCCTTTACAGATCAGAAACTTCAGGCCTATGAAGTGGGTTCCCAAATTTTGGAAGCATTAGGAATCACAGATGGAGCGGTGAATGCCTACCATCAGAATTCCAGCCGGGAGCTGAAAAAAGGAGCTATCACGGAAGAAGGGTATCTGAATGGTCTGAAAAAACTGGAGTACGATATTCTCTATGGAGAACAGATCCGGTATAATGGCGAAGATCCGTATGAACCCACAGAAATTCAGATGGGATTTGAACCGGTGGTCATTGAATCTGTCAGTGTGACAAAAGATCAGGTCATGATTGTAAAAGGTGAAAACTTTACAAGATACAGTGTGGTGCATATGGATGGAAGTGAGGAACAGACCTTGTATCTGGATCCGGAAACTCTGGTGGTTCCATTAGTTTCCATGGAAGACGGGGCACAGATCACTGTCTCCCAGGCATCTTTAAGCGAGACGGCACCTTACACTTACGAAGCAAAATAAATTGGGGAAAAGGAGAAAGGTATGCGTTATCAGGATTATGTATTTCAAGTTCCAGAGGAAAAAATTGTGCGTCTGATCACAGACACCGATGCAAAAAATGAGGCAGACGATGACTTTGCAGTGGTTCAGGCCCTGTTAAGTCCCAAGATTGAAAATGTTGGACTGGTGGGAGCCCATTACGGCATTGGCCGGGATGCGGACAGTATGCAGAAAAGCTATGAAGAACTGGAGCGGGTGGTGGCTCACATGGGATTTACCGGACAGGTGCCGGTGCTCCACGGAGGTGCCCATCCCATGCCAAATACCTCCACACCGGTGGACAGTGAGGGCGCAAGGCTGATTATAGAGGAGGCCATGAAAGCAGATGACAGACCGCTGTATGCCATCTTTTTAGGGCCACTGACAGATCTGGCAAGTGCCTATCTGATGGAGCCAAGGATTTCCAAACGCCTGACAGCCATCTGGATTGGCGGCGGCTTGTATCCGGACGGCGGAGAGGAATTTAATCTGGGAAACGACATTGCGGCAGTCAACGTGGTTATGGCTTCCAATATTGAATTGTGGCAGGTGCCGAAAAATGTTTATGAAATGATGCCGGTGACCATGGCAGAACTGGAATGCCGGGTGCGTCCCTGGGGAAAAATCGGAGCTTACCTGTGCGATCAGCTGATGGAACATGCCATGACAGAGATTCCGAGAAAAAGTGCTTTTCGAAGCGGGGAATGCTGGGTCTTGGGAGATTCTCCGGCAGTCGGCTTGATTTTGTATGAAGACCGTTTTTCCTTTGACTGGATGCAGGCACCGGCTGTGGGAGCGGATATGAATTATATCCATACGAAACGGTTCCGTCCCATCCGTGTGTACCGGAAGATTGACTCCAGGCTGATCCTGGAAGACCTGTACGCAAAGCTGGAGCTTTTTGCCAGAAGAAACAACGAAGTGTAAGAGAACCTTATCGATGCTGGTAATAAAAAATGGCAAGCTGGGTACGGTCTCTGAGAGAAAGCTTTTCCAGAACAGTGCTGAGATAATTGCGCACCGTGCCCTCGCTTAAACACATGGAGTCCGCGATTTCCTTGTTGTTCAGTCCTTGTGCCACCAGCACAATGAGCTCCTGTTCTTTGGGGGTAATGCCAAGAGCATCGTAGTCAAAAGATTTTTTCTGCTGGAGAAGCTCCGGGAATCTGGCAACGATTTCTGTGCCAAAGACGCTCTGGCCGCCTTTCACAGCCTGAAGAGCAGGGAGAATGCTTGCATAATCCTGTTTCAGCAAATATCCTTTTACACCGGAATTCAGTGCTTTTACAATATATTCATCATCAGAAAACGTCGTGAGCAGCAGGATAGCTGCCTTTGGAAATTCGGAAAGGATTTCCTGGGCAGCATCCAGGCCGCTCTTTTCTTTCATCCGGATGTCCATAAGCAGCACATCTGGGTTTAGGCTGCGGTAAAGAGAAATTGCTTCATTTCCGTTATGTCCAATACCGGTGACCGAAATTTCCCCTTTTCCCTGGGCTTCCAGGATGGTTTTTAAGGCAGTGGTCACCAGCACATCATCATCGACAATCACTAAATTCATAAAAAATTCTCCTTTTTTGGAATGGTAATAAAAATTCGGAATCCGGTTTCTGTCTGAATGCGCAGAACACCATTTAAAGCCTGGATGCGCTCCTGCATACTGGAAAGGCCCATGCCGGATGATACAGATATATCCGTTTTTCTGGTTCCGTTATCAGAAATGACCAGCTGGTAGAAGCTGGGATGTTCCCTGACAGTGATCTGGACTTTATCGGCATTGCTGTGGCGCATGACATTGTTCAGGGCTTCCCGGCAGATGGCAAGACAGGTATACTTGACATCTCTTGGAATCCGGGAAGTCATATTGAAGGAAAGGACAGCCTGGCAGAAAGTAAATGAAGAAACCAGGTTTTCCAGTGCTGTTTTCAGGTCGATGGAATCGTCTTTTAAGTCGTGGACACTGGTGCGGATGCTGTCCATAGCTTCATTCAGGGTGCCATCCAGCTGTGAGAGAAGCCCCAAAACGGCGGGATCTGTGACAATGGTTTTTAAAGCACCGGCAAGGAGAATGGAGCGGGAGAGCAGATGCCCCACATTGTCATGGATTTCTCTGGCAATGCGGTTGCGTTCCCGAAGCGTGGCTGCGTAGACTTCGGTATCCTGTTTTTCCAATAGGGCTTTGTTTTTCTCCTGAAGCAGCAGGGCAGTTTCTGCAGAGGTATCCTGTATCTGATAAAGAAGGCGGGTGAGGGATTCTGCCTGGGAAGTGCGCTGTTCAAGAACCAGGGAAGCAAAGCATAAAACCGCAAGAAAACAGCAGGAAACCGGGGAGAACTTAAAAAGAACCACAAAGGCATAGATAGAAAACAGGGCTTCTATACAGGGCAGAATGCGTTCCCTGCGGAAGTGATGGCAATAGAGAAGAACAGGAAAAAAGCAGGAAAGCTCCGGAATCCAGAAAGCAGAAAGGAGAAGGACAGCGTAAAGGAGCTGGCGGAAATGTCCGGGAAGGTCTAAGAAGGTGAGAGAAGAAAAAATCAGGGCGAGTAAGAGGGCAGCGACAAAGGAAGGAGAAATGTCCGAAAAAGCCGGGACGCAGAGAAAAAACAGGCACAGCAGCATCAGGATGCCAAGATCAGAAAAACGTTTCATAACAGCCCCCATAAAAATAAAAATTACATTTGTCATCAAAAATTCTGACGGACAACACTATCATTATAGCGGAGGAAACGGTATACTACAAGAAAAAAGTGGGAGGGAGCGGCATGATTCAGATAGAGAATCTGGTGAAACGATATGGAAATCTGGTGGCAGTAGATCATTTAGACCTGGAGATCAGAAAAGGAGAGATCTTCGGACTGCTTGGGCCAAACGGCTGTGGAAAAACAACCACAATGAATTGTATGCTCGCACTTTTAAAATATGACAAAGGGTGCATTAAAATTTTCGGAGAAGAGATGCAGCCGGACAGCTATGACATCAAAAAGCGCATTGGAGTCGTCATGCAGAACGTTGCAGTGTTCCGCCAGATGACGGTCTATGAGAACATTGATTATTTCTGCAGCCTGTATGTTCCAGACCGGAAAAAGAGAAAACAGCTGGTGGAAGAAGCCATTGCATTTACCGGTCTTGACCAGTTTCGGAAAATGCGTCCAGGAAAGCTTTCCGGAGGCCTTCTGCGCAGACTGAACATTGCCTGCGGCATTGCCCACAAGCCGGAGCTGATCTTTATGGACGAGCCTACTGTGGCGGTAGATCCTCAGAGCCGGAATAAGATCCTGGAAGGAATCTGCGAGCTGAACCGGCAGGGGTCCACCATTATTTATACGTCCCATTACATGGAAGAAGTGGAGCAGATCTGTACACGGGCAGCGATTTTAGACCATGGAAAGATTTTAGCCCAGGGCACCTGCGAAGAATTAAAGAGCATGATCAAAACAGGAGAGAAGATTACAGTGGAGGCTGTCCATCTGACAGAGACACAGTTAAAAGAGCTGGAAGCACTCCCTCATGTGCTGGAGGTTCACTACGAGGATCTGAAGCTGAGCCTGCACATGAGCAGTGCCAGGCACAATCTGATCCGTGTCCTGACATTCCTGCAGAACCAGGATGTTGATTTCGGGCGCGTCTTTTCCGAGCTTCCCACGTTAAATGATGTCTTCCTGGAAATCACAGGGACAGAGCTTCGGGATGTATAAGGAGGGAAAGACATGCTGCAGTTGATTGGATGGCGCTTAAGACAGATGGTACGGGATGTGCCGATGATGTTCTGGGGGCTGGCATTTCCCATTATCATGGGAATTTTATTCCAGGTTTCCTTTGGAAACGGCTCAGACGAGGAAAACATGTCTGTGATTCCCATTGCGTTAGTATTCCAGGAAAATACCAATCCATTCTTTGAAAAATTCTGTGAGATGCTGGACGGAGACACCCTGACAGTCCAGAAGGTGAATGAGGAAGAGGCCCAGGAGCTGTTAAAACAGGAAGAAATCGCAGGAATCTATTATGCAGGAGATCCTCTGCGCCTAAAAGTATCCAAAGCCGGGATGGAGCAGAGCATTCTGGAGATGCTTTTGAACGTCTATGAGAAAAATGAGATGCTGATCAAAAGCGTATTAAAAGAACATCCCACCAAGCTTGTCAGTGCAGTCAAAGCTATGAGCGATTATCAGGACTGGCTTGCGAAGGATGGCGAAAGTGTCAGTGAAAATTATAATTATGAGATCATGTATTTTTATGCCCTCATTGCCTTTACCTGTATGTCCGGTGCCTATCTGGGTGTGCAGGCTAGCTTAGATTCCAAGGCGGATTTGTCTCCTCTTGGGGCAAGACGCTGCATCAGTCCGGTGCCAAAGCTTCGGATGATTCTGGCAGAACTTGTCAGTCTGGTGGTGCTGCAGTTCGCAAATGTTATGATTGCCACAGGATTTTTTCACTGGTTTTTGGGACTCCATATCGGAACCAGCCTTTCCGGAATTCTTCTTGTGAACTTTATGGGAAGTGTCATTGGCGTTTCCATTGGTACTGCCATTGGAAGCCTGCTTCATGCAGGAGAGGGCATCAAATTTGGAATCACTATCGGCGTGACGCTGACCAGCGCCTTTCTGGCAGGGATGATGATGGGAGATACCAAAGATATCATTGAGCATACCTGTCCCATTGTCAACCGGCTGAATCCGGCAGCAGTGCTCAGTGATGCCTATTACTGTCTTGGTATTTACGAAAATCCTGCCAGACTGGCCAGATGCCTGGCGATTTTGGGAGTGATGAGTGTGGTGCTGTTTACCGCAGCATTTCTTGGAATACGGAGGGAGCGCTATGAGAGTATTTAAAGGATTTTTTATCGTCCTTCGGCAGAATCTTTACCTGGTGCTTCTGTATCTTGGAATTTTTCTCGGAATATTTCTGGCATTTCAGGCGGCGAACCAGGGGAAAGATCCTGTGAGCTTTACGCCGGAACGGCTGCAAGTGGCAGTCATTGACCGGGACGGCAGCAGCCTTTCCAAAGGACTTTCGGAATATCTTGGAAATTATCAGGATCTTGTGGACATTGAGGATGATCCGGCTGTGATTCAGGAAGAACTTTTTTATCGAAATGTCTATTACGTGGTGATCATACCGGAAAACTTTGGCACACAGGGATTTGAAAATCACGAATCCTTAGAGACCATGGCAGTGCCGGGCAGCATCCAAAGTTACTATGTACAGCAGCAGATTAACGGATATTTCAATGGTGTCCGTGTACTAGAGGAGGGCGGCTTTTCCAGGGAAGAAGCCGTGGAGCATGTTCTGGAGACGACAGAGGTGTCTGCGGAAGTGGTTCTGGAAGATCAGAGCGGCTATGGAGGAGAATGGCCGGGATTTGCTTATATGTTCCGGTACCTGCCGTATGTTATGCTCGCCGTTTGCAGTTACTGTATGAGTTATATGCTTTTGGAATTCCGGCGCAAGGAGATCCGGCAGAGAATGCAGTGTACCCCCATCTCCACTCAGGTGCAGAATCTGCAGCTGTTGTTTGGATTTCTGCTTATGGGAACCGTTTTCTGGGCTGTCTGCGTGCTGGTGACGGCAGGCGTTTCCGGAGCCGCCTTTTTTAAAGATTCCAACAGGGCTTACTACCTTCTGAACAGCTTTCTGCTGATGCTGGTAAGCCTGGCAGTGGCATTTTTCATCGGCAGTATTGTAAAAAATGGAAAGAGTGCCCAGGCGGCGGTAAACGGTCTGGTGAATGTGATCAGCCTTGGTATGTGTTTCTTATGCGGCGTGTTTGTTTCAATGGATCTTATGGATGAAACAGTCCGAAAAGGAGCGCGGTTTCTTCCGGTTTATTGGTATGAAGTCAACAATACCCTGCTGGCAGAACATACCAGCCTGAATGCGGCTCAGATGCAGCAGCTTTTGGAAGGATATGGACTGCTGGTGCTGTTTGCGGCCGCGCTGGTGGGAGCAGGCATGGTCATCTCAAAAATGCGGGAAAAAGAAGCCTGAGTGTGATATGATAGAGGCAGCCATACAAAAAGCAAAAAAGCGGAGGGGCTGCAGATGGAGAAGAAGATTCTTAAGGAAGTATTGGGAGCACTTTTAGGGGAGGAATCCCTTTCGGAAGTCCGGGCTTATGGAAACGGGCACATCAATGATACCTTTCTGGTGAGATCCAAAGGGAAACAGGGACAGGAGAAAAAACAGATCTTGCAGAAGATCAATACAGCTATTTTTCAGAAGCCGGAAGAACTTATGGAGAACGTTGTCCAGGTGACGGCATACCTGGAAAAGAAGATCCAGGAAGAAGGAGGAGATCCAGAAAGGGAGACACTGCATTTTCAGACGTTTTCCAATGGAAAACCGTACTATGTGGATCAGACTGGAGGCTGGTGGCGTTCCAGCATCCTGGTGGAACGTACCATATGTTGTGAAAAGGCAGAGACACCAGAGGATTTTTACAAAAGTGCCAGAGCTTTTGGCCATTTTCAGAAAATGCTGGCGGAGTATCCGGCGGATACCCTTCATGAGACCATTCCGGATTTCCACAATACGCCGGTACGGGTGAAGCACTGCCAGGAGGCTGTTCAGGCAGATCTCTGCGGCAGGGCAGAGAAAGTCCGGGAGGAAATTGCTTTTTTTGAAGAACGGAAAGAGCAGGGAAAGGTTCTGATGGAGCTGTGGAAGAAAGGGGAGCTTCCTACGCGGGTAACGCACAATGACACCAAGCTGAACAATGTGCTGCTGGATGCAGATACAAAAGAAGGAATCTGTGTCATTGACTTAGATACGGTGATGCCGGGGCTTTCCGCCTTTGATTTTGGAGATTCCATCCGGTTTGGAGCCTGCACCGGAGCAGAAGATGAGACCGATTTAAGCTGTATTTCCTGTGATCTGGATTTGTTTGAACGGTATGTGGAAGGCTTTCTTCTGGAATGCGGGGACAGTCTCACCGAAAAAGAAATCCAGGTGCTTCCTCTGGGAGCCTGGATGATGGCATATGAACAGGGAGTGCGGTTTCTGACAGATTATCTGGAAGGAGACCGGTATTATAAAATTCAAAGAGAAAGGCAGAACCTGGACCGCTGCCGGACCCAGTTCTGCCTGGTAAAAGACATGGAACGTAAGATGGAGCAGATGCAGAAGATTGTCTATTCGGTCTGCTCAAACACGGATTTGTCAAGGGCATTGTTCTGATGCGCCACAATGGTGGTGCAGACCGCATCGCCAGTGATGTTGACGGCGGTACGGGTCATATCAAGAATACGGTCGATACCCATGATAAGGCCGATGGCTTCCACAGGAAGTCCCACGGAGTTAAAGACCATGGTTAAGGTGACCAGCCCAACACTTGGGATACCGGCGGTGCCGATGGATGCCAGGGTGGCAGTGCCGATGACGGTGATATAGTCCATCATGCTTAAATGAATGCCGAAAGCCTGGGCAGCAAATACAACGGCGACACCCTGCATGATGGAAGTACCGTCCATGTTGATGGTGGCTCCAAGAGGAATGGTAAAAGAAGAAATCTTCTTGGAAACACCCACCTTTTTGGAAAGGGTGTCAATGGACAGCGGGATGGTGGCGTTTGAGGTAGCAGTGGAGAAGGCAAATGCCATTACCGGGAAGAATTTCTTGATAAATTTGACTGGATTCAGTCCGGTAAACAGCTTTAAAAGAATCTGGTAAATGCCAAGACACTGGATGGCAAGCGCCAGAAGAACGGCGATCATGTATTTTGCAAGAGGAAGGAAGGCACTGAAACCGATGGTGGCGAAGGTTCTGGCGATGAGGCAGAATACGCCGATGGGAGCCAGGCGCATGACCATCATGGTCATTTCCATCATAATATCGTTAAACTGGCTGATAAATCCGGCTACAGTCTCTGCACGGTCGCCAAGTTTTGCAAGGATCACACCGATGATCAGGGCAAAGACAATGACCTGGAGCATTTCTCCATTTGTCAGAGATTTAAACGGATTGTCCGGAATGATGTTCAACAGGGTTTCCGGCAGGGAGGCGGCTTCCATGTTTTCCACAGAAGAAGCACTGGTCTGGATGGTGCTCATATCCAGGCCCATGCCGGGATTTAAAAGATTTCCCACGGTCAGTGCGACAGCCACCGCTAGGGCGGTGGTCACCAGATAAAATAAAATGGTACGCACGCCGACGCTTCCCAGTTTCTGGGTGTCGCCGATAGCCATGCTTCCGCAGACCAAGGAGCAGAATACCAGAGGCACCACCAGCATTTTCATCAGCCGGATAAAGCCCTGCCCAAGTACATAGAGGATGCCGTCTACCAGGATGGTATTTTTAAAAGAGCTGTCTGGAACCAGGTAACACAGGATGACACCAAGAAGTGCGCCGGTAAGCAGGGCGATAAAGATCTGTGTAGTAAGCCCCAGTTTCTTTTTCTCTTTTTTATCATTTTTGAAATTTTTTGCAGTTGTTTTCATATAGGTTCTCCTTGCTCTGTTTAGGAAAGTCCGCGGATGTATTCTGCCAGGGAATCCTGCCATGCGGGCATGTCATAGACGTCAATGATCCGCAGGATAAAGTTATCCAGAACGGAGTAGTTGGGACGGACGGAGGAAAGGCTGGTCTGGCTGGCTTCCACTGCTTTTATGGAGGAAGGATTTCCAGTCAGGCGGAGAATTTCCCGGGCAAATTCCAGGCGGCTGCAGGTGCCGTGGCAGGTGGCATGATAGGTGCCGTATTCATTGGTGGTGATCAGATAGCAGATTAAGCGGGCCAGGTCTTTGGCGCTGGTGGGAGAGCCGGTCTGGTCAGCGGCAGCTTCCAGAGGCGCACCGGTTCTGGCAGCTTCCAGAATGTGGTTGACAAAATTGTCTCCTTTTCCGAAAATCCAGCTGCTGCGGATGATAAAATGCTTTCTGGTAAATTCTTTGACATAATTTTCACCGGCCAGCTTGGAACGTCCATAAATGGTAAGGGGATTGGTGGTGTCAAATTCTGTGTAAGGTCTAGTGCTCAGGCCGTCAAAGACATCATCTGTGGAAAGCTGTACCATTTTGGCACCGGCTTTCTGAGCAGCGATGCTTAAATTTCGGGCGCCAAGAGCATTGACACGGAAAGCCAGCTCCGGTTCCTTCTCACACAAAGCTACGTCTGTAACAGCGGCACAGTTGATAATGATATTCGGGCGGTTGACAGCGCCGAAATTCAGCACTTCGTCTGTCTGGGTGATATCCAGTTCATCCAGATCTGTATTCAGGATTTCCATACTTAAAGGGTCCAGCACATCGTTGATGGCGGTACCGATCTGTCCGGCAGCGCCGGTAATCCATACTTTCTGCATAATCTATTTTCTCCTTTATATTTTGTACAATTCCGCAAAAAAGTATATCATATCCAGTACATCCCGTAAAGGGAAGCCGTTTAAGTCGTTTTTGTATTTTTCCGGAAGGTTCTGGGAGATACATGGAACTGTTTCTGGAAGCAGCTGGAAAAAGAGGAAGCATCCTGGAACCCGCAGGAAAAGGCGATTTCTGTAATAGAGTATTCTGTGGTGCACAGCATTTCCACAGCAATCCGGAGACGGTGCTTGAGGAGGTACTGTTTGGGAGAAAGGTGCTCCTGTTCCATAAAAATCCGGTAAAGGTAGGTACGGTCAATGCCGGCATACCGGGCAATGTCCGAAATCCGGATGGGATAGGCGTAGTTGTGCTCCAGATATTCTTTTGCTTTTTTGAAGTAACTCTGAGCTGGTTTTTCAGAAACTTCCCTGACGGGAGTCTGCATGAAAGAAAAAAGCTGCAAAAGCAGTCCGCAGGAGGCCAGAGACTGCCCCTGGGCCGTGCGGAAGGTTTCTAGAAGCTGCTCCATGCAGCCAGCAAGAGAAGGAAGTGTGTCAGGATGCGGATTCTGGAAAATACAGGATACGGAAAATACCGTTCTGGAAAGAATTTCCGGAACTGCCTGTCCGTCAAAGCCCACCCAGGCATAGCTCCAGGGATGGACTTCATCTGCCTGATAATAAGTCACTTCAGCGGGAGAAATGAGAAATGCATCTCCTGCCTGGAGGGCATAGGTTTCTCCTTTGTATTGGTATCTGCCATGTCCTTGTAAGATGACGTGAAGCAGGTAGTGGGGACGGACGGCAGGACCGTAAGAATGGCCGGGAGTGCAATGTTCGCTGCCGCAGAAGTAAAGGGTGAGAAAAGAAGGTGTCATAGAAGTTACTCCTTAAAATGCAACATTTCAACAAGTTTTAAATACAAAGAACATAGATGTTTTTTCAGGAAGAGTATACAATACTTTTATCGGAAAAAACAGAAGGAAGAGGTGGAAAGGCAATGAAAATTACATTTTTAGGAGCTGGAAGTACGGTGTTTGTGAGAAATGTGCTGGGGGACTGCATGTGCACGCCGGTTCTGCAGAATGCAGAAATTGCATTGTATGATATTGACGCAGGGCGTCTGGAAGATTCCAGGATTATTCTCTCTGCCATCAATGAGAATGTCAACGAGGGCAGGGCAGTGATCAAAACCTATTTGGGAGTGGAAAAACGGAAAGAAGCTCTGCGGGAGGCAACATTTGTTGTAAATGCCATTCAGGTGGGCGGCTATGAACCATGTACGGTGACAGACTTTGAAATTCCGAAAAAATATGGCCTGCAGCAGACCATTGGGGATACCCTGGGAATCGGCGGAATTATGCGGGGACTGCGAACCATTCCGGTTCTGGAAGAATTTGCAAGAGACATGGAAGAAGTCTGCCCGGATACCCTGTTTCTAAACTATTCCAATCCCATGGCGATTCTCACCGGCTATATGCAGCGTTACACCAAGATCCGCACCGTGGGTTTGTGCCACAGCGTGCAGGTCTGCACGAAAGAACTTCTGCAGGCACTTGGCATGGAGGATAAGCTGGAAGGGCGGACCGAACTGATTGCAGGAATCAACCATATGGGATGGCTGCTGGAAATCCACGACAAAAACGGAGAAGACCTGTATCCAGAGATCCGGCGCAGAGCAGAAGAGAAGAATGCTTCCGGAGAAAAGCACAAAGACATGGTGAGGTACGAATACATCCGGCACTTAGGCTACTACTGTACGGAGTCCAGCGAGCACAATGCAGAATACAATCCCTGGTTCATCAAATCCCGGTATCCGGAAATGATTGAGGAATTCAATATTCCATTGGATGAATATCCGAGACGCTGTATTGCACAGATTGAAGGATGGGAAAAAGAACGGGAAGACATTTTAAAAGATGGGAAAATTACCCATACGCGCAGCAGGGAGTACGCATCTTATATTATGGAAGCCGTAGTGACTGGCCAGCCTTATAAGATCGGAGGAAATGTCAAGAACGATGGATACATCGAAAATCTTCCGTCGGATGCCTGCGTAGAAGTTCCCTGCTACATTGACAGTACGGGGGTTCATCCGGTAAAAGTGGGCAAACTGCCGGCACATCTGGCAGCCATGAATGCTTCCAACATCGGTGTGCAGCTGATGACCATTGAGGCAGCTCTGACAAAAGACCGCCGGAAAATTTATCAGGCAGCCATGTTAGATCCGCATACCGCTGCAGAGTTGAACATCCATGACATCATCCAGATGTGCGATGAGCTTATCGAAGCCCACGGAGAGTATATGAAAGATTATTGATAAATACTTAGCTAAGGCTTCCCATACCTAAAAAGGGATTTGTACCTTGAAAATTCATTATCTCAGCTAACAAAATGGTGATTTATACCATTGTAATTTCTGGATGGAGTGCATTGCGCAGATATATGCCTTAATTTTAAAAGTTTTCGACTTCTCTGTATTTTATGCCCAGTCATTTTCTGCTTCATCCAGTTTTTTCACAAGTGTATCTTTGAGAACCGTAAAAGCTGGAATAAAACTGTCACGTATCAGCAGGATCAGTTCGTCTACTTCATCTTCCTTTTGCTGCAAAGCACTGCAGTGTTTACGATGAGCAGTCGTTCTCCGTGTTTATTATACTGGATTTCATCTGGCAGCACAAGGAGTGTCATGCGGCGAGGAGAAAAACAGTTTTCCTGTTTTCTACAAGGCAGTCCCTTTCTTTGGAACGAAGAAAGGGCTCATATCTGCATGTTCCAGTTCAAGCAGTGAAATCTTTTTGTCAATTCCTCCGGCATATCCTGTCAGGCTGCCATTTGTTCCCACGACCCGATGACAGGGAATGATAATGGAAATTTCATTATGTCCGACTGCACCGCCGACTGCCTGGGCAGACATATGGGATACATTTTTCAGCTTGCTCATTCTGTGTGCAATTTCGCCGTATGTGATGGTCTGTCCGTAGGGAATCTGCAATAAAATCTGCCATACTGCCTGACGGAATGCGGAACCGGCGGGATGAAGGGGCGGAATAAAGTGCGGTGCTTTGCCGGAGAAATACACGTCCAGCCATGCTTTTGCTTCTGTGAGAATCTCTGTCTCCTGTGGAATGTGCTCCTCTGGAAGGGTATTCGCAAAATATTTCTGTCCTACAAACCACAGACCGGTAAGGCCGGCTTCATCAGCCGCCAGTAAAATCTCTCCTAACGGTGATAGATAGTTACATGTGTATATCATAGAAATACCTCCAAGCTGCTTATTGTATCTTCTTGTTTCTGACACTATGATGATACCATGATTTTTACATACTATCATCAAATTATTAAATCCAAGTTTTATACAAAAAAGCTCCAGCCAAAACAGCGGAAGCTTTCTTGATAATTTGATCTTTTCTTTGGATGATTTACAAAAGTCCTTTTAAGATGTGTGCTAAATTACCGAATAATTATTGATCTGCTTGGCAACAAAAAAGCCGGAAACCCTGAAATACAAGGCTTCCGGCTTGATTAAAGCAGGGGATGAGAGAATCGAACCCTATGAGAAATACTCGCAATCCCCGTAAAATAAGCATTTTTTCAATTGAGTTTTGACTACATTTGACTACCTTTTGACAACATAGGTGGTAAAAATAAAAAACAAGAAAGGAGAAATCGTTCAGCATGGTATCATCTTTTTCATGCATCACTTCATATCTCCTCTAAAATACATTATCGTCTGGATAGTGTGTCATAATATCTTCCACATTACAATCCAATATATTACACAGCTTATCAATTGTATTTACTTCAACATTCTGATTATGTTTTAACCTGTTCAGCTGAGAACGGTTCATATGATAATGCGTATATAAATCATATTGTGAAATGCCTTTGGCTTTCATTGTCTCCCATAATTTATCGTATTTAATCATCTCATGAATTTTCCGCTTTCTTTCATAATTCCTTGCTATGTAATTATTATTAGCGTAAAATAGCGTTTATAACAGTGTTCGTATACGAACACTATCTTGAGAGGTGTTGTATGAAAAAAAGCTATATTATTATGGGGATATTGATATGTATTATTGCTTTTCTGGGATATTTACAATACGGACATGAAGAACAAGCTGTTAACACTATGGTCAGCACGTCTGATGCTTTTTATAAACAAGAATTTGATGTCATTGCTAATAAACTGTTTATCTTGGACAAAGAAAAATATGCAGAAGAACTCATTGAAAAGGCTGTTGAAAATAAATATAGAAATGTTCGCTTTTCCTATGATATCACGGGTTATCCGAACGAAATAACTATATCTGTTTATTCCAATGAGTGGAGTTATGAACATAATCAACGTATGTATCAAATTATATATTCATCAGATAATGACGGTAATAATGTTAAAAACAATGCTGTTAAATTTAAGATTCAAATATACGAAAAATAAGTTGAAGCTGATTTGAAATAGATTTTAAATGACTAAAATATCATTCAATGTTATAATGGTTACAACAAATCGGGATTTGTGGAGAGATTTCCTGAACTTTCCTTATTTTTCAAGGCTTTCAGCCTCTTAAATAGTGAAATGATATGTATTTTCCCTTATTTTTGCCTTTGTGAGATAATCGTGAGGGAAATAAGGGAAATTTCTTTTAGTCATTGCCTGCCACCTTGTCGAGAAGCCTTGCTGAATCACGCTTAGCTTTTCTGGTGGAGTGAGCATAGACATTCATAGTGGTACTTACATCTGAGTGTCCTAACAGTTCCTGCACATCCTTTGGAGCCGCTCCATTTGAAAGCAAGTTGCTTGTATAGGTGTGTCGCAACTGATGAAAATGAAATCCTTCAAATCCATCTCCTAAGTAAAAATGAACTGCATTGATGCTGATGCGGTTTGTACTAATTTCATAAAATATGACTATGGGAAAATGATTTTAAATTCTTTGTCAGGAGGTAAGCCCACATGAAAAAAGGGATGCTTATATATGACTCCTCCACAAATCGCTTTGACGTTTTGTATGAGGAAGGAAACAGTTATGGCGGGCTGCCCTGTTTTTATATCCAATCGCAGAAAGGAGGAACCCGTCATGCCGAAATGCCTGTTCAGATACCAATGGGTTAAGCTGCCCAGGACTCATTTGCCGATCGGCAAGGGAATCATGGGTTATTGGGCGAAGCTGGCCTCACGGGCGGCATTTCGCAGGGGTCAGGCTAAATACTGCGGATACACAAACGATGTAATGCCGGGAATGTGGTCCGGTGGCGTGGTCGGCTTAAAGAGCATTCTGGGCGTCAAAAGGCGTACGGAGGCTCTGGAAATCATGAATACACTCAGCCGGTTCGGGGATATCCGTTACATGCTTGATGAGAAAACAAAGAAGCTGGAATATGTCGTCACCGATTGGGTTGTAAAATGCTCCGGCGCCGAATGCATGAGTGGAGCAGTCTATGCACTAGACGGCTATGGCTTTCTCTGCCTTCCCCGCAACATCACGCAGCGCCTTGCAGATGCAATGCAGACCGGCGCAGGGAGCTTCGAGGTACTCTGCTTCGATGATCAAGCACCTTTTCTAAGAGACTACCTTGGCCATCATATTACACTCAAAACCATCGACGCTGCCACAGTGGAAGCAGAACTGGGACTATAAAGGAGGAATGCATTCTGGATAAAAAACGAGCAGCAGCCATCATCGCCGCCTCTATACTGGGACTCATCACCCTGCTTTACCTTAGCGGAGTGCTTGGCCAATTGCTGATAAACTACGAGCTTTGGATGAATTCCGGCGGTCTTACAGGGCAAACGACCATCGGAGCCGTAGACTGGAATCCGATCGTGTGTCTGAGTAGCGCCTTCAGCATCCCGTGGCTAAAAAGCATCGGTACTTTTCAAAAGAAAGCTGTCACATTGCAAACGATAAAATGCTTGAAAGAAAATAATCTTATTTTTTGTAACTTTTTGACTTACTGAGAATCTAATACATAGATTTGAAAAGATGGGAGGGGTATGTATGGATGAGTTTGAAGTCATTTATTCAAAATACAGTCCTCTTGTTTTTCGATATTTGCTTTCCCTTGGTCTCGTTGCACTTTTGTGACACTTTCCATGCACTTTTGCGGGGGAAATCCGAAGCCGCTTCTGGTATGATGCAGTCAAGGTTGATACACAACCGCAACATACTTCAAAAAGGAGCGTAACATACTATGAAAAAGAAAACGATTTTGAGCTTTGCACTGACACTGACATTGATGGTATCGGCCATCGGCACAGCAACCTCCGCCTTTGCCGCCACATCCGCGCCAATGGAGCCTGTTACTAAAATTGCCACCGAGAATGAGGACGCCATCTGGGAGCAGATCGAGGCGGTGGAAGAGAAGAGCGACGCCATCTTCCAGAGAAACGCGGCGCTGTGGGAAAAGCTGGACGAGGTCTACAACGCCCTGCCCGACGACTACGACTTCACAAACTTTGACGAAGCAGCGTTTATCCGCAGCACCAATGCCCTGACCGAAGCGGAGAAGGAAACTCTTCTGGCGGACATCAAGGAGCTGAACGAGCTGGATGCCCAGATGGAGGCGCTGTATGGTCAGCTGCCCGACTGCGACAATATGTCGCTTTACGAGAAGGCGCTGGAAAAGGCCGACCCCAAGGTGCTGGATGAGATCGACACCCTGGAGCAGGAGTATGACCGCGTCTGCGAGAAGAACGCCGATCTGTGGGACAAGGTAGATGAAGCGTACTTCAATCTGCCGGATGACTATAACTTCGACAACTATGATGAGGCCACCTTTATCCGCAGTCTGAGCTTCCTGTCCGACGCGGAAAAGGACGAGCTGATCGCCGACTATAACCGGCTGGTAGAGCTTGATAACCAGCTGTGCAAGCTGTACGATACCATTTGGGGCGATACCGGCTGCGAAAGTGGCATCTGCCCCTTTTGACGGCAAAGAGGTTTTCTGATATGATTAACTAAATACGACGCCGATGCTGCGCCTGTGCGCAGCATTTGGCGCTACTTTTAGGGAGGACACATGGGACATTCTATCTATTTGGCGGACGATGAAAAGAGCATCCGGGAGCTGCTCCATAGCTTCCTCGCAAGCGACGGATATACCGTGCGCTCCTTTGAAAGCGGTGACGCGCTGCTGGAGGCATTCCGTCAGGAGCCTGCTGAGCTGGTCATACTGGACATTATGATGCCCGGCACGGACGGCCTTGACGTGTGCCGGGAGCTACGCTCTGTTTCCGATATTCCCATCATCCTGCTTACAGCCAAGGACAGCGAGCTGGACTACGTCATGGGCATCAGCCAGGGCAGCGACGATTATCTCACCAAGCCCTTCCGCCCCACTATACTGCTCATGAAAGTTAAAGCGCTGCTGCGCCGGGTGGAGATGGACCGAGGAAAAACGTCGGCGGCAGAGGGCGAGCTGCGCTACGGGGATCTCCGCTATTCCGCTACAGAAAACGCCGTCTTTTGCGGAAACACAATCGTGGCGCTGACCCAGACCGAGCTGCGGCTGCTCAGCTATATGATGAAGCAGCCGGAGAAGGCCTATTCCCGTGAGGAGCTGCTCAGCGCGGTGTGGGGCTTTGATTCGGAGGTGGAGACCCGCGTGACCGACGAGACCCTGCGCCGTATCCGAAAAAAGCTGCTGCAAGCGGGAAGCTCCGTCAGCGTAAGCACCATCTGGGGCTTTGGCTATAAGCTGAAGGGAGCAGGAAGCGTATGAAAAACATCAAGCTGCGGATCGTGTATCTGATTCTCGGCTCGGCTTTACTTCTGTCTGCCCATTTTGTGCTAGCGGTAAACGTGATCATCCCGTCCCACTTTGTAAACGAGGCAAAAAAGGCGCTGCTCAACGAAGCGGAGTATCAGAATCGAGCCATACCCTACACCTATGACGAACCGGACTATGACGAGAACTGGGAGGAGGGATACTTCTTTACGCCCAGCATCGTATTTTTGGAGCTGGAGGATGGCTACCGGCACAACACATGGAATCGGGATACCTACCGGCTGGAGAAAAAGCTGCTGGAATATTGTGCTGGATGGGATATCACACTCGGCCAGTGCTATACCCTCAAAACGGACAGGCATCACCTGATATTCATGTCCGTGCAGGAGGAGCAGGACGATTGGGAAAAGCCGTACGCCTATATCATGTACATAGACATCGGGCCCATCACCCGCTATATCGTGACGCTGAACTGGGCGTTCTTTGCGGTGCTGCTGGCGATCTCCTCCGTCATGTGCCTGCTGGGCTTCCTCTTTGGCCGGGATATTGAAAAGGAGGCGGAGCGGCAGCAGACCTTCTTTCAGAACGCCTCCCATGAGCTGAAAACGCCGCTTATGGCGATACAGGGCTACGCGGAGGGCATACAGGCGGGTGTGATGGACACAGGTAGCGCGGCGGAGGTGATCTTGAAGGAAAGCGACCGCATGACGGAGCTGGTAGACGAGCTCTTGGACATCTCAAAAATCGATATGGGGCGGCAGCCACTTACCCTTTCCGAGATGGATGTTCGGGAGCTGCTATACGACAGCATACGCGCCGTGGAGCCGGCAGCCGCCGGCGGCATCGCAATCGTGCCGGACTTCCCCGAGGAGCCCGTTATGGTCAGCTGCGATGATACCCGGCTGCGCAGAGCCGTCACCAATATCCTATCCAACGGCGTACGCTATGCTCGCAGCGAGCTGCGCCTGACCTGCCGCGCGGACAGGCGGCAGGTGACGATACGCATACAGGACAATGGGGACGGCATCGCCGAAGCGGACCTGCCGCACATCTTTGACCGTTTCTACATGGGAAAAAGCGGAAAATCCGGCATCGGCCTTGCCCTGACCCGGGAGATCATCCACATGCATAAGGGGACGATCCGTGCGTACAACGGGGACACCGGCGCCGTGTTTGAGATCACGCTCCCGAGGGGCAGATAAATCAGGGCTTTTCGAGTAAGACAGAGAAATGTAAAAGCATTTTGACAGAGAAATTTAGTCTTGTAAAAGCGTTTTGATAGACAGCGCTTTTCGCATAGGGCATAGGCAAGACCTTCTTCTGTGCAAGCGATGTGGCGAAAGCGTAGGGGTATGTGAATCCCTACGCCGCAGTGAAACGCCATTGCAGAGGCCCCCTAACGAAACGCGAGGGGGTCGTTCAGAAGGTGAATCAGTATGGAAGTGCTGGAGAGCAGGTCGTTGAAATTTTATTATCAAGGAACATTTTTGCACATATTTGACGCCCTGTGATACTAAACTTACCATTTTTTCAGTGGCGTCACACAGCAGTGCTGGATGCGGATGTATTTGGCAATCTGACCCGGATGGACAACGTGATTGATGGGCTTCCCGGAAAGCTTGAGGCGGTTCGTGCAGAGTTGGCAGACACCCGGATACAGCTCGAAAACGCCAGGACAGAGCTGGCGACACCTTTTGCAAGAGAAGCGGAACTGGCTGAAAAGACAGCACGATTAAAAGAATTGAATATCCTGCTGAACATGGATCAGAAGGATAATGCGCTGATTGATGACGCACCTGATGAAGATGTACCGGAGCGTCCCCGTTTAAAAGGGATGGAACGATAAACAGAAAAAGGCAGGGGCAAGCTGTTGCAGACTTGTTCCTGCCTATCTGTTTGCAGTATGATTTGTGTAAGAAATAATATCTCCGTGAACAGAGCTTCATAGCTTTCATAGGATACCGGTAACTGGATACAATAAAGGAAAAAGAAAGAAAAGGTGAATATCATGAGAGAGACATATCTTGACCTTCCATCCCGATTGGAAGATGCGTTCCCTGAAATCGACAACGATATTATGCTAGAGCTGCGGAGAAATCCGATTGACCGCTAAGGAACACGCAGCCTTTACACAGTATCTGCATCTGGTACGTCAGCGGGATGATATGGGGTGACAGCAGATTTACTTCCGTGGTCATACCGATGTGGTGGCGTATCTCAGAAGAATTAAAGCAATTTGATATGCTATACAAGATTTATTTTTGCGGCAGTAAACAGTTTTTACTGCCGCAAAAGTATTCACAAAATCGTCGACTATGGATTTTATATAATAAAATTGCAGAAAAAATGCAAAATCAAATAATAAAACTTGATTCTTCCGTTTTTAACTGCTATAATAAGACCGGATAATGAGAATACTGTAAACAAGGAGGTAGTTATTATGCTTGTACAGTTTACGATTGAAAATCACCGGTCAATTAAAAATAGTGCTGTTATCAGCTTTGCGGCGTCTAAGGATAAATCTTTGGAAGAATATTTGCTTCATCCTGATGAAAAAAAGGCTTTGCTGACTGCAATTGCAATCTATGGTGCAAATGCCGCAGGAAAGAGCAATGTATTGCACGCAATGCGCACGATGAAAGAAATGGTTGTCGGAGATGCTGCAAAGGCCTTAAAGGGACAGAAATTGCCTTGGGAGCCGTTTGGCGGGAATACAGAGCCTACTTCCTTTGAAATTGTTTTTATTTATCAGGGAGTGCGCTATGCGTACGGATTTTCTTTTGATGAAAAGAAAATATACACGGAATATCTTTACCACTGGCCCAACGGACGCGAGGCATTGATTTTTTCCAGAGATAATGGCGTATATGAATTTCGGGAGAATGTCAATGAACAGGTAACGTTGAGCAACCGTACACCGGATAATAAGCTCTATCTGGTATCCTCTAATGATTGGAATCTGCCGCAGACCGAAAATGCGTATAAGTGGTTCCTTGAAAAGCTGACTTTTCTGATGGAAGAAGAACCGGCAACATCAGCAACTGTGGCTCAGATTGTGAGCGGAGATGAAAAGAAAGCTCGTATCCTGAAAGAATTAATGCTTGCAGATCTCGGAATCTCCGATGTAAGCATCAAGAATATTGCAGGAAAAGCACTGGTTATTACCACAACGCATCGAATCATCCATGAGGATGGGAATGTAGAGTATTTTCAGCTTCTGATGGATCAGGAGTCTGTCGGCACCCAGCATTTCTTTGCCCGCATTGGAGGATGGCTTCAGGCACTTGAAAACGGTGCCCTTCTGGTAGTGGATGAGATTGAAGATAGCCTACATCCCCTCCTAACAAAACGACTGATTGAAATGGTGCAGGACAAGAATATGAATACCAAGGGAGCACAACTCCTGTTTACGACTCATGATGCGATGCTTCTTGATTTGAATTTCTTCCGTAGAGATCAGATTTGGTTTGCGGAGAAAAACGATAAGTCCTGTGCCACGGAACTGTATGCTCTTTCTTCCTTCTCTCCAAGAAAGGGAGAAAATGTTCGCAAAGGGTATCTTCAGGGACGATTTGGAGCAATCCCGTTTATTGGAGGTGACGGGCAATGGCAAAGATGAGAAAAGAATATGATCCCAATAAAGTAGCGCGGCGTAAGCGCAGACCGATCATCTACATCATCTGCGAGGGAAAGGAGACGGAAACCTTATACTTTAAGCATTTCCGTTCCCGGAATTGCCTGGTGGATATTATACCAATCTCATCGAAACACAAAGCAGCAGAGCACTTGGTAAAGCACGCAAAGTCTTTGATTTCTCAGGCTGACTATTATCCAAAAGATGGGGATCAGCTGTGGTGCGTGTTTGACTGCGATGACAACAAAGACCTGGAGCTTCGTGCTGCCACAGAGTATGCTGATAAACACGGGTACCAGATTGCTTATTCCAATCCATCTTTTGAGTATTGGTATCTGATTCATTTTGAAAAACGAAATGGGTATTTGAAAGACTGCGATGCGGTTATCAATGTTCTAAAAAGCAAAGGTTATCTGGAAAACTATGAAAAGAGCGTTGATGTTTTTGATGAATTGCTTCCAAACCAGGCTGAAGCAATCAATCGGGCAAAAGAGCGCGTGGAACAATTATCTGCAGATCAGACCAATGTGATAAGCCGCGACAGCAATCCGGTAACAACCGTCTATGAGTTGGTTGAATTTCTGAATAACCAGAGAAAGTAACATATTCGAAATAGTATAAACGAACTTATCATAAAAAAACTTATCATATAGCCGATTGGTTTTCTTCGGAAAATCAGTCGGCTATTTTTATACCAGGAGGTGTTGACACATGACCAATGCAGAGTTGAACACAGCATTATATCAAAAGATGTTTGGTAAGAACAATCCAAAGGCAGAACGGATTGAGCAGGATAATAAACTGCGGATGGACTGGAACAGAGAGGTTGACAGGGCT
>CAJMON010000042.1 GCA_905214955.1 uncultured bacterium
ATAAGAAAATATGTAAAAACAGGTTGTAATATGCAATAAAAAAGAAGAAAAAAACAGGAAAAATTTGTAAAAAGTGTTCGCTATTTCTGGAAACTGTGCTATAATAATAATGCATTAAAAACTTACAGCAAGAGGTGATAGCGTGATTAAGAAAGAAATGATTGCAATGTTACTTGCAGGCGGACAGGGAAGCCGTCTCGGTGTGCTGACCTCAAAGATGGCGAAACCGGCCGTTGCATTTGGCGGAAAGTATAGAATTATTGATTTCCCGTTGAGCAACTGTATTAATTCAGGTGTAGATACAGTTGGTGTACTGACGCAGTATCAGCCCCTGCGTCTGAACAGCCATATTGGCATCGGGATTCCCTGGGATCTGGACAGAAACATCGGAGGCGTGTCGATTCTGCCGCCTTACGAGAAGAGCAGCAACAGTGAATGGTACACCGGTACGGCAAATGCCATTTACCAGAATCTGAGCTATATGGAGAGTTACAATCCAGAATATGTGCTGATCCTTTCCGGAGACCATATTTATAAAATGGATTATGAAGTAATGCTGGATTTCCACAAAGCGCACAATGCAGATATCAGTATTGCCGTGATGCCAGTTCCCATGGAAGAAGCCAGCCGTTTCGGTATTGTGATCACGGATGAAAACAGCAAGATTACGGAGTTCCAGGAAAAACCGGAACATCCAAAGAGCAATCTGGCATCCATGGGTATTTACATATTTACCTGGAAGGTGCTAAAAGAGGCACTGCTGGCACTGAAAGACCAGAGCAACTGCGATTTTGGAAAACATGTGATCCCGTATTGTCATGATAAGGGAAACAAGCTTGTGGCATATGAATACAATGGCTACTGGAAAGATGTAGGTACTCTGGCATCTTACTGGGAAGCGAATATGGAGCTGATTGATATTATTCCGGAGTTCAATCTCTACGAAGAGTTCTGGAAAATTTATACCAGCAGCGAGATCATCCCGCCACAGTATGTGTCTTCAGATGCAGTGATTGAGAGAAGTATCATCGGAGATGGTACGGAGATTTACGGTGAGATCCACAATTCTGTCATCGGCGCAGGCGTCACTATTGAAAAAGGTGCTGTGGTGAAAGATTCCATTCTTATGAGAGGAACGGTCATTGGAGCTGGAAGCAGGATTGAAAAGGCGATCATCGCTGAAAACAGTGTAATCGGCGAAAATGCAGTTCTTGGTGAAGGCGAGGAAGTTCCAAATAAAATGAAGCCAAATGTATATTCCTTTGGTCTGGTTACGATTGGCGAGGGCACCGTGGTTCCGCCGGGAGTTACCATTGGAAAGAATACGGCAGTTTCCGGAAAGACAGTTCCGGAAGATTATCCAGACGGCGTTCTGGCCAGCGGCGAAACTTTGATTAAGGCAGGTGAATTGGCATGAGAGCAGTAGGGATTATTTTGGCAGGCGGAAACAACCACCGCATGAGAGAACTTTCAAATAAGCGTGCGATCGCAGCGATGCCCATTGCAGGCAGTTACCGCAGCATCGACTTTACGCTTAGCAATATGACAAATTCTTCTATTCAGAAAGTGGCCGTGCTGACTCAGTACAATGCCCGTTCCCTGAATGAACATCTGAGTTCTTCAAAATGGTGGGATTTCGGAAGAAAACAAGGTGGATTGTATGTGTTCACTCCGACCATTACCAAAGAAAACAGTTTCTGGTATCAGGGAACTGCTGATGCCATTTACCAGAATCTGGACTGGCTGAAAAAATGCCATGAGCCGTATGTGGTGATCGCATCCGGCGATGGCGTTTACAAGCTGGATTACAACAAAGTTCTGGAATATCACATTGAGAAAAAAGCAGATATTACTGTGGTATGCAAGGAAATGCCAAGAGGTGCAGACCTGACTCGGTTTGGTGTGCTGAGAATGAATGAGGAATGCCGGATTGAAGAATACGAAGAGAAACCCATGGTGAGCAATTCCAACCTGGTTTCCACTGGTATTTACGTGATCCGCCGCCGTCAGCTCATTGAGATGGTAGAGCGTTGTGCACAGGAAGACCGTTATGATCTGGTAAAAGATATTCTGATCCGTTACAAGAATCTGAAACGGATCTACGGATATAAGATGAAAGATTACTGGAGCAATATTGCATCCGTGGAATCTTACTATCAGACCAACATGGATTTCCTGAAACCGGAAGTGCGGGATTATTTCTTCCGTCAGTATCCGGATATTTATTCCAAGATCGATGATCTGCCGCCGGCAAAATACAATCCAGGTTCCTGTGTGAAAAACAGTCTGGTATCCAGCGGCTGTATTATCAATGGTTACGTAGAAAATTCCATTCTGTTTAAGAAAACTTTTGTGGGTGAAAACTGCGTGATCAAAAATTCCATTATCCTGAATGATGTCTATCTCGGAGATAACACTCACATTGAAAACTGCATTGTGGAGAGCAGAGACACGATCCGTGCAAATTCGTATTATGTGGGAGAAGATGGTGTGAAAATCGTGATCGAGAAAAATGAGAGATATGTGCTTTAGAGAAAGCGCCCAAAAAAAACAAAAGAAGCAGCGAAAGGGGCTCATAACTATGAATATTACGGACGTGCGGGTACGTAAGGTCGCAAAAGAAGGAAAAATGAAAGCAGTGGTATCCATTACCATTGATGAGGAGTTTGTTGTACACGATATCAAAGTGATCGAAGGTGAGAAAGGTATGTTTATCGCCATGCCAAGCAGAAAAGCATCGGATGGAGAATATCGTGATATTGCACATCCCATCAATTCTGGAACCAGAGAAAAGATTCAGCGGCTTATCTTAGAAGAATATGAGGCTGCAGCTGCATCTGCGGAAGCGGAATCTGAAGAGGAAATGGAAGCAGAAGCATAATCGCAGGAAAAGAGAAAAAATCTAAGATGAAAAAATCATAAACAAGGGGCTGCTGCCTGACAGAATGTTCTGCCTGGCAGCAGCCCCTGTTTTGTATGAGGGAAACGATCTGGTTCAGCGTGTGATTTTATTTAAGATCCACACAACGGCCATGATCAGAAGGACAGCAGTAAAAATGCCGGCCATACCCTTCCACATAATTTCAAGAGAAATCAGAAACTGTGTCCACATAAAAACCATCCTTTCTGTTTGTGATGTTTTGGGTGAAAATCGTGGTTTCAAGCCTTTGCATCTGGAATTACAGGAACCTGGTAACAAGACCTACCACCATGCCGCCGGCAATGACAGAAGCGATCTGGCCGGAAACATTGGCTCCTGCAGCGTGCATGAGAATGACATTTCCGGGATCTTCCTGCATGGCCATTTTCTGGATGACTCTTGAGGACATGGGGAATGCGGAAATTCCTGCAGCGCCGATCATGGGGTTGATTTTTTCTTTTGAAAAGAGATTTAAAAATTTTGCCAGCAGGACACCGCCGATGGAATCAAAGACAAAGGCGAAAAGTCCAATGAGCATGATCAAAAGAGTATTGCGTGTTACAAATACATCTGCCTGCATACTGAAGGAAATGGTGATTCCAAGGAGCAGAGTGATGAGATTGGACAGGATGTTCTGGGCAGTGTCTGACAGGGAATTTAAGCAGCCACATTCCCGGATCAGGTTTCCAAACATGAGAAATCCTACGAGGGCTACGGAGGAAGGGGCGATCATGCCTACCAGAACGGTTACCACAATGGGAAAGGCAATGCGGGTGGTGCGGGATACACTGCCGGGTTCATAGTGCATTCGGATGCGGCGATCTTCTTTTGTAGTCACAAGCCGGATGGCAAAGGGCTGAATGATTGGAACCAGGGCCATGTAGGAATAGGCAGCCACCGCGATAGGACCAACGTAAGAAGAATGGAGCATCTGGGAAACCAGGATGGATGTAGGGCCGTCTGCGGCACCAATGATACCGATGGATGCGGCATCTTTCAGGTCAAATCCCAGAAGCACGGCCAGGCTGATGGCGGCAAAGATACCGAACTGGGCACCTGCTCCGAAAAGGAACATTTTGGGATTGGAGAGAAGCGGGCCGAAGTCGATCATGGCGCCGATACCGATAAAAAGAAGGATGGGCAGAGCTTCGGATGCTTCAATGCCGGTATGGAACAGCCATTGAATGATACCGTTTGTTTCGCCAATGCCGTCCAGAACCTGATTGAGAACACCGGATGCGGGGAGATTGACAAGAATGGCGCCGAAACCCATGGGGAGCAGAAGTGACGGTTCGTAATCTTTTTTGATGGCGAGCCAGATAAGAAGAATGCCAATCAGGTACATGATCAGCTGCTGCCAGGTGACAGAGAGAAAACCTTCAACTAAGAATTCCATAATACATGACCTCCTGATATGATCTGGGGAATAAAAAAAGACCTTTACTGCAGCAAAAACACTGCAGTAAAAGTCTTGCCATTTGAATCTTACGCGGATAAAATATCGTATTGACGCGGAAAATACACAGGAACCGTGTCGGCTACTCCCCTTTACTGTTGGGAGGAGTATAACATTGGAAAAGAAGATTTGTCAAGTGAAATTGGTAGACATTTTTCGGGAAATCAGATACAATGTTCGGGATACGGGGGTGGGTGGAACGTGTGGTTCACAGGACGCAGCCGGTACAATGCAGCCGTTTCCTCTGGAACGCTTCGTTTTCTATTCGCTGCGCACATTTATGATCCGCCGCCAGCGCCAACTCGCCAGCGGCTTAAACAGGCGCTGGCTGGCGGAAATTCGTGTGTAGCTCACAACGAAAGCCTCGCGGCATCCAGCCGGAAAATGGCTGCATTGTACCTGCTGCTGTATTGTGAAAGGCGGAACGATTGGATGCCTGTGAACAGCTGTCTGCTTCCTTTTCAGGGGCAGTGTAAGGAATTCATAAACAAATAAAATACAATGATAAAAAACGGAGGATCGTATGATGTATATTATTGCAGGACTTGGAAACCCAGGGAGCAAGTATGCCCACACACGCCACAACGTGGGCTTTGACACAGTAGAGTATCTGGCAGATTATTATGGTATTGACATTGAGACAAAAAAATTCCAGGCATTGGTGGGCCAGGGCGTCATCGAAGGAAACAAAGTCCTTTTGGTAAAGCCCCAGACCTACATGAACTTAAGCGGCGAAAGCCTGCGGGAAGTGGTCAACTTCTACAAAATCGACCCGGAAGAAGAACTGATCGTGATTTACGATGACATCAGCTTAAACCCAGGTCAGCTGCGTCTGCGGGGAAAAGGAAGTGCAGGCGGCCACAACGGCATTAAAAACATTATTCAGCAGCTGGGAACCCAGACCTTTAAACGGATCAAAGTAGGAGTGGGCGAAAAGCCGGAAGGATATGATCTGGCAGACTATGTGCTGGGACGTTTCCACGGAGAAGAAAAAGCCATCATGGAAGATGCCAGAAAACGGGCAGCCAAGGCAGCTGTGATGATGATGAATGAAGGGCTGCAGGCAGCCATGAACGAGTATAACCGGGCGAAGTAAGCCTGCCGGCAGGGGCTGGCGGCTGTGTTCATTTCATAGAAAATTGTATTCTATGAAATAAAACACGCTTCGCAGGGATCTTTTTTTATAAACAGACAGCACAAGAAGGGAGTGAAGAAGAATGCAGGCATTTTTGGAATCACTGAAAAGACTGGGCGCCTTTCCGGACATTCAGAAAAGTCTGGAAAGAGGAAACGGCATGACCCAGGTGCAGGGATGTCTGGACTCACAGAAAGCACATTTTATCTGGGGAGCTGGAGAACAGTTTCCATTGAAAGTAATTCTGACTTACAGTGAACTCAGGGCAAAAGAGCTTTACGATGATTATCGTTTTTTTGACAGAGAGGTCTGCCTGTTTCCGGCCAGGGACCTGATTTTTTACAATGCAGATATCCACAGCAACCTGATCACCAGACAGCGCATCCAGGTGATGAAAGCACTGCTGGAGCGGAAAGAGCTGACGGTGATCACCACCATGGGAGGCTGCATGGACCACCTGCTGCCCCTGGAAGAATTTGAAAGACGTATCATACGTCTGAAAAATGACAGCAGCCTGGATCTGGAAGAGATGAAAGGCAGACTGGTGGAAATGGGATATGAACGGACAGGACAGGTGGAAGGCAGCGGACAGTTTGCTATTCGGGGCGGCATCCTGGACATTTTCCCACTGACAGAAGAAAACCCGGTGCGGGTAGAGTTGTGGGGAGATGAGGTGGATTCCATCCGCAGTTTTGATCTGGAAAGCCAGCGGTCTGTGGAAAATCTGGACAGTCTGGAAATTTATCCGGCCTGTGAGGTTATGGCGGATAAAAAGCGGATCGAAAAAGCCATCAAACGGATGGAAAAAGACGTCAAGAAAACCACAGAGACCTTAAAGAAAGCCGGAAAGCTGGAAGAAGCAGGGAGACTGAATAGTCTTCTGGAAGAAATCAGCGACAACCTGACAGAGACGGGCTGCAGCACCGGATTGGAAGCTTACATTGATTATTTGTATGAAAGTACCGTAAGCTTTGTTCAGTATTTTCAGGGAAAAAAGACTCTGTTTGTGGTAGATGAGCCAAACAGACTCTACCAGCAGGGACAGGCCATCGAAGAAGAATTCCGGGAGAGCATGAATGCGCGTCTGGAAAAGGGCTATCTGCTTCCGGGACAGATGTCAGTGCTGTACGGCGCCCAGGAGACAGCCGCCATGCTGTGCAAAAACAGCTGTCTGGGATTCTGCACCCTGGAGTCTGCCAGAGCGCCCTGGAAAATTACCGACCAGTACGGGGTAGATGTCCGGGCAGTCAATCCTTACAACAACAGCTTCGAACTTCTGGTAAAAGATCTGCAGACCTGGAAAAAAGAAGGTTTTCAGGTGGTGGTACTTTCCGGTTCCAGAACCAGGGGAGCAAGGCTTGCGGAGGATCTGCGGGAGCGGGAGTTGAATGCAGTTTATTCCGAAGACCGGGAACGGAACATTCAGCCGGGAGAAATCCTGATTCTCTACGGAAGCACCCACAGGGGGTATGAATATCCCCTGCTGAAATTTGTGGTAATCTGCGAGAGCGACATTTTCGGAAAAGAAAAGAAGAAAAAGAAAAAACTGAAGAACTATGAAGGCCGGAAAATCCAGAGCTTTTCCGAGCTTTCCGTAGGAGATTACGTAGTTCATGAAAACCACGGCCTTGGCATTTACAAGGGCATTGAAAAAATCGAAGTGGATCATGTGGCAAAAGACTACATGAAAATCGAGTATGCCGGAGGCAGCAACCTGTACATTCTGGCTACTCAGCTGGATGTGATTCAGAAATATGCCGGCGCGGAAGCCAAAACGCCCAAGCTGAACAAACTGGGCAGTCAGGAATGGAACAAGACCAAAACAAGGGTGCGCAAGGCTGTCCGGGAAATTGCCAAAGATTTGGTGGAGCTTTATGCGGCAAGGCAGAAGGACAACGGGTTTGTGTACGGAGAAGATACGGTCTGGCAGCGGGAGTTTGAGGAAGTATTTCCTTATGAGGAGACGGATGACCAGCTTCTTGCCATTGAGGCGGTAAAAAGGGATATGGAAAGCCGGAAAATCATGGACCGTTTAATCTGCGGAGACGTAGGCTATGGAAAAACGGAAATTGCCATCCGCGCCGCCTTCAAAGCTGTGCAGGACAGCAAGCAGGTAGTCTTTCTGGTGCCTACCACGATTTTAGCCCAGCAGCATTACAATAACTTTGCCCAGCGGATGAAGGATTTTCCCGTGCGGGTGGACCTGCTGTGTCGTTTCCGCACGCCCAAAGAGCAGGCAAAGACCATTCAGGATCTGAAAAAAGGCATGGTGGACATTCTCATCGGCACCCACCGGGTGCTGTCCAAAGATGTCCAGTTTAAAGATCTTGGACTTCTCATGATTGATGAGGAACAGCGCTTTGGCGTGACGGACAAAGAAAAGGTAAAACAGCTGCGCAAAAACGTGGATGTGCTGACTCTGACGGCGACACCCATCCCAAGAACTCTGCATATGAGCCTGGCAGGTATCCGGGATATGAGTGTGCTTGAGGAGGCCCCACAGGAACGTGTCCCAATTCAGACTTATGTAATGGAATATAATGAAGAGATGGTGCGGGAAGCCATCAGCCGGGAGCTGGCAAGAGGCGGCCAGGTGTACTATGTGTATAACCGGGTGAACACCATTGTGGAAGTCACCAACACCATTGCCAAGCTGGTGCCGGAGGCCAATGTGGCTTTTGCCCATGGACAGATGAAGGAGCGGGAGCTGGAACGGATCATGTATGACTTCATCAACGGAGAGATCGACGTGCTGGTTTCTACCACGATTATCGAGACAGGACTGGATATTTCCAATGTCAACACCATGATTATCCATGATGCAGACAATATGGGTCTTTCCCAGCTGTATCAGTTGCGGGGAAGAGTGGGCCGCTCCAACCGGACTGCTTATGCCTTTTTGATGTACCGGAGAAACAAGATGCTCAAAGAAGTGGCAGAAAAGCGCCTTCAGGCCATCCGGGAATTTACCGATCTAGGAAGCGGCTTTAAGATTGCCATGCGAGATCTGGAACTGCGGGGAGCCGGAAATCTTCTGGGGGCCGAGCAGCATGGCCACATGGAAGCAGTCGGGTATGACCTGTACTGTAAAATGCTGAATGAATCGGTAAAAGAATTAAAAGGCGAGCTGGAGCCGGAAGAAGAATTTGGCACCGCCATTGATCTGGATATTGATGCATTCATACCGGAGCGGTATATCCGGAATGAGTATCAGAAACTGGATATTTACAAGCGGATCGCGGGCATTGAGAATGAAGAAGAATACGACGATATGCTGGAAGAACTGATGGATCGCTTTGGAGAGCCGCCAAAAGCTGTGCAGAATCTGCTGGCTGTTGCAAACTTAAAAGCTATGGCTCACAAAGTGTGGCTGACAGAAGTGACCCAGAAGGGAGATGAAATTCGTTTTATTCTGTTTGAACGGGCAAAGGTGGAACCGGTCAAAATCGAGTCCCTGGTGAAAAACAGCAAAGGACGGATGAAATTTGTCATGGGGGAAAAGCCCTATTTCAGTTACAGCAAACCGAGAAAAAGTGGAAAAGACAACGAGGATATTCTGCAGACAGTGCGGGAGATCCTGGTGGAAATGGGAGCGTAAGCTCTCATTTTTTTTACGAAATTTCAGGATAGTGACTATGGAAAGACGATGGATGTAAGAATGGAATCATAGATATTAGGCGGCTGCTCTTTTTGATATAGCTTGTGCGATTTTTGAAAAAACAGATGCATTTAAAACAAAATGAAATGGCGATGTAGACAAAATAGATAAAAAATAGTTGACAAATACGGTAAAAAGTGACATAATAACAACATCGAAAGCGCGCAGAGAGAAATTTATTAAACAACATGTCTTCTTGCACATCAAAAACCAGAACGAAGATGTACAGAAAAACTGTACAAAAGGATGAGCGGACAGAAGACGGAACAGAACGGAAATGGAGGTAACAAACCTATGTTTAAAAAAGTATTGGCCGCAGTGCTGACAACTGCTATGGTGGGATCCATGTTTACAGCAGTTGCAGGAGCAGAAGAGACAAAGAACATTCCAGAGCTGACTACAGAGCCCTTGACCATCAACTTATGGGATATCTCTACAGAAGATCCCAACAAGACCATTGCAGAGGAAGCAGTTGCCAGATTTATGGCAGATTATCCGAATATTACCGTAAATCAGGTACATCAGCAGAATGATAACTACAAGCAGCAGCTGGTAGTTGCTATGAGTTCCGGACAGGCTCCTGATATGTATATCCACTGGGGCGGCGGTCCTATGGCTGAATATTATAAATCTGGTTTTGCAAATGACCTGACAGATCTGTTCAATACCTACGATCATCCGGATTTCATTGATGCAGCAGTTGCACAGTCTACATACGATGACAAGGTTCTGGCTATCCCGTTTGGCGGCCTGAGCGGATGTGATATTTTCTACAACAAGACCATCTTTGCAGAGGTTGGCATTGATGTTCCGACCACCATTGATGAACTGGAAGAAGACTGTGACAAGCTTCTCGAAGCTGGGTATGTTCCTTTCTCACTGGCAAACGGCTCCAAGTGGACAGGTTCCATGTACTATATGTACCTGGTAGCACGTCACTCCGGAAATGATGAGTTCGCAGCAGCTTATACCCAGGAAGACGGCGGAAGTTTTACTTCCGAAGCTTTCATCTGGGCAGGCGAGAAGATCCAGGATTGGGTAAACAAAGGATACTTTAACGATGGATTCAACTCTCTGGTAACAGACAACGGCGAAGACCGTGCACTCCTTTATGACAACACCTGTGCTATGATGCTTCATGGTTCTTGGCAGGTTCGTTCTATCGCAGCTGACAGCCGGGATTGGTATGATCAGAACCTTGGCGTATTCCGTTTCCCGGAAGATGCTGAAGCAAAAGCAAACGGCGTTCCGCAGAACGTAGAAGTTGGTACTGCAATCGGCAACGGTTTCTCTTTCAACTGCTGGAAAGAAGACGGCTCTGTTGATGAAGACAAACTGAACGCCTGCTATGTACTGGCTACCCAGTATTTCAATGATGAAACCTACAACAACGATCAGATGACCAAGGCTCAGACCATTCCGTCTATCAAGGGTTATGAAGACAAGATTGATGATGCGAACATGAAGGTTGTTGCAGATATCTTCTTTAACGCTTCCAACGTACAGCTGTGGTATGACCAGTATCTGCCCGCATCTGTAACAGAAGTTCATAAAAACTGTATGACAGAGCTGTTCGGTCTTGATAAGACACCTCAGGAGATCGGCGAAGAGCAGGACGCAGCTATGCAGGCAGCATTAGCAGAATAATCAGAATCTGCTGAATTGAATTTTATCAAGTAAGTCCCTGCCCGCAGGATACCATCTCCTGCGGGCAGCTTTTTAGAAAAAATAAAGGGGATGAAGCGCTTATGAATAAGACAAAGGATCTTGCGAAAGCGAGAGCAAAGAGCACAGCGATTGCGGCTACGGTATTTTTGATCCCGGCCCTGGCTCTGATTGCGATTTATATGATCTATCCGGTTATTGATACCTTTATCACCAGTGGTTATAAGTGGAACGGTATTTCTTCCGATCGGATTTTTGTTGGACTTGACAACTGGAAAAAACTTCTGACAGATGGTTCTTTCTGGTCATCTTTCAGCCACAACGTTATCGTGATGGTATTTTCTATTCTGCTTCAGATTCCGCTGGGACTTCTGCTGGCAACCTTCCTGGATGCAGGCGGACGTAAGTTTAACATCTTTAAGATCATCTGGTTCTTCCCGTATCTGATGAGCTCCGTTGCGATTGCATTCCTGTTCAATTACATTCTTGCAACCAACGGCGGTCTGTTTTCCTCTATTGCCGCTCTGTTTTCTGGTCATAAGGTAAACGTAGACCTTCTTGGAAAGAATCCGTCGGCTCTGTTCTCTGTTATCGGTGTCATGGCATGGCAGTTTACTCCATTCTACATGGTATACTTCATTGCCGGATATGGAAACATTGATACCTCCCTGTATGAGGCAGCTGTGATTGACGGCGCTACCAGAAAACAGTATCTGTTCAAGATCGCAATTCCTCTTTTAGGACCCATCTTCAAGACAGCCTGTACCATGTCCCTGATCGGATCTCTGAAATACTTCGATATGGTGTGGAACATGACCGGAGGCGGTCCTGCAGGCGGAACGGAATTGATGGCAACCTATATGTACAAGCTGTCATTCCAGCAGTTCAACATGGGCTATGGTTCCTGTGTGGCAGCAGGCATGTTTATTCTGATCACCTTGATCGCCCTGCTGTTCCAGAAAATTTTCGTTGTGAAGGAGGACTACTAGGATGAGCGGACAGAAAAAAGAAGTTGATTATCGGAAACAGAAAGCAAAAAGCAGAGTCGCATGGGGCGTTGCCATTTTCTTTGCAGTGTTCTGGCTGCTTGTTGCACTGATTCCATTCGTTTTTATGATCCTGAACTCTTTCCGGAAACAGTTTGACATGCTTTCTCAGGGCGTGTTCCATTTCCCGGATCCGTGGTTCTTTGAAAACTATCCGAACATTGTGAAAAACGGATTCTTCGGATACTTCTTCCGAAGCGTTCTGGTAGTAGTAGTTTCTCTGCTGTTGATGCTGATCATTTCCGCTTTTGCAGCATATCCGCTGTCCAGAATGAAATTCAAATTCCGTGGAATCATCTATGCGGGGATCGTGGCTATGATGTCCATTCCCATGCATGTTACCCTGATCCCGATCTTTAAAATGACTACCAATATGGGACTGTATGACAACCTGTTTTCTCTGGTAGGTCCTTATGTGACATTTGCGCTTCCAATGTCCATCTTCATCCTGACCGCGTTCATGATGACGATTCCGAAGGAAGTAGAAGAATCTGCAGAAATTGACGGATGCAACAAATTCAGCAACTTCTTCAAGATTATTCTTCCCCTGTCAAAATCAGGACTTTCTACACTGGCAATTTACAACGGCGTATCCATGTGGAATGAATTCGCATTTGCAAATACCCTGCTGCAGTCCGCATCTCAGAAGACTCTGCCTCTGGCACTTGGCCAGTTCAAAGGAGAGCACTCCATGGATATGCCGCTGATCCTGGCAGTTCTGGTATTATCTGCACTGCCTATGATTATTCTGTTCATCATTTTCCAGGATAAACTGGTCAAAGGTATGATGGCAGGAGCTGTTAAGGGCTGATTAACAAATTGACAAACACTGCAAAAAGAGCGTGACAGAAATAAAGGAGGACATAAGAGATGCAGATTTATGTAGACGGCAGTGCCGTGCGCAGCGGAAACGGAAGCAAAGAATATCCGTTCCAGACCATCTCAGAGGCAGCAAAGATTGCTGTTCCTGGAGATGAAGTGATGGTGGGTCCGGGACTTTACCGGGAGTATGTAGATCCAGTGAATGCAGGAACCCCAGAGGCACGCATCGTTTACCGTTCCATCGAAAAAGGCGCAGCGATTATCAGCGGAGCTGAGCAGGTAAAGAACTGGAAACCTTACGGGGAAAATGTATGGACAGCCAGAATTCCCAACGGGCTGTTCGGCACCTACAATCCCTACACCACGCTGGTGAGAGGTGACTGGTTTATTGCTACCTACATTGCCCATACCGGTGAGGTTTACCTCAATGGAAAATCCATGTATGAGGTGACGGAGCTGGATAAAGTGGTGCATCCGGTGGTTTACAAAAAGTCCTGGGATCCGGATTTTACCATTTATACCTGGTACACCGAGCAGGACGAAGCCACAAATGAGACTGTTTTATACGCAAACTTCCAGGGAAAAGATCCCAATGTGGAAAACGTAGAGATCAATGTCCGGGAAAACTGCTTTTATCCTTCCAAAGAAGGCGTGGGCTACATCACGCTGTCCGGTTTTACGGTAAAACAGGCAGCGACCCAGTGGGCACCACCCACCGCTTATCAGGAAGGTATGGTAGGACCGCACTGGAGCAAAGGCTGGATCATTGAGGACTGCGAAATTTCAGATTCCAAGTGCTCCGGTATTTCTCTTGGAAAATACAAACAGCCAAACAACGACAACAAATGGCTGAACTGGAAATATAAAAACGGTACCCAGACAGAGCGTGACTGTATCTGTCAGGCACAGCGGGAGGGATGGACAAAGGAGCGCATCGGGTCCCACATCATCCGCCGCTGTAACATCCATGACTGTGGACAGACAGGTATCGTGGGCCACTTAGGAGGCGTGTTCTCTATTATTGAGGATAACCACATCCATCATATCAACAACAAACAGAATCTGGCAGGCGCAGAAATCGGCGGCATTAAGATGCACGCAGCCATCGACGTGATTATCCGCCGGAATCATTTCCATCACTGTACCAGAGGCTTGTGGCTGGACTGGCAGGCACAGGGCACTCGTGTGACACAGAACCTGTTCCACGACAACACCCTTCCGTTTGACGCCAATGCCAACACCGATAATCTAGATGGTACCGGAGAGGATATTTTTATTGAAGTATCCCATGGGCCGACCCTGGTAGACAACAACATTCTGCTGTCTGACTATTCCATGAAGCTCGCGACACAGGGTGTGGCAGTGGTACATAACCTGATCGCAGGTTCCTTTACTGCAGTTGGCAGAGGTACGGACAACGGTTCTGGCGAGATCCCTTCTCCCAGATATACTCCGTACCATGTACCTCATAGAACCGAAGTAGATGGATTTATGACCATTCTCCATGGAGATGACCGTTTCTACAACAATATTTTCGTACAGAAACCAATCCGTCCGGGCATGCAGGAAATCCACGAAGTTGTAAAAGACAGTGAGTGGACAGATGGCAATCTGATTACTGGAACAGTTTCTTTCAGCGGCTATCCTTCCGAAGAAGAGTTTAAAAAGATGTTTGAAGGCTACTGCGGAATGGGTTCCACGATTGAAAGAGATATTTATTATCGAAAACTGCCGGTATGGCTGGGGGGAAACGTTTATTTCAATGGAGCAAAACCGGCTGATCAGGAAACGGATGCCATCGTAGATACCGAGCATACGGTAAAACTGGAGCTGAAAGAGGAAAACGGCACCTGGCATCTGGATACCGACCTCTATGAGTATCTTCCGAAGACAGCCTGCGCGATGATCTCCACAGAGACCCTGGGCATGGCATTTGAGCCGGAAGAAAAATTTGAAAATCCGGATGGAACACCCATCGTGTTCCAGTATGATTACTTTGGCGCACGCCAGGAGATCAACCCGCTTCCTGGACCGTTTGCAGCAAAAGAATCCGCAGGAAAAACATTATAAAATTTTGGACGCCTGGCATAACAGGCTGCGTCAGGCAGCCGATGCCGGGCGTCCTTTTATAGGAGGATATCAATGGCAAAGACGTATCATGTAGCGAAAACGGGAAATGACCGGAACAAAGGTACCAAAGAAGCACCATTTCTGACCATTCAGCGTGCAGCCGATGTGGCAATGCCGGGGGACAGCATCATTGTACACGAGGGAGAATATCGGGAGTGGGTAGATCCGAAAATGGGCGGAAACAATGATCTGGAACGGATTACCTATCAGGCAGCGCCGGGAGAACACGTCGTCATCAAAGGTTCTGAGCAGATCACCAACTGGGAAAAAGTGGAAGGAACTGTTTGGAAAGCGGAAGTTCCCAATGAATTGTTTGGAGATTTCAATCCTTATGACACCTATCTGTATGGCGACTGGATGGTAGGTCCCATGTATCCAACGGTGCATTTGGGTGATGTGTATCTGAATGGGAAATCCTTTTATGAAGCAGTCAGTGTGGAGGATGTAAAGAAAGCAGAAAAGAGAACCACTGGTTACAATGTACCGTGGGAGACTTATCAGGAGCCGATTCTGGATGTAGAAGGCACCATCTATCAGTGGTATGCCGAAGTGAAAGAAGACGTAACCGTGATCTGGGCTAATTTCCATGGAGTCGATCCCAATGAAGAAGTGACAGAGATTAATGTAAGGAAATGCGTGTTCTATCCAAGACAGGCTAACAAAGATTACATCACCGTATCCGGATTTGAACTGGCACAGGCTGCCAGCCCCTTTGCACCACCAACAGGAGACCAGCCGGGCCTGATTGGCGCCCACTGGAGCAAGGGGTGGATCATTGAAAACAACCACATCCACGATGCAAAGTGCAGTGCCGTAAGCCTGGGAAAAGATGAGAAAACCGGGGATAACCTGTTTACCAAGACCAGAAGAAAACCGGGTTATACCTACCAGTTTGAAGCAGTTGGAAAAGCCCTGCAGCTTGGCTGGAGCAAAGACAACATCGGTTCCCACATTGTGCGGAATAACGTGATCCATGACTGCGGACAGAATGGCATTGTAGGTCATTTAGGATGCGTATTCAGTGATATTTACGGAAATGAGATTTATAACATTGCTGTGAAACATGAGTTTTACGGGTATGAGATCGCAGGCATCAAATTCCATGCAGCCATTGACACCCAGATTCATGAAAATTATATCCACGATTGTACCCTGGCTATCTGGCTGGACTGGGAGACCCAGGGAACCAGAGTCAGCAGAAACCTGTTTACCGACAATATCCGGGATCTTATGGTGGAAGTTTCCCATGGCCCGTACATTGTGGACAACAACATTTTCACCTCTCCCTACAGCTTTGAAAATGCTTCCCAGGGTGGCGCCTATGTGCACAACCTGATTCTTGGAAATATGAAGCACTGGGATGTGCTGACCCGTTCCACCCCGTATCATTTCCCACATACCACGGCCATTATGGCATCGTCTTTTATCTATGGAGGAGACGACCGGTTCTACCAGAATATTTTCGTGGGCGGAGCAGACAGACTGGGAGAAAGCCGCCATGTATCTTGCGGAACCAGTGCTTTCAATGAGCATCCTTCTTCCTGGGAAGAATATGTGGATCTTATTGAAAAGGCATATCCGGGAGACGAGGATCTGTATGTGAAAGTAAAACAGCCAGTTTACATTGACCGGAACCTGTACCTGGACGGAGCAGAAAGCTATGCAAAAGAAGTTCATGCGTTTAAGGGCTCCGGAATGCTGAAGATCAAGATCACAAAGGCAAACAAAGAAGTGTATCTTGAGGCAGAAGTAAGCCCGGATATCTTAAAACAGGAAGCAGCAGTGATGACGACGGCAGATCTTGGAACCACCAGAGCAGTGGAAGGACTTTTTGAAAATCCAGATGGAACGGCTATCACCTTTGACACAGATTATTGTGGAGAAAAACGGAGTGCAGGTCACGTGTCGGCTGGACCGTTAAACGGCTTAAAGGCAGGATACAACAAGATCCGGGTATGGTAAACCCGTAAAATAGAAAGGAGCGTCAAGTAACATGAGAGCAACGAAAGAGTACCGTCTTTCCTTTACAGAGGAAGCAAAAAAAATTGTGGAGGGGTTGACTCTGGAGCAGAAAGTGGATCTGATGAGTGCCAATTTCTATGCAGACAAGCTTCAGGAACTGCTGGACAGCTTAAGCAGCGATGACAGCCACTACAACATGACCCCTTATCCGGCAGGCGGCATTGAGGGTGTGATCCCGCCCATGGAGTTCTGCGACGGCCCAAGAGGTGTGGTGTGCGGAAAGGGCCAGACTACCTGTTTTCCAGTATCCATGGCAAGAGGTGCTTCCTTTGATCCGGAGCTGGAGGAAGCTATTGGACATGTGATTGGAAAAGAAACCAGAGCATTTGGAGGAAACCTGTTTGCAGGCGTGTGTATCAACCTTCCTTACAATCCGGGATGGGGCAGAAGCCAGGAGACCTATGGAGAAGAATCCTTTGCCATCGGCCAGATGGGAGCTGCTCTGGTGCGTGGTGTGCAGGATGAAGATGTCATGGCCTGCGTAAAGCATTTTGCATTCAACCAGATGGAAAATGCCCGGTTTAAAGTCAGCGTTTACGCAGACAAACGGACAGAGCGGGAAGTCTTCCTGCCCCACTTTAAAGACTGCATCGATGCAGGCGCTGCTTCCATCATGAGTTCTTACAACCTGTACAACCAGGTACAGTGCGGCCACCACAAATATCTTCTCAGTACCGTACTGAAAGGAGAATGGGATTTTGACGGTTTTGTCATGAGCGATTTCATCTACGGCGTAAAAGATACCGTAGAAGCAGCCAACGGCGGTCAGGATATGGAGATGTGCATTACCCAGTATTTTGGCAGCAAGCTGGTAAAAGCTGTGCAGGACGGCTTTGTTCCGGAAAGCAAGATTGACGAGGCAGCCCTTCGGATTGTCCGCACCATTCTGGCATTTGACAGAGGCCACAAAGAATACGACATGTCTGTGGTAGGCTGCAAAGAGCACATTGCACTGGCCAAACGGGCAGCAGAGGAATCCATCACCCTGATTAAGAACAAAAACATTCTTCCTCTGGATAAAAAGAAAGTGAAAAAGCTGGCAGTTCTTGGAAAACTGGCAGATTATGAAAATATCGGAGATCATGGCTCCAGCTGCGTATATCCCAAATATGTGGTGACACCGCTTCAGGGAATCGCCGCTGTGGCACCGGATGTGCAGGTAATTTTTGAAGACGGTTCTGACTTGGAAGCAGCCAAGAAGGCAGCAGCAGAGGCAGACGCCGTGGTGATCGTTGCCGGTTACAACTTTGATGACGAGGGCGAGTATATTTCCGGAGATGATTTCGGAAGCATGTCCGGAGCAGCAGAGAGCGTAGGCGGTGACCGGAAACCTGGCCTTGGTCTGCATAAAGATGAAGTGGAACTGATTCAGGCCGCAGGCCCGGAAAACCCCAATTCTGTGGTAGTTCTGATTGGCGGCAATACCATTACCTTGAAAGAGTGGCAGGACAGCGTGGGTGCAGTGCTGATGGCTTATTATCCTGGCCAGGAAGGCGGCACAGCTCTGGCAGAAATTCTCTTTGGGGATGTGAATCCAAGCGGAAAACTTCCCTTTGTCATTCCGGCAGATGAGAAAGATCTTCCGCAGGTAGACTGGGAAGCCACCGAGCAGTATTATGGCTATTACCACGGCTATACCAAGCTGGAAAAAGAAGGCATTGCACCGCTGTATCCTTATGGTCATGGCCTTTCCTACACCACCTTTAAGGTATCTGACGCAGAATTTGGCACCATGGAAGATGGAGTTGCGGCTTCCTGTACCGTAAAGAATACCGGTGACAGAGCCGGCACTGAAGTGGTACAGATGTATGTGGGCTTCTCCCATTCCAAGGTAGACCGTCCGGTGAAGATTTTAAGAGGATTTACCAGAGTGGCATTGAATCCGGGAGAAGAAAAGAAAGTCACCATCACCTGCCCGGCAGAAAAGCTGGCTTATTACGATCCGTACACCAGACAGATGCAGGTGGAAAAGATGGAATATGAACTGTACATTGGAACCAGCGAAGCAGATGCAGACCTTCTGAAAGGAAGCATTTCTTTGGGCTGATGAAAAAGGAGAACCATATGAAACAGGACGGTATCTTTTTTACAAAAGAAGAATTTCAGCCGGAAGTACTGGAAAACGGCGTAGTCCGCACCATTAAGGGATATATTGAAGATCTGATGGTAGCGGAGCTGGTGTGGAAAAAAGGCCAGGAAGGCGCAGTGCACAGCCATCCACACAGACAGTGCGACTATATTTTAAAGGGAAAGTTTGAGGCAAATCTCAATGGGGAGAAAAGAATTTTGGGTCCCGGAGAGTGCTTTTATGTGGAAGCGGATGTACCTCATGGATTGATTTCCTTGGAGGATGACGGTGTGATCCTGGATATTTTCACTCCTATGCGAAAAGATTTTGTGAAAGAAAAAAAATAAAAAACAGGAGGAATCCAGTTCCGGGAAGGGGCTGAAATCCCGAAAAAACAGTTGCGGCAGGGTGCAAAAAGGCTTATAATGAACGCAATGATATTGTTCTAGGAGGATTTTGACTTTATGTATAAGAAATTATTGGCCGCAGGCCTTGGTATTTGCCTGGCAGCAGCATCCCTGACCGGCTGTGGATCTTCTGCCACAGGAAATAAGGCGGTTGCCACTGTGGGAGATACGAAGATTGAATATAATCTTGTAAACTTTATGCTGCGTTACAATCAGGCTGAGATGCAGTCCATTTACGGAGCATATCTGGGAACCGATTACTGGACCAATTATGGTTCTGAATCCAGAAGCAGCATTCTGCAGAACCTGGAAAACATGGTGATCTTAGAGCAGCACATGGACGATTACAATGTCAGCATCACGGATGAAGAGAAGACACAGATCAGTGAAGCAGCAGCTGCATTTATCGCAGCCAACGACGAGGCTACCTTAAAAGAAATGGGAGCAGATCAGGAGACTGCAGAGCGGATGCTGACCCTGTACACCATTCAGAGAAAAATGTACCTGGCCATCATTGCCGGTGTGGATACCAATGTGACTGATGACGAAGCTGCCCAGAAGAAAGTACAGTATGCGTTCTTCAGCACTGCGGACACCACCGACAGTGATGGAAACAAGGTAGAGCGTACCGATGAGGAAAAAGCCGAGATCAAAGCACAGGCACAGCAGGTGCTGGATGCCGTGAAAGCAGGCACCGACATGGATGAAGCGCTGAAAGAAGTAGATGAAGATAAGAAGTCTACCACCAGCACGTATGGTTCAGACAACGGAACTCTCAGCGATGCCCTGAAAGAGGCGGGTGACAAGCTGACGGAAGACGGACAGGTGTCAGATGAGCTGGTTGAGATCGACAGCGGATATTATGTTCTGAAGCTGGTTTCCCTGTTTGACCGTGATGCTACTGATGCACGGAAAGAGGAGATCATTTCTGACAGAAAGAGTGCGCTGTACTCTGACACCACCCAGGAATGGCTGGATGCCGTAGATGTGACCACCGATGACAAGCTTCTTGCAAAACTGACCTTCGTAGATACCTGGCAGTTAAAAGAAACTGAGACCGAAAGCGAGACCGGTACCGAAAGTACTTCTGACACTGAGAGCACTTCTGAGACAGGCAGCGAAGCAGAGAGTGAGAGCGCATCTGAGACTGCAGCAGAGACCGAGAGCGAGAGCGCATCAGAAACTGCCAGCGAGACGGAAACCGAAAGCGCTTCTGAAACAGAGACCACTTCCGAGACCGAAACTGCATCTGAAACCGAAACAAAATAGTAATTGTTCAGAGCCAAGCAAAATTTCATAAAACAGGTGTAAAATGCTTGCATTTTTAAGACTGTTTTTGAAATTTTATTTGGCGGATACGCCATACCGACGAAATGCGCAGCATTTTGGAGGTTGGCTCTGAACAGTTACACAAAATAAAAGAAACAGACTGGATAGCCTCCTTTTCTTCTGGAAATACTTTCAGAAAAAGGAGGCTGTTTTTATGGAGCAGAAAGAAATAAAAAAAGGCTGGCAGGGATTTGTGCCGGGACTGTGGATGGAGGAAATCAACGTCAGAGATTTTATCCAGAGGAATTATCAGGTGTATGAAGGAGACGATGCGTTTCTGGAAGGGCCGACAGAGAGTACGAAGGAACTCTGGGAGAAGGTGCTGAAGCTTTCCAGGGAAGAGATGGAAAAAGGCGGCGTGCTGGACATGGACACGGAAATCATTTCCGGAATTCTGTCCCACGGGCCTGGATATCTGGAAAAAGAACAGGAAAAAATTGTGGGATTTCAGACGGACAAGCCTTTTAAACGGGCCCTGCAGCCTTACGGGGGCATCCGCATGGCAGTGAAAGCCTGCCAGGAAAACGGCTACCAGGTGTCGCCTAAAATTATAGATTTCTTTACGAAATACCGGAAAACCCATAATGACGGCGTGTTTGACGCCTATACGCCCCAGATGCGGGCCTGCCGTTCCAGCCACATCATCACCGGTCTGCCAGATGCCTACGGAAGAGGCAGAATCATTGGAGATTACCGGAGAGTAGCCCTTTACGGCGTGGACCGGCTGATTTTGGACAAGGAGCAGCAGAAAGAGGAGACCAGGGAAACCATGTACAGCCCGGTGATTCGGGAACGGGAAGAGCTTTCCGAGCAGATCCGTGCCTTAAAAGAGCTGAAAGAACTGGGAACATTGTATGGATATGATATTTCCGAACCTGCCCAAAATCTGCGGGAAGCCGTGCAGTGGCTGTATTTTGGCTATTTGGCAGCCATCAAGGAGCAGAACGGGGCAGCCATGTCTTTGGGACGCACGTCCACTTTTCTGGATATTTATGCAGAGAGGGATTTAAAGGAAGGCACCCTAACAGAAAAAGAAGTGCAGGAGCTGGTGGATCATTTTGTGATGAAGCTGCGTCTGGTAAAATTTGCCAGAACCCCGGAATACAACGCCCTTTTTTCCGGAGATCCCACCTGGGTGACCGAATCCATTGGAGGAATGGGTATTGACGGGAGGCCTTTGGTAACAAAAATGTCCTTCCGGTATCTGCATACCTTGGAAAATCTGGGAACAGCGCCGGAACCCAATCTGACGGTGCTTTGGTCGGTGCGGCTTCCAGAGAAGTTCAAACAATTCTGTGCCAGGACCTCGGTGCGTTCTTCGTCCATCCAGTATGAAAATGATGACCTCATGCGGGTGACACATGGAGACGACTATGCCATTGCCTGCTGCGTTTCTTCCATGCGGGTGGGAAAGGAAATGCAGTTTTTCGGTGCCAGGGCCAATCTGGCAAAATGCCTGCTCTATGCCATCAATGGCGGTGTAGATGAAGTGAGCAAAAAACAGGTGGGTCCCGCATACTGTCCCATTTTGTCGGATTATCTGGAGTATGGGGAGGTTATGGAGCGGTTTGAAGCCATGATGGAATGGCTGGCAGGAGTGTATGTGAATGCTTTGAACATCATCCATTACATGCACGACCGCTATTGCTATGAGCGGATTCAGATGGCCCTTCACGATAGACAGGTGGTGCGCTGGTTTGCCACGGGAATTGCAGGACTGTCTGTGGTGACGGATTCCCTGTCTGCCATCCGATATGCGAAGGTAAGGGTGCTTCGGGATGAAAACGGGCTGGCAGTGGATTATAAAGTAGAAGGAGAATTTCCCAAATACGGCAACAGCGATGAGCGGGCAGACGAGATCGCAGGGGAAGTGGTTCACCGGTTTATGCAGAAAATCCGGAAAAACCACACCTACCGGGACAGCATTCCCACAACATCCATTCTGACCATTACGTCCAATGTGGTGTATGGAAAAAATACCGGCGCTACTCCAGATGGAAGAAAGGCAGGAGAACCTTTTGCGCCGGGTGCCAATCCCATGCACAACCGGGACTGCTGCGGAGCCGTGGCTTCTTTAAGTTCCGTTTCCACACTGCCTTTTGTGGACGCTCAAGACGGCATTTCCAACACCTTTTCCATTGTGCCGGATGCCCTTGGAAGAGGAAAAGAAGGGGCGGAAGCGGAACAGGTCCAGGCAGAAAACCTGGTGCGTCTGCTGGACGGCTATATGGAAAAAGGCGGCCATCATTTAAATGTCAACGTATTTACCAGAGAAACCCTTTTGGATGCTCAGAAACATCCGGAAAAATATCCCCAGCTTACCATCCGGGTGTCCGGCTATGCAGTTAATTTCCACAGGCTGACCAAAGAACAGCAGGATGAAGTCATTTCCAGGACTTTCCACGGGGGAATGGAAGGGTGAAAGGGAGGATTCATTCGATAGAGACATTTGGTACTCTGGACGGACCGGGGGTGCGGTTTGTGGTATTTTTCCAAGGCTGCCCCATGCGCTGCCTGTACTGCCACAATCCGGACACCTGGAATTTGTCAGGGGGCACCCTTTATACTGCAGAGGAGCTGCTTTCCCAGTACCGGAAAGGAAAAGAATTTTACAGAGATGGGGGAATTACAGCCTCCGGCGGGGAACCTCTGATGCAGCTGGCATTTCTTACGGAATTGTTTGAAGAGGCGAAAAAAGAAGGGATTCATACCTGTCTGGATACTTCCGGAAGTCCTTACCGGAAAGAAGAGCAGGAGGCATATGGCCGGCTTTTTTCCTCTCTGGATCTGGTGCTTCTGGACATCAAACACAGCGGTGCCAGGGAACACGAAATGCTTACAGGAAAGAGCCAGGCGCCGGTACTCTCCTTTGCAAAAGCCCTGGATCAGGCGAAAATTCCCATGATTGTCCGACATGTGGCAGTTCCGGGATGGACGGATACAAAAGAAGAAGCTAGGAAGCTGGGAGAACTTCTGAAAAAGTACCGCAATATTCAGGAGATAGAGGTGCTTCCTTATCATACCATGGGCGTGGACAAATACCGGAAACTGGGCATTTCTTACCGGCTGGAGGAGGTGCCGCCCATGAAAAAGGCCCAAGCAGAAATCCTCCAGAATGAGATCCGAAAAGCAGCTGGAAAAAAACAGAGTTTTCAAGGGAGATGTGCTGATCCTGAGTGTTTACCGTCAGGAACAGCCCCTGGATCTGACTGTCACCGTCGGTGAGCAGACGCAGTCCGCACTTGGAGGAGACATCCAGCCGTGCTTGCACAAGGGTGAGCGAGAGCCTTCGCGTGAAGAGCGCGGGGGCTTTTTTCAGGTGGAAAAAAAGAAGTGGTTATGGTATGATGTTGGAAAACAGAAGGGGAGAGCAGAATGGAAGAGAAAATGCAGGTGCTGGCAAAAATTGCCAGAGTGCTGAATCAGAAAAAGGTCGTGTGGTCCGTAGGCGGTTCCATGCTGCTGTATTTCAAAGGAATTACGGAAACGGTGCAGGATATTGACCTGATGATCGAAGAGAAGGATGCAGAGACTGCAAAGAAAGCCCTGTGTGCTATGGGCAGTCTCAAGCCCCCAAATCCAAATGCTCAATATAAAACCCGGTGTTTCCTGGAATTTGTCATCGATGGGATTGATGTGGATTTTATGGCGGGATTTGTGATTGTCAATGATGGAAAAGAATATGACTGTTCCCTGAAAAAAGAAGACATCAAAGGGGCAGTGACGGTTCAGGGAGAAACAGTATGGATGCACTCCATCAGAAAATGGCGGCGCTATTATGAGCTGATGAAACGGGAGGAAAAAGTAAAAATGATTGATGAAAAAATGCTTTTCGGCAGAACGGTGGATGTCAACGATATTTTGTGCAGGATGATTGCCCAGTCCAATGGGAATACCCACGATGTCGCCCACTTTTTAAAGGTATATACCTATGCAAGACTCATTGGAGAACAGGAAGAACTGGACGCCAAAACCCAGGAAATTCTGGAGACAGCGGCAGTGATTCATGACATTGCCTGCCCGCTTTGCAGAGAAAAGTATGGAAATGCCAACGGAAAATACCAGGAGCGGGAAAGTGCTCCGCTGGTAGAAAAAATTTTATCGGAAGCGGGCGTGGAGGAAGCCGTGAAAGAGCGGGTATCTTACCTGGTGTGCCATCACCATACCTACACCGGCGTGGACGGACTGGATTATCAGATTCTGCTGGAGGCGGATTATCTGGTGAATGCTGATGAAGGACAGGCATCCAAAGAGGCCATCCGCAATGCGGAAAAACAGTTTTTTGTTACAAAGACAGGAAAAGAGCTTCTGCACAGCATCTATCTTACAGAAGATTAAAGTGTGTTTGAAAGTCATTCCTGCAATCTGCACGCCCCGCTTTACGTGAAATTTTGCCTTCATTCAGTTGACGAAGCCCGCTGCGCCGCTCTCTTTTGCGGAGCAAAATTTTCCATGAGGACGAATTTGTGAAACACTTCCTACTTGCGCAATGAGTTAGAGGATACTATAATAGACGATGTGAATGCAAAAGCGCATAAAAGATCATGAAATTGTAGAATAAAAGGAGTCCCAAATGAGTATACGTATTGGAATTATTGGCTATGGAAACCTTGGAAGAGGCGTGGAGTGCGCCATTAAACAGAATCCGGATATGGAACTGGAAGCTGTATTTACCAGAAGAGCACCGGAAAACGTACAGATTCTGACAAAGACTGCAAAAGTCTGCAGCGTAAACGATGTAGAGCAGTGGAAAGATAAAATTGATGTTATGATCATCTGCGGCGGAAGCGCTACGGATCTGCCGGTACAGACACCGAAATTTGCCCAGATGTTCAATGTCATTGACAGCTTTGATACTCATGCAAGAATTCCGGAGCATTTCAAAAATGTAGATGAAGCAGCAAAGAAAGCCGGAAAAGTGGGCATCATTTCTGTAGGCTGGGATCCGGGTATGTTCTCCTTAAACAGAATGTATGCAAATGCCATTCTGCCGGAAGGAAAAGACTACACTTTTTGGGGGAAAGGTGTGAGCCAGGGACATTCTGATGCCATTCGCCGGATTGCCGGAGTAAAAGATGCAAAACAGTACACCGTTCCGGTAGAATCTGCACTGGAATCCGTACGCCGCGGCGAAAATCCGGAGCTGACCACCCGTGAAAAACACACCAGAGAGTGCTTTGTAGTGCTGGAAGAGGGTGCAGACGCTGCCAAAGTAGAGCAGGAAATCAAGACCATGCCCAACTACTTTGCAGATTATGACACCACCGTACATTTCATCAGCGAAGAAGAGCTGAAACGTGACCACAGTGGAATTCCCCACGGTGGATTCGTACTGCGCAGCGGCGTGACTGGATGGGAAAAAGAGCATAAGCACATGATCGAGTACAGCCTGAAGCTGGATTCTAACCCGGAATTTACTTCCTGCGTGATTGTGGCTTACGCAAGAGCCGCTTACCGTCTTGCAAAAGAAGGACAGACTGGCTGCCGTACAGTCTTTGACATCGCACCGGCTTACTTAAGCGCAAAGAGCGGAGAAGAACTGCGGGCTTCCATGCTGTAAAAAACAACTGAAGAAATGGATAGAAAGAGATTCTGCCAGATCCCCCAAAGGCCTGACAGGGTCTTTTTTTATGCAGGATCTGTGCAGAAGTGTGTGTCGAAAATTAGCGGATTCCAGAGATTGAGCTTTCCCCAAAAACCTGTTAAACTATAAAAAAGATGGTTTGGCAAAAACTGCCATGAAGGGGGATTTACAAAATGGAAAGGAAAAAATACGGTTTCAGACAAAGTTTCCGTTGGCTGGCAGGGTTCTGCATGATGATGGTGCTGTTCCTCGGAATGCCGGCGGCGGTCAAGGCTTCTCCGGTGTCTGCCAACGGCTGGCTTCATGTGAAAGGAAACAAAGTGGTCAATGAAAAAGGGAAACCCTTTGTCATCAAAGGCGTTTCCACTCACGGGCTCTCCTGGTATCCTCAGTATGTGAACAAAAAAGCCTTTAAGACACTGCGGGACAAATGGGGCGTGAATACCATTCGGCTTGCCATGTATACATCAGAATACAATGGTTACTGCACTGGCGGCAGTGACAACCAGAAGCAGCTGGAGCAGCTGATTGCCAAAGGCGTTTCCTATGCCAAAGACCTTGGCATGTACGTGATCATTGACTGGCATATTTTAAGCGATGGAAATCCGCTGACTTACAAAAAAGAAGCCAGGGCATTTTTTAAGAAAATGGCAAAGAAATATAAGAACACCAAGAACGTGATCTTTGAGATCTGCAACGAGCCAAACGGAAGCGACGGAAACTGGACCAACATCTATTCCTATGCCAAGAGTATGGTGTCTGTGATCCGCAGCCAGAACAAAAAAGCCCTGATTATTGTGGGCACGCCTACCTGGAGCCAGGATGTGGATCAGGCAGCTGCCAATCCGGTAAAAGACAAAAATCTGGCGTATGCGCTTCATTTTTATGCAGGAACCCACGGCCAGTATCTGCGGGACCGTTTAGAAAGCGTATTAAAACAGAAGGTGCCGGTGATTGTCACAGAATTTGGACTCAGCGATGCCTCCGGAAATGGAAACATCAACACCACAGAAGGAGATGCCTGGCTGAAGCTGATGAACAAATACAAAGTAGGGCGGGTCTGCTGGAATCTTTCCAACAAAAACGAATCCAGCTCCCTGATAAAAGCCTCCTGCACAAAGACCAGCGGCTGGAAAAAATCGGACTTAAGCGCTGAAGGAAAGTGGCTGATAAAGGCATACGGGGGAAAATACTGACGGAAGACAGAAAGAGGAAGACTTGAAATGAGAGGACTTGGAACGATCATCAACGCACTTGCGATCATAGCAGGAGGGATGCTTGGAATTGGATGCAGGCGGTTTTTAAAGAAGAAACTTATAAGTAACTAAACATATTGCTTAATATAGTTAAATGTGTTTAAATG
>CAJMON010000043.1 GCA_905214955.1 uncultured bacterium
CTCCTGTTTCCGCCGTGAGAGGGCGGCGTCTTAACCGCTTGACCAACGAGCCATACTGTCTGATTGTTTTTTACTTTTTCCATTCTACAAAAGTATGAAATCTGAGAACCAGTTTCTTATCTTTTGTAAACAGCTCGTAGGAGAATCGAACTCCTGTTTCCGCCGTGAGAGGGCGGCGTCTTAACCGCTTGACCAACGAGCCATAATTATCCGCTTTTCGCTTGCGACTTGGATATAATATCATATCTTTTTATGTTTGGCAAGTCTTTTTTTTATTTTTTGAAGCATTTTTTGAAACTTCTGGATGGCCAGTCTCCCAGCCATCCAGATCTGTAAAAAAGCAATGCCAAAACTTAGCGCTGTACTCTTGCTCCTGCACCGCCCATGATTGCTTCTACTTCTTTCTTGCTTGCCATTGTGGTATCACCCGGTGTGGTCATAGCCAGAGCGCCGTGTGCTGCACCATAGTTTACAGCCAGTTCTGCATTTTCAGTGGTCATCAGGCCGTAGATCAGTCCGGATGCGAAAGAATCACCGCCGCCTACACGGTCCATGATCTCCAGTCCCTTGTAATCTTTTGCCTTGTAGATCTCGCCGTCTGCCCAGCAGATTGCACTCCAGTCATTGACAGTTGCAGTCTTTACTTCACGCAGTGTGGTAGCAACTGCCTTGAAGTTCGGGTAGGTTCTTGCAGCTTCGTTGATCATCTTCTTGTAGCCGTCCAGGTTCAGAGTCTTTAAGTTCTCATCATTTCCTTCGATGGCAAATCCTAAGCAGGCTGTGAAGTCTTCTTCGTTTCCGATCATAACATCTACGTATTTTGCGATCTCTTTATTTACTTCCTGAGCTTTTGCCTGGCCGCCGATAGCACTCCACATGGACGGACGGTAGTTCAGGTCGTAAGATACGATAGTGCCGTATTTCTTTGCAGCCTTAATAGCTGCCAGTACGGTCTCACAGGACTGCTCAGACAGTGCTGCGTAGATACCGCCGGTATGCAGCCAGCGTACACCCAGCTCACCAAAAATGTAATCGAAATCAAAATCTTCCGGAGTAGCTTTGGAAATAGCAGTGTTTGCACGGTCAGAGCATCCTACTGCGCCACGGATACCAAATCCTCTCTCAGTAAAGTTCAGACCATTTCTGCAGATACGGCCGATACCGTCTGTCTTCATCCATTTAATCAGAGAAGTATCTACACCACCCTGATTGATGAAATCTTCCATCAGCATACCAACTTCGTTATCTGCAAATGCAGTGATCACGGCGGTATTCATCTTGAAGCATTTGCGCAGACCACGGATTACGTTATACTCTCCGCCGCCTTCCCATGCACGGAAAGATCTTGCTGTACGGATTCTGCCTTCTCCGGGATCCAGACGAAGCATAACCTCGCCCAGAGATACGGCGTCAAATTTGCACTCGCTGGCAGGTCTTAAATTCAGGTTCATTCTTTTTTTCCTCCTCCGCCGGCATTTTTCTGCCGACGCATACGTTTTCATTCTCACAGCATTGCCGCTGTCTTTTTTATTTTAGCAAATCAGGGTTTATGAATCAAGTCCCTTCTATGAGTTTTTCGATCTGTTCCAGTTTTTCCGGATGGTCATTGTGGATGGCTGCCCGTAAAAAATCATCCCCCTGAACGCCTTTGAGAAAAAAATAGTCCGATTCCACCTTGAAAAACGGCTTCTTTAACATGGAAAGATAAGAAAATGCACCCAGAGGCTTCAAAGACAGAATAAATTTCTGATCCATAGGGCCATCCAGAATCAGGTCCCAGGCAAACCAGCCAGATTCTGCGCAACGCTCCCTGGATTCTTCTTTTCTGATCACTTTCATTTTACGATCTCCATTCCTGTACAGATTTCATTGACTGCTTCAAGCAGTGCATCCACGTCCTCTTCGGCTGTCAGCGCAGAGATGCTGACACGCACCGTCCCGCTTTGCATTGTCCGCATCGCCTCATGAATCAGCGGCGCACAGTGAAGTCCTGTCCGAACCGTAATATCATAACTGTTCTGAAGAATATAGGCAGTATCCCCGGGAAGCAGGTCTGCAATGTTAAAGCTCAAAACCGGGCCTAAATTTGTTTTCCAGGTGCCGTAGGTCTTTACCCCCGGTATGGCATCCAGACCCTCATACAGCTTTTTCATCAGCCGCTGTTCTCCTTTTGCAATGGCTGTAACACCTTTTTCCAAAATCCAGGATACTCCTGCATCTAACGCTGCAATTCCAGGGTCATTTGCTGTCCCTGGTTCATATTCATAATCTCCGTTTTCATAGGTCAGCCGGCTGCTGTTTCTCCCTGTTCCGCCAAACCGATATGGACGAAAATAGATGCCGGAGCGCACATAATATCCGCCCGTTCCAGGCACGCCAAACAGACTTTTGTGTCCAGTAAAAATCAGGGCATCCACCTTCCACGCATCTGCATCAACAGGAATGCATCCAGCACTCTGGGAAACATCTGCCACAAAAAGTGCCTCATGTTCATGAACCATCTGTCCAATGGCTTCCATGTCCTGAATCATCCCCGTCACATTGGAACAGTGGCTGACAAACACTGCCACAGGCTTTTCTTCTTTTAAAATCCGCTCCAGCGCTTCCAGATGAATTTTTCCATAAGAATCACAGGGAATGACCACTACCCGTCCCACCTGGTCTTTTAAATTCATCAGCGGACGCAGAATACTGTTGTGCTCTGTTTGGCTGGCCGCTGCTGTTTTTCCCGCAAGGGGCAGTCCATAAATCAAAGCGTTGGAAGAATCTGTTGCTCCGGAAGAGAAAAAAATCCGGTCTGTTTCCTGTATACCCAGCAGCTTTCCAAGTGATTTTCGGCACGCTTCCTTTGCATCCTTCCCTCCAGAGCTGCTGCGGTACTGTCCTGCTGGCGGATGCGTGAAAGCCGCAGTGTATGCATCTAACACACACTGCGGCTTCGGGTAAGTGGTTGCGGCCTGATTTAAATAAATCATGGCGTTTTATCCCTCCAGAACCTGGAATCCCATAATCTTTGCAATCTTCTTGATCTGTTTTAAGTAATCACCGAAAATCAGCACCTGATGATGGCCGAATCCAGCCAGATTGTGCATGTACGTTCTGGCATCATCCATCTGGATGTAGTAGTAGGGGCTGCAGTAAGTCTCTGCATATTCAGAGCGGATTACCTTCCCTACTTTTACGCATATGGTATCTCCTGCCGGATTGAATCTTCCCAGTGTTACATAATCGTCGTTGTTTTCGGTAAAATCTACCTGAAGTTTTCCGCCAAATCCCTGGCCGGTGAATGCCCACAGTTTGTACTCCAGCGGTTTGGTTCCATAGCCGTTCATCTGCAGAGCCGGAACTGCATGATGGATTTTCAGGATCTCATCGGTCTCATGGCTTGGGTTGCCCATAAATGCCGGACGGTTTGCTGCATACTGCATAACCAGCATGGCCATCAGCGCATTTAAGTCTTCCTCACATCCGCTTGGGATTCCCTCATCTTTCATCAGAGAGTGGCACACGCAGGGTGTAAACTTCCGGTTCTGCGGAATCTCAGAAGTACACAACTCATGACAGGCTGTAGAAAATGCGTTGCACTGGTAAACATCCATCATTTTCTTTGCTGCCAGATAGTACTTGATATCGTTAATAAACCAGTCGGTATTCACCTTGGTATCCTTGGAACCGTTCAGGATTTTATCTGCGATGGGTCTTGCTTCTTCGTCCGTAATCTGATCCATGTACGGAACAATGGAATCAAACGGCAGTTTGATCACTTCAAAACCATATTTCTGACGCAGAATCTCCGGATCGCGGATCAGACTCTGGATACCGAAAGTCGGCTGAGAACCTGCAGTCAGAACCAGGGCTCTGGTGTTTGCAACTGCTTTTCTGACCCACAGAAGATGTGCCAGTTCATTTAAATCCTGGATGTCCATACAGACATAAGCTTCGACACCAATGGAACGGCAGTATGCTGCAAAGTCAATTCCTTCGTTTCCGTTCTGCATAATAACGATGGGTTTATGATAACGCTCCAGTTTTGGAATACGCCAATTCATGCACAGGAAAAAGTCTACTTTGTCCATATCCTCTTCAATCTGTGCAAAAACATCTTCACCAACGACAAATTTTTCATCATACCGTGCGTCCACGGCAGACAGAAATTCAATTTCATCCGTTGCCTCTTCCAGTTTCTTTACAGCGGAAGCAAATCCCTTGTCAGCGGCTGCTTTTTCTGCTTCTGCAGTCATATGTTCTTTTTTACCTGCACGGCAGGGACCTTCCCAGAAATGAGAATGTGTCAGACATCCTACGATTGGTCTTACGATTAATTTGGTTTCCATTGCTTTTTGTTTCATCCTTCTATTCCTCCAATACAGTAATCCCCCTTCTGTCCTTTTATTGTACCAAATTTTTCAATAAGCGTCTTTCATTTTTTTATGATAAACTTGTACTATATTATCCTTTTTTCTATTTCATACATTTTTTTATCGTCTCACACAGCTCATCCACCGCTTCTGTTTTTCCTGCCTGGATATCATCTACCACGCAGGTTTTGATGTGGTTTGCCAGGAGACATTTGTTAAAGCTGTTTAATGCAGAGGAAATCGCTGAAACCTGGGTTAAAATATCCACACAGTAGCGGTCGGATTCCACCATGGCTTTCACGCCCCGGATCTGTCCTTCAATGCGGTTTAACCGATTGATCAGATCCTTGTATTCTTTTTCATCCCGGTGCTTTTTCCTGCAGCATTCCGGCAGATCGTTTCTTTCTTTTTTCTGTTCTTCCATAAATTCATTCTTACACTTTCTTCGGACTGATACCCTCTATGGGTATGTTCTTTTTATCTTAGCCGTCTGCCAGGCATTTGTCAAGTTTCTTCCAGAAGCTGTTTTTTCAGATACCGTCCCACCACTCTGGAAAAATCTGCCAAATCATGAATATAGGCAAAATCTTTCCCGTAAATTTTCTTTTCCGCCTGAAGATCCTCTTCTTTTCCTGTAAAAACTCCCAGCACTGCTGTTCCCCGGTTTCTTAATTTCCGCACCTCCAAAGCCGTATCCTTGACACCATATTCCCCGTAATATGGTTTGGGATTCCGGCTGTGGGGACGGTTTACCACAATGTCGTTTGGCCTGCCGTCGCTTAGCACGATAAGAATCTTATTCTCTTCCGGCCGGTTCTCCAGGCTTTCTGCTGCCGCCCGGATGGCCAGCCCGTCCCGGTTGTTGGCAGAACCATAAAATTCAAAGATCCTCTCATCTGCTTCCGGTCCTTCCTCATAATCCCGGAACCTGCGCATCACCGTATAATCCCAGAAAGAGCAAAATCCCATGACTCTGTGGGGGATCTTTGCTTCACTTAATGCCCGGCTGATCATATACCCCTGAAGAGCCACTTCACTCTGCCTGGTTCTCTGAGAACCGCTGGCATCCATCAGCACTTCCACGACAAACTCTGAGTGCTCTGCCATGGTTTCCCAGATAAACAGTTTCCGGTTGCTGGTGCGTCCTAAATTCCACAGCCGGTCTGCCTGGATTCTCCCATGGTCACTTAAAAAGCTTTCCCGCTCTGTTCTTGCTGTCAGGGCTCTCTTTAACATCAGGCTTAAGGTACGGATATTCTGCCTGCTCATTTTGTCATGCTGTTTAAACACCTGAAGATTCACTTCCCTGGTTCTTCTGGCATATTCTGACTGGGCATTGACACGCACCATTCCGGATAAAATGCCGTCTGTAAAATGCAGGCTGCTGTCACTGTGGGCATCCCTGCAGATTTTCCAGTTCAGCCGTTCTTTTTCCCGTTCTCCAAGATACGTTTTTCCATAATTCAGTTCAATGTACTGGTCCATCCGGCTGACGGATTCCGCATCCAGATACGTAATGCTGTGTCCTTTCCGGACCTTTTTTTCTTTTTCCTCCTCTGTTTCAAACATCTGGCCGTGAAAACGATTCACCAGCCGCTCCACACTGTCCGCAGATGCTTCCTCATTCAGATAATCTTTCCAGTCATACTCTTTGAGCTGTCCGTTTGACACCGCCAGCACCTGGTCCAGGGAAATATTCGAAAACATCTTTCCATATTCCTGGTCAAACACGGCATTGTACAGGGCATCTAATGCACGGACCACCTCCAGGGTATTCTCTGCATCCGCCAGTTCACAGATCATTTCTACATTTGAAGCCGTCTGCCTGGAAAGTCTGGTATCCCCCAGTTCGTGGCGCAGATAACCGGCTTCCAGCCTTCCCCAGGGTGTTCCAGAAAGCCTTCCGAAATCCCTTTCCAGGGTATCTTCCATGGCTCTTTTTCGGATATCCGGAATCCCCGGCCGCTCTTTTTTCATTTTCTTCCAGGATGCACTGTCGCTGCACAGCCAGGAAAGGCGCATCAATACATTCGAATCGGCTCCCAAAAATACTTTCCGTACAAGGTAGCCTCCATAAAATTCCTGGTCAAAAAATTTGGCAAAACCTCCCCGGAGTGCGGCATCATACAGACCAATGTATTTGGATCTGTGAAAAGCAGACAGATCCATTTCCGTATCCAGATCATAATCTCCGCTCACTGTCCACATCAGATTCTGCATTCTTGTTTTTAATTCAAAGGAGTCTTCTCTGTACATCTCCATTAAAATACATCCTCACTCGTCCAGGATACCGGAATCCTGGTCATCACAATATCCTGGATCATCTCCCGCTCAAACCCGTCGAAACATTTGTTGATAATGCCCATCTCAATGGCTTTTTCCGGGCGCAGACCGTTTCGAATCATCCGAAGAGCTGCCAAGAGTCCCCGCAGGTCAATGGGTTTTGTGGAAATTTCTCCGTTTTTCGCTTTGGTCTGGAGATCCAAAAACAGTCCGGAAAGCTGAAGCAATGCCTTTTCTTTTGCATCCGGGAATACCTGTTTTAACAGCTGTCCCAAGGTTTCTTCTGTAAGGCAGGGCATATCAATCACCAAAAATCTGGATACCAGCGCCTCGTTCAGTTCCTTTGTCCCGGCATATCCATAATTCATGGTTCCGATAAACCGGACTGCCGGATGCAGTTCAATCCGGTCATAACCTGGCACATCAATCACCCGGCGGTAATCCAGAGCCGAATGAAGCACCGAAACAGCATCGTTTTTTGCCATATTGATCTCATCTAAAATTCCAAATCCCCCGGAAATGGCGCACTGGTATACCGGACCTTTCCGCAGGCACACTTCGTTGTTTACAAACGTATCCGTTCCGATCAGGCTGCTGCTGTCTGTATTCACATGGAAGGAAATGTTGTACACCGGACGCCCAAACAGCCAGGCAAGGTTTTCTGCCAGAATATTTTTTCCTGTAGCTTTATCTCCGCACAACAACAGATTTTCCCCGGCCAAAATGGCAGACACTGCCATTTCCAGAATCTCTTCCCCATAAAAAGGCATGTCCGGCTTTCTCACACGGGATTTCGCCTGTTCCTCTACCGGCCAGGAATTTTTGAATTTCTCGATTTCTTTATATAAACTCTCTCTCATCTTGGGATTCTCCGTTTTCTTAAGCTTTTTTCTTGAAAGGTTTTCCATTTCTGAGTATACTATATTTAAGATTTGATTTGCAAGAATTCCTAATTATTTACTTTTCAGAAAGGCAGTTACTTATGAAATGCATTGACCTTCATGTACATTCTACCTGTTCGGACGGCACCTTAACGCCCGCCGAACTTGTCCAATACGCACTGAAAAAACATCTCCAGGCCTTTGCCCTTACCGACCACGATACTGTTGCCGGCCTGGATGAAGCCTTCCTGGCAGCCAAAGGCACCAGCCTGGAAGTAATCTCCGGCATTGAATTTTCCACAGAATACCATGGAAAAGACATTCACATTGTGGGACTGGATTTTAATTACAAGGATCCTCTCTTTCTCAACCGCATCCAGCTTTTTCAGGATTCCAGAGACATCCGCAACCGGAAAATGATTGAAAAGCTGAAAGAGCACGGCATTGCCATCAGCTGGGAAGCCATGGAGGAAGCTTTCGGCGAGGCCGTCTGGACCCGTGCCCACTTTGCCCGCTATTTAAAAGACCACGGATATGTTCAGGAAATGTCCGACGCTTTTTCCATGTATATCGGAGATTCCTGCCCCTGTTTTGTTCCCAGAGAAAAAGTGACTCCTTCCCAGGCAGTCCATCTGGTGCGCCAGGTGGGCGGTATTCCGGTTCTTGCTCATCCTCTTCTCTACCACCTTCCTGTGACTGACTTAGAGGAACTGCTTTTAGAGCTGCGCCAGGCAGGTCTTCTTGGCATCGAAGCCTTGTATTCTACCCATTCCCAGTGGGAAGAAGAGTTTGTGCGGCGCCTTGCCAGAAAACACCACCTGCATATTTCCGGCGGTTCAGACTTCCATGGAAGCAACAAACCTTCCATTGATCTTGGTACAGGCCGTGGAAATCTGCAGATTCCCTATGAAATTTTGAAAGAATTAAGGGAGGCTGCACAGGTATGATTTTATTTACAGATCTAGATGGGACTCTGCTGGATGACCACAAAGACCTGACCTTTGAAAACCGAGAGGCTATTTCTCAGGCTCTTTCGGCTGGTCATAAAATTGTCATCACCACAGGACGCCCTTTGGCCAGCGCCAAGATTCTGGCTCATGAGTTGGGGCTTGATACGGACGGCTGTTATGTCATCGCATTTAACGGCGGTGAGATCTATGATATGTACCACGAAAAAAGTATTTTTAAGAAAACCATCTCCACAGCCCACGTGGCATGGGTATTTCAGGAGGCAAAAAGAAGAGGCCTTCACTGCCAGACATACAGCGATACCTCGATTCTGGCAGAGTGGGACAATCCCTGTCTTCAGTATTACCGCTCCCGCACCAATATCCCGGCTCTTGTGGTGCCGGATATTACCAAAGCCCTGGCCTCTGACCCGGTAAAGCTTATCGTCATTGACCAGGATCATAAAAAGCTTCTCCGCTTTGAAGAAGAGACGGCAGAATGGGCAAAGGGAAAAATGGACCGGATCTTTTCCAATCCCATGTACTTGGAGCATGTGGCCTGCGGCATCAGCAAAGGAGGGGCCATCAAACGCCTCTGCCAGGAGCTTTCCATTCCGCTTTCTGATACCATTGCCGCAGGGGATGCCCAAAACGATCTTTCCATGATTGACACCGCAGCCATCGGCGCTGTCATGGCAAACGCCGACGACGACATCAAGGCTCATGGCACCTACATTACCAAAAATGACAACAACCACGACGGCGTAGCAGAAATCATCCGCAAATTTATGCTGTAATACCAATGGAGGACATCCTGTCAATTTGGATGCCCTCCAGCTGTTCATAACATCTTATTTTTTTATTCTCATGATCTCTCGTCTTTTCTTTTTTCCGTCAAAAAACACGACTGGAATTTCCTTAACAACCAGTTTGTTTCTGTCTGGTATTATCATTTTCACATATACTACGCTACGTTCTTGTCATCCATCGCAAAACCCTCCCTGTAAATATCCGGTTTACTTTTCTTCCTCTTCCACAGGCTCTGCGGGGATAAATACCCGCGTCTGCACAGGATCATGGGGCTTGTGCGCCCGTTCCATGGCTTCTTCGCAGAAGTAATCCTGGGCAATGAGCAGGGTCTTTCCACGCTTGTCAATCTTTCCGTAGCTGCCGTCTGCCTGCATCACATGGGCTTTTACGTTGTCTGCCAGCTGGATATCCAGGATGTGTTTCACTTCTTTTTTCAGTTTTTCATCCAGGACTGGGAAGAGAATTTCCACACGCTTGTCCAAGTTTCTTGGCATCCAGTCTGCACTGCCCATGTACAGTTCTTCCTGGCCGTTGTTCAGGAAATAGAAGATCCGGCTGTGCTCCAGGAAATTGCCCACAATGGAGCGCACGGAAATGTTTTCGCTGATGCCTGGGATTCCTACCTTCAGGCAGCAGATGCCCCGGATAATCAGTTCAATCTTCACACCAGCTGCAGACGCTTCATACAAGGCAGCAATGATCTTCTGGTCACACAGAGAATTCATTTTCGCAATGATGTGCGCTGGTTTTCCAGCTTTTGCATTGTCCTTTTCCCGCTCAATCAGCTTTAAGAATTTATCCCGCAGCCAGATAGGAGCCACACTTAAATAGTTCCATTTTTTGGGCTCGGAATATCCGGACAGCATGTTGAAGACTGCCGTGGCATCCTCTCCAATGGGCTCTGCGCAAGTCAAAATGCCACAGTCCGTATACAGCTTTGCGGTGGAATCGTTGTAGTTTCCGGTTCCAAGGTGCACGTATCTGCGGATGCCATCTTCTTCCCGGCGTACCACCAGGGTAATCTTGCTGTGAGTCTTTAAGCCCACCAGACCATAAATCACATGGCAGCCTGCTTTTTCCAGCATCTTCGCCCAGTTGATGTTGTTCTCCTCATCGAATCTGGCCTTTAACTCTACCAGAACGGAAACCTGCTTGCCATTTTCTGCTGCCTGGGCCAGCGCCGCAATGATGGGAGAATTGCCGCTAACCCGGTACAGGGTCTGTTTGATGGCAAGGACATCCGGATCTTTGGCAGCCTGTCTGACAAAATCCACCACCGGATCAAAAGTCATATACGGATGATGCAGGAGGATATCCCCTTTCCGGATCTGGGTGAAAATATCTTCCTCCTCATTCATGCCCGGCACTGGCTGTGGAATGTATTTCGGTGTTTTCAGAGAATCAAAGCCCTCGATTCCATAAAGCTTCATCAGGAAAGTCAGATCCAGGGGCCCTGGAATAAAGAAAATATCCTGTTTCTTGATGTGGAATTCCTTTTCCAGAATCTTTAACAGCCGTTCATCAATGCCCTCTTCCACTTCCAAGCGGATGACTTCGCCCCACTGGCGCTTTTTCAGCTGTTTCTGAATCTCTTTTAACAAGTCAGAGGCATCGTCCTCGTCAATGCTTAAATCCGCATTCCGCATAATCCGGTAGGGATGGGCACAGACCACATTGTAATTGAGAAACAGCTTGCCGATGTTGCGCTCAATAACCTCCTCCATAAGGATGCCCCTTTTTTCTCCGTTCTTTCCTTCCGGAAGAACCACCACTCTTGGCAGAACAGAAGGCACCTGCACAGTGGCAAAATCCATCTCCTGCTCTTTTCCTTCCTCTGCCTCTTTCCTGGTGATCAGGGCACCGATATTCAAAGATTTATTCCGGATCAGAGGAAAGGGTCTGGAAGAATCCACTGCCATGGGAGTCAGTACCGGATACACATTATCCATAAAATACTGATCCACATACGCACCCTGTTCTTTCGTCAGTCCTTCATGCTCCGCCACCATGACAAATCCATTCTGCTTTAAAGTCGGAAGCAGAGAACGATTGTAGGTGGAATACTGGAGATTTACCAGGTCATGAGCGTTGTTTAAAATCTTTTCCAACTGTTCGGAGGGTGTCATGCCTGCAATGTCCTGCTTGGTATATTTGGCGTGAACCATGTCTTTTAAAGAAGCCACCCGGATCATGAAAAATTCATCCAGGTTGGAAGAGGTAATGCTTAAAAACTTCAGTCTTTCAAACAGCGGCAGGGTCTTATCCCTGGCCTCTCCCAAGATCCGGTCATTGAATGCCAGCCAGCTTAATTCCCGGTTGGTGTAATATTTCGAATTCGTAAACTCATTCTTTTCCATCTTTATTTTCCTCCCTGGGTTTTCTTCTGGCGGATCACCGGACGCACACTGAACACTTCTTCAAAGAACGCTGCCTTATCCGGGAACAGTCCTTTTTCCAGTGTAATATCCTCATCGGTGGTCACTGTAATCACCATTTCACCGTCTTTTAATGCCACCCGCACATTCTGGAATTTCTGTTTGTGGCTGCGGTCCATAGCGTTGACAATGCGCAGCATGGCAGTCAGTTTTGCCACGGTCAGATACTCTTTCTTTCCAAGTCTAGAACTCATCTCATCATAATAGCCAAAAGGCATGGTATTGTATTTTACCACATTTGCCACTATTTCCCGTTCCATATGGGAAAGACCGATAATTTCTGTTGCCATAATAATACTGTAGGAGCATTCTCCCACATCAGACAGACTGATATACTTGCCCACACCATGAAGAATCACCGCAATCTGTAAAAGCAGCCGCTCTCTTGCAGACATCCCGTGAATCTTCTTCGTATGGTCAAAAATATTTAACGCCAGATCCTCCAGTGCTTTGATGTGACTCTTGCTGCACTGATACCGCTTGGCAATGTTTCTGGCCGAAGCCAGAATATCGTCATCAAAGTTGTGGCCGGAACGGATGATGTTCTTTTTCTGGGCATAATCATAGGCGTTTCCGTCGTTTAAATTCAGCCCTGGAAGCCAGATGGTGGACGCATCAATAAGCTCGATAAAGTTTTTGTACATTACCAGAGACGGCACTACCAGGGAAACGCTCTCCTGAGGAATGTTAAACCGGGCAGATACCTGATCTGCCGGACTATGGACTACCTGGTCATAAATATCCAGGAATTTCTCCTTACTGACAGAAGAACTTTCAGCCAATTCTCCCATATAGTCTCCCACCACGATGAGATTTTCAATCACCCGGTCTTTTAAAAACAGCTTCCGGAAAATCTGAAGGTCTGAGGAAATCATTTCTTCAATGAGGCGCTCCACATGGCCGTACTGATATTCCAGTGCAGCCACTCGCTCCCGTATGCGCAGGTTTCCAATGCGGATGTTCTGGGTGGTCACCAGGCTATCCTTGTCAAACAGGGAAATCTGAATGCTGCCTCCTCCCACATCCACAATGGCTGTTCCTTTCTGGATGATAGTGTTAAACTCATTTTCCCTGGAAGCAATGGATTTATAATCCAGGAAACGCTGCTCGGAGTTGCTTAACACTTCGATTTTCAGGCCTGTGTGTTCTTCAATGTAATCCAAAAGAATCAGCCGGTTCTTGGCTTCCCGGATGGCACTGGTGGCATAAGCCCGGTACGCTGAAACCTTATATCCTTCCATAATGGATACAAACGACTGCAGTACCTGGCAGAGTTCTTCCGCCTTCTCGATCCCTACTTTCCCTGTGGCATAGGTATCGGTTCCAAGCTCCAGACGGTGGCGGATACAGTCCAGTTCTTTCATGCCCTTGTTCTTTGAAAGTTCAAAGATTTTCATCTCCAGCTCATAAGAGCCGATGTCGATGGCTGCAAATACTGTGTATTGCATGATCTATCCTCCTTATGTCAATTCGTACTCAATCCAGAAACCCTTATATTTTTTATCAAAAAGCAGTTATGCCTGCGCTTCTTCCTCGCTGCAGCCGAGCAGATAATCGATGAACTGCTGAGCTGTTCTTCCTGATAAGCCGCCGTGTTCCAGTTCCCACTGATTTGCTTTTAACATCAGCTGATCCTCCGGCATGGTGACACCATAGCGGTCTGCCAGGGTTCTGACGATGTTCTGGAACTCTTTTTTGTTGGGCGCACAGAAGAAAATACGCACGCCAAAGCGGTAAACCAAGGACAGTTTCTCCTGTACGGTATCGGAAGAATGCAGGTCGTCCCGGCGTTCTTCTTTGTCGCTGAATTTTTCACGTACCAGGTGGCGGCGGTTGGAAGTGGCATAAATCAGAATGTTTTCCGGCTTTTTCTCCAATCCGCCTTCGATCACTGCCTTTAAATACTTGTATTCGATTTCAAATTCTTCAAAAGAAAGGTCATCCATGTAAATAATAAAGCGGTAGTTACGATTCTTGATCTGCGCAATGACATCGTTCAGATCCTGGAACTGGTGCTTGTACACTTCAATGATCCGCAGGCCCCTGTCATAATACTGATTTAAGATACCCTTGATGCTGGAAGATTTTCCAGTACCGGCATCACCAAATAACAGACAGTTGTTGGATTTGCGTCCTTCCACAAAGGCTTCTGTATTTTCGATCAGCTTCTGTTTGGCAATCTCATAGCCTACCAGGTCATCCAGATGGACATGGGCAATATTGGTAATGGGAACAATGTGGACACCGTTTTCATCTCTTGCAACCCGGAATGCTTTGTGCAGTCCTAATTTGCCCACTCCGAAATCCTTGTAAAAGGAAGTCATGTCTGCCATAAATTCTTCATTGGACTGGGCTTTACCAAGAAGAACGCTTAAATCGCAGATTCGATCCCGGATGCGCTTGTTGAACATTTTGCTATTTTCATTTACATTGGTGTAGTCAAGAAGCATAGCAAAGCCATGGCCTCCTACCCGCTCTTCCAGTGCAGCAAAATCAAACGTGAAAAGCTCCCGGTAAATGTCAAAATCGTGGAGGGCAATGGCGTTGATGCTTCCTTCCACAGGACCGTGGATTTCACAGGCTTTACTGAATACATTTTCATTGTTTACCAGAAGGTAAGTCAGATAGCAGTGCCACAGATTTCCGGAAAATCCGTAAGTTCCTGCCATCTCCACCAGTCTGTGCAGGCAGGAAAAATACAATTCCCGGCGTTCTTTTTCATCCAGGTATGCCAGATCTTCCTCTTCTTCCAGACTGTTGATGATCTCTCCTAAATTCTGAAGGATCTGATCTTCTTCCTGTTCATATTCCCGATAAAGCATTAATTCATTGATTCGATACTGTTTCATGAGTTTTTTCCTTTTGTAGTTAATGATATGAATGTTAAAAGATGCCCTGCCGATTGTTCTGTACTTCGTACTTCCACATCTTTGTTGTCACTCCGGTCGGTGCTAAACGTGTGCCATTGGCACACGTTTAGCACTCCCACAATCCTGCATCATTTAATAATTTCCAAGAATCCGCATATTCATGGCTTCTTCCCGGATTCCACGAAGGGCATTTTTCACCGCCCCGTCGTTTAAATTTCCTTCAAAATCCACGAAGAACCGGTACTCCCAGTTCCGTCCGAAAATGGGACGGGATTCGATCTTGGTCATATTGATGCCATTGTAAATAAAGTGGGACAAAATGTTGTACAAGGTACCGCTGCTGTGGGGCAGCTCAAAGCAAATGCTGATTTTATCGGCATCTTTCCGGAAGATCCGCTGGTTGGTGACAATGATAAACCTGGTGGAGTTGGCTTCATTGCTGTAGATCTTCTCTGCCAGCACATCCAGTCCGAAACACTCTCCTGCAAAACCGCTGGCAATGGCGGCCTGGGTCTTATCTTTCTCTTCCGCTACTTTTTTAGCTGCAACGGCTGTATTTTCCACCGGCACCTGCTTCCACTCTCTGTGGTCTTCCAGGTAAGGACGGCACTGGGAGAGAGCCTGGGGATGAGAATACACGGTCTTGATATCGGCAAGGGAAGCCCCAGGCACCCCAAGAAGTTCGTGGCAGCAGCGGATGATCTGCTCTCCCACAATATAATTCTCAAATTCTACCAGAAGGTCATACATATCATTGACACTGCCTGCTGTAGAATTTTCAATAGGAAGGACCGCAAAATCTGCACTTCCCTCTGCAATGGCTTCCATGGCATCCCGCCACTGTTCCACATGGAAAGTACTGATTTCCTCTCCAAAATAAGCCTTCATGGCTGCCTGGCTGTAAGCGCCCTCAACGCCCTGGAACACCACCCGTACGTTTTTCCGCTCAATCTCATCTACTGCAATAAAGGGAAGACGTCCTGCCACTCCATTCTGGGCAAGAAGACGGTACTGAAGCTTCCGGCTCATGGCCATGATCTGCTGGAACAGCTCTTCAATGCCGTGGCGGTTGAAATCATTGTCTGCAAGGGCGGTCAGAGACGCAATCTTGCTTTTTTCCCGCTCTCTGTCAAAGACTTTTTTTCCAGTTTCAATCTTATATTCTGCTACCTGGCCGCAGACCTGCATCCGTTTTTCAAACAGCTCTACCATCTGCTTGTCAATGCGGTCAATCTCTTCTCTCAGTTCCTTTAAATCCGTCATTTCAGTAGTTCTCCTTTTAACTCTGCCACCGTCTTATTCAGCACCGGATGGCGTTTGTAGGGGGACAGCTGTGCCAGAGGTGTCAGCACAAAATCTCTTCTCTGCATATCAATATGGGGAATGTGCAGAGTGGGCGTATCAATCACCAGGTCATCATAAAACAGAATGTCCAGATCCAGGGTTCTTGGACCCCAGCGCAGAGTGCGCACCCGGTCTGCTTCTGCCTCGATACCATTTAAAACCTTTAAAAGCTCTTCCGGAGTCAGCAAGGTCTTTAAGATCAACGCGCCGTTTAAAAACTCATCCTGGTCTGTGACACCGTAAGGAGCTGTGCAGATATAATCGGACACCCGCTCTACCTGGCAGTCCTCTGCCTGATTTAACTTTTCAACTGCAAAATCCAAGTAACCTTTTTTGTCACCCATGTTGGAGCCAAGGGCAATCCACGCGGTATGCCATCCTCTGGTGATCTCCACGGAGACGGTTTCCAGAGGAAGTCCTACCGGCGCCCAGGGCTTTTTCAGTTCCACGTCGATTTTTTCCATCAATGGATACTGGATCAGAAGATGTCTTGCCAGCTGTTCTGCCGCCGTCTCAATGAGCTTATAGGTATGGGTTTCCAGAAATTCTTTTGCAGAAAGACTCACCTCTCCATAGTGGATGGATTTTGTGAGGTCATCTGTCTTTCCAGCCTCTCTGGTGTGGGTGTATAAGGTCATGGACACTACAAACTTCTGTCCCAGTACGGTTTCTTCCGGAAATACCCCGTGGTGGGCAAAGACTTCCAGATTTTTGATATGTATTTTATCCATATGCCTAGCATTCCTCCCCTGTCAGCAGTGCTTTTGTCATCTGAATCGCCCGGTAATTTTCTTTTACATCATGAACCCGGACAAAAGCCGCACCTTTTAAGACACCAAATACCGTCGTCACCATGGTGCCTTCCACTCTCTCATTTGCCGGAAGATCCAGGGCAAAGCCCACAATCCGCTTTCTGGAAGTACCAAGAAGCACCGGATAGCCCAGTTCTTTCATGCACTCTAAGTGATTGACTACAGTCAGATTCTGCTCATGGGTTTTGCCAAATCCTACACCCGGATCCAAAATGATGGTGTCATCCTCAATTCCTGCTTCATGGGCAAGCCGCAGAGTCTCCCGCAGGTCGTCCAGCATATCCTTTAAAAAGTGCTGATAATTGGCCTCGTCCCGGTTATGCATCAAACAGCAGGGGGCATGGTACCTGGCAATCACTCCTGCCAGGTCAGGATCTGCTTTTAATCCCCAGATGTCATTAATCAGGTCTGCGCCTGCATCCAAAGCAGCTTCTGCCACTGCACTTTTGTAGGTATCCACAGAAATAGGAATGTCAAAATGGGCTTTTACGGTCTTGATCATGGGCACCACTCTGGCGATCTCTTCTTCATCGCTGATCCTTACATGGCCCGGTCTTGTAGACTCTCCTCCGATATCAATGATGGCCGCTCCATCCTGAATCATTTCTTCGGTATGTTTTAAGGCAGCATCCTCACTGTTCCATTTCCCGCCATCTGAAAAAGAATCCGGTGTCACATTCAGGATTCCCATAACGTATGTTTCGTGTTCTGTATCAAAAACTTTGTTTCCGATCTTCATTCCTGGCATCCTTTCTCTGATTTTTCAGTATTTGATCTGGAGATTCTTTTTTTTGGCGATCCAGTCACATTCCTTTTCGACCGGACAGGCAAAACAGCTTCTGCTTAGTTTGTCTGCCCGGTAAATCAGCCCGTTTAGATTTTTTTCTGCTGCGGCCGTTTTGTCTCCATGTCTTGCAATGGCCGTCAGCATTTCTGTCCGTTCTGTTTCTTCAAATCCGCAGTCTTTCAGGATTTTTTCCGCAATGGGGACTCCTGCCTTTGGATGGGGAATTCCCTGTTCATACTGAATATGTCTCCCTATATCGTGAAGAAGAGCGGTCGCATAGATCCGCTCTTTTGGTATTGTCAGCTGTTCTTCTAAATCCAGCACATAGGCCAGACGTGCCACATCCAGGAAATGTACCATGTTGTGTCTGCAGAAAATCCGGTCCTTTTCAAGCTTACAGATTTTCTCCACACACTCCTGATACAGTGGATGCACAAGAATCTGATTTACTCTGTCCATTTTCTACCTCCCGATCATCTTGAAAAAGGTATTCTGCAGACGCTCATTCTCATTAAAAACGCCTCTGGTAGTCATGGTCACGGTCTGAGTACCCGGCTTTTTGATGCCACGCATAGTCATGCACATATGCTCTGCCTCAATCATGACACAGACGCCCTTTGGCTTTAAATTTTCCATAAATGCATCCGCGATCTGGGCTGTCAGGCGCTCCTGCAGCTGCAGCCGCTTTGCATAGACTTCTACTGTCCGGGCAATCTTGCTTAAGCCCACCACTTCTCCGTCCGGAATGTAGGCCACATGCACTTTTCCGTAAAACGGTAGCATGTGGTGCTCACACAGAGAATAAAAGGTAATGTCTTTTTCAATGACCATTTCATTGTTGTCCACGTGAAAACGCTTTGCAAGATGCACGGATGCGTCTTCATACATTCCTCCGGCGATCTCTCCATACATTCTGGCGATCCTGTCCGGTGTCTCCAAAAGGCCTTCTCGATTGGGATCTTCTCCGATTCCCTCCAGTATCAGCCTTACACCTTCTCTTATTTTATCCTGATCCATCATGGTTTCTTATCTCCTAACTTCCTTCTGTGCTTTTACAATTTCTCCTAAAAAGGAAAGGGAACCAAAAGCAAGAACCACATCTTCCTTCTGGTCCGCCATTTTCAGCGTCTCTTCCACCGCTTTTAGAATATTCTTTTCAACATCTACATTGGAATGATATGTTTTCCAGACTTTAGCAAGCTCTTCTGCCGGTAATGCCCGCGGATTTCCCGGTGTCTCAATGCAGGTCACATGCACTGGCAGGTGGGCCGTTGTCCGGATAATCTCTTCGTATTCTTTATCTTTGAAAACTCCCATAATAAAGAAAATCCTTCTTCCAGGGAAATACCGTTCCACGGATTCTTTTAAGGTACGGGCTGCATCCCGGTTGTGGGCGCCGTCAATGATAAACACCGGATCTTTCTGCAGAACCGTAAATCTTCCCTTCCAGGCTGTATGCAAAAGTCCTGCCCGCAGTGCTTCCTCTGAAATCTCATATCCCAGTGTCTGAAGCACCGTAAGGGCTTTCACCGCCAGCACTGCATTTGGAATCTGATAGCCGCCTGCCAGGGAAATCTTCAGATCCTTGTATCCTCCGTAAGAAAAGCTCTGCTCCTCCCACCCATAGTTCACATCGGATGCCTCCGCTGCATCTGCAAGGAAAAGAGAAGCATTCTGCTTTTTACATTCTTCTTCAATCACCTGCATGGCTTCTGGAAGCTGTTTCATGGAAACCACTGCCGTTCCCGGCTTGATGATTCCGGCTTTATTCCAGGCAATCTCTCCCAAGGTATTTCCAAGAACACCCATGTGGTCCATACTGATGGATGCCAGCACTTCCAAAACGGTGGTCTTTACCACATTGGTAGCGTCTTCTCTTCCGCCCATGCCGGTTTCCAGCACCACCAGGTCACAGCACTCCTCTTTAAAATACAGGAAACTGATAGCTGTCTCCATTTCAAAAACGGTGGGCACTGCCAAATGTTCGGCCGCCATCTCATCTGCCGCTTCTTTTACCAGACCGGTAAGTCTGGCCACTGCTTCTTTGGTGATGTACGCTTCATTCACCTGAATCCGCTCTCTGTAAGAAAACAAGGTGGGGGAAATATAGCGTCCCACCTTGTACCCTGCTTCTTTTAAAACAGTAGACAAATACGCCAGCACAGATCCTTTTCCGTTGGTTCCCGCAATATGTACAAACTTCAGGTCATCCTGGGGATTCCCAAGGCGTTTCAATAACTCTGTCATGGTTGTCAGGCCAAGCACACTTCCGTATTTAGCCGCTTCGTCTAAATAAACTCTTGCCTCTTTGTAATCCATTTTTCTCCTAACTGCCCGTTTTGCAGAATTCTCTGGCATTTCCGGGCTTTTGGAGGAACCTAGAATGTTCCTCCCGATTAACAATTAATTATAGCCCATAACCCCTTCTTTTTCAAGTATCGTTTCTGTATTTTGGGAAATACTAAGGATATGAAAAATTTTCTGAAATGCGGCATCTGCGGATGGTGCCTGGAAATCTTATGGACCGGCTTTCATTCCTTTCGAAGACGGGAAATGACCCTTTCTGGAACTTCCTCACTATGGATGTTTCCAATTTACGGCACGGCCGGACTCATCCGCCCTCTGTATGGTCTTCTGAAAAAGAAAAGTATATTTTTCCGGGGTGTCATTTATATGCTTTTGATCTTTGCAGCAGAATTTTTCTCCGGAACCTGGCTTAGAAGGCACCACTGCTGTCCCTGGAATTATGAAAAAGCACGCTTTAACATTCAGGGTGTCATCCGTCTGGACTATGCACCCCTGTGGTTTTTCTCCGGCCTGCTTTTTGAGGCCTTAACCTGCCATTCTTCCAAAAAAGCCGTGACAGTTTTCACAAAATTCACATAAAATTCATGGAGATTTCTTCTGGAATTTTCTCTTGCAATTCTCATAAGTTTGTTATATGATAAGGCAAATACTGAAAAGAAGAAGGAGACACCTATGAGACATTGTATGAGTCCTTTGGATTTTACTGTGGACGAACTGGATCAGATCATGGATCTGGCAAACGACATTGAAAAACATCCTGAAAAATATGCACATGCCTGTGAAGGCAAAAAATTAGCGACTCTATTTTATGAACCAAGCACACGCACCCGGCTCAGCTTCGAAGCAGCGATGATGAATCTCGGGGGCAATGTACTTGGTTTTTCTTCGGCCGATTCCAGCTCTGCTTCCAAGGGTGAGAGCGTATCCGATACCATCCGTGTTATTTCCTGCTATGCTGATATCTGTGCTATGCGCCATCCGAAAGAAGGCGCTCCCATGGTTGCTGCTTCCAAATCTTCCATTCCGGTGATCAATGCCGGTGACGGCGGTCACCAGCACCCCACCCAGACCCTGGCAGACCTTCTGACCATCCGCTCTTTAAAGGGACACTTGGACAATTTAACCATTGGTCTCTGCGGTGACTTAAAATTTGGACGTACCGTTCATTCCTTAATCCGTGCCCTTGTCCGCTACACCAATGTAAAATTCATCCTAATTTCCCCGGAAGAACTTCGTCTGCCGGACTATATCCGGGATGATGTGCTGAAACGCAACAACGTAGAATTTAAAGAAGTGATCCGTATGGAAGAAGCCCTTCCCCAACTGGACATTCTCTACATGACCCGTGTCCAGAAAGAGCGTTTCTTCAACGAAGAGGATTATGTCCGCATGAAAGATTTCTACATTCTGGACAAAGAAAAAATGGCTCTGGCTTCCCCGGATATGCTGGTATTGCATCCACTTCCCCGTGTCAATGAAATTTCCGTGGAAGTAGACGATGATCCAAGAGCTGCTTATTTCCGTCAGGTACAGTACGCCGTCTATGTGCGTATGGCTCTGATTCTTACATTACTGGAGGTAAAAGTATGTTAAACGTAGGTGCATTAAATGAAGGCGTTGTTCTGGACCATATCAAAGCCGGCAACAGTATGGAAATTTATCATTATCTGAAACTGGACAAAATGGACTGCTGTGTAGCCATCATCAAAAATGCACGCAGCGGCAAGATGGGCAAAAAAGACATTATCAAAATTGAATGCCCCATTGACGCTCTGGATCTGGACATCTTAGGCATCATCGACCACGACATTACAGTAAACATCATCAAAGACGGAAACATCGTGGAGAAGCGTTCCCTGACTCTTCCCAAGAAGATCACCAACATCTTCAAATGCCGCAACCCCAGATGCATCACTTCCATTGAGCAGGAGCTGGATCATGTATTCTTCCTGGCAGATCCTGAAAAAGTCATTTACCGCTGCCAGTACTGTGAAGAAAAATACCGTCCCAAACACTAAATTTTTCCCTAAAACAACGAACTCCCGGATGCGGCTTTTCAACCGTTTCCGGGAGTTTTTTACTAAAACATAGTTCGGTTTCTTTTGCAAAAGATACGCCGTTTATACGAAGAGGATGCCACTCTGCTGTTGCCTGTTCTGATACAGATGTTGACGAATAACGGGTGTAAGTGTGCAGCATGAAACCATTCGTCTGGCAGCATTTTTTCTTACAATAAAAATCTCAGCGTTTTGATCTCATATGGCGTTACTTCCACTTTTACATTTCCTGTGTGCCCGCTGCCTTCTACAGACTGTTCCATTAAATTTGTTTCCTGCCAGGATGCATAGGAAAATCCCGGAATCACGGTTACCGTTTTTCTGCCTCCAGCATATTCATGGAAACGGATCACCAGGCTCGTTCCATCTTCGGACCGTTTCACTGCGTCCAACTCCACTTCCTCAGTATCAAAGGAGACAAAGCTTTCCCCTGCGGGGAGGAAGGCTCCCTTTCTCACCTTGGCTGGCTGATTTAAGGCATAAGCCTCTTTCACCGTCTCCCCCTCCACAAAATCTCCTTTGTGGGGCAGGAGGGCATAGGTAAAGGTATGTTCTCCGATATCCTGATGGCAGTCCGGATGAATGGCACTCTTTAACAGGGTAATGCGCATCTGATTTTCTTTGATGTCATGCCCGTACTTACAGTCATTTAACAGGCTGACGCCGTAGCCATGTTCTGATAGATCCACCCAGCGGTGGGCCACACTTTCAAATTTTGCCATCTCCCAGCTGGTGTTCCAGTTGTTGGGGCGTGCCACATTTCCATACTGAATGTCATATCTGGCTTCTGTGGCACGGATATCCACCTGGAAAGCGGCTTTTAACAGCTGCTGGGATTCCTGCCAGTTTACCTTTGTCACAAAGTCAATTCTCCGTTCTTTGGCATAAACTGTCAGATCCTGCATAATCCGGGATTTTCCATAAATCCATTCGAATCTAAGCACCCCTTTTAGGGAGCCGCTTTCCACAGTCTTTACAGACACCAGGTCTGTCACTTCCCGCATTTTTTCCTGATAATAAATGTCAATGTTCCAGGCATCGTATTTTCTCGGCTTGTCCTCAAATATCTGAAGCACATTGGCCCGCTCCCCACATTTTAAAACCTGCCGGTCATGCTCTTTATCATAAAGCTCTGTGATCTGGCCTGCCTCGTTTAGCCGTATCCGGTATATGGGCGTTTCAATAAGCTCCTTTGACAGGGTAAATACAGAAGGCTTCTCTTCTGTCCTGGTTCCTTTTTTCAGAAAAATTTTCCTGCCTCCCATAGCCGGAATCTGATTTATCTGCACATAGGTACGATTTCCTTCTTTCTGTATTTCAAGCGGATTTCCGGACTCATCGAAAAAGGTTCCTTCCCCCGCTCCTTCCACCACTGCCAGAGAATTTGCCGTCCATCCTGCATTGTTCAGCACCGTCCAAGTATTTTCCTGTTCTTCCAAAAGAGAATTATAGGCCGTTTCTTCTACGTTTCTGGCAATGTCCCAGGCAATGGCATATTCTTTTTGGGAATCCTCATACACCCCTGCAATGGAAGAACCGGGAATAATGTCATGGAACTGATGGCGCAGAATGATCTTCCAGCCTTCCGAAAGCTTCTCCTGCTGTGCCATTTCGATTTGTCCTTTTTTTACTGCTGCCATGGCTGTCAGCCACTCTGCCTCCCGGTAGAGAAATTCCAGCTTCCGGTTCATTTTCTTATTATAAGCGTGGCTGGTGTAGGTGCCCCGGTGAAACTCCAGATACAGTTCTCCGTCCCAGGTATGGACATATTCCTCTGCATTCTGGATTTTCTCCTGAAGGCGTTTAAAATACGCTCCTGCCGTAGACGTCTTTACGTGTGGAAGTCCTGGAAGTTTGTCCAGCCTTCTTCTCTGCTCCAGGGCATCCCGGTTCACGCCGCCCCCGCCGTCCCCGAATCCATAGGAAATCAGTACTTCCTGATTTAAATTTTTATCGCTGTACTCTTTCCAGACTCCTTTTACCGTATAAGGCGTCAACATTCCATTGTAGGTATGGAACCAGGGATTTAAGTCGCTGTCTGCATCCGGCGTGGTCACAAAATGAGTCAGCACCTCACTTCCATCCATGCCCTTCCACCAGAAAGTATCATGGGGCATCCGGTTGAACTCATTCCAGCTGATTTTCGTGGTCATAAAGATATCAATACCGGATTTTTTCAGAATCTGGGGAAGTGCCCAGGAATAGCCAAACACATCCGGAAGCCAGAGGTAATGCATTTCTCTGCCGAATTCTTCTCTTACAAATTTACTTCCCATCAGAAGCTGCCTGGTAAGGGACTCTCCGCTTGGCAGATTGCAGTCTGCTTCTACCCACATACCACCATCTGCTTCCCAGCTTCCTTCTTTTACTTTTTCTTTGATCTCTGCAAATAATTCCGGAAAATCTTCCTTGATATAGGCATAAATCTGAGGCTGGGTCTGCAGAAAAATATACTCTGGGAACTGTTCCATGAGCCGCATCACCGTGGAAAAAGAACGGGATGCTTTTTCTCTGGTATGTTTCAGCCGCCAAAGCCAGGCTAAGTCAATATGAGTGTGCCCGATACCGGAAACCGTCACCTGGGTATACTTTTCCATCGCATCCACGGCAGTATTTAACAGGTCATCTGCCTTTTCTATGGACACATAAAATTCCTGGCTTCCAGGATAAGACCAGTCAATCTCCAGAAAGGCATCGTTTACCGACTTTAACAGCTGATATCTTTCCGGAGATTCTTCTCCTAACTGTTCCACGGTTTCCACCATCATTTTGGCCAGGTAATACAGGTCATCCACTTTTTCATCCAGCCATGCAAAAGCCGCCCGCCGAATTTTGTGCTCCTGTGCCATTGGAATACCGCCGCCTTCCATTCCGGACCAGAGACGGAAAGTCAGCGAAACTCTTTTTCCAGCTGCTTCTTTTTCAAAAAACACTTCTTTGTGGTTTGCGTCCACTCCCTGAAAAGGCTTTCCATTCCGATACAGCATAGCCTCAAAGCCACGGTTGTTTCCACCTCCGGTGTTTCCAAAATCAAACAGCCCAATAATCTTTTTGTCCTTCCAGGCATCCGGAAGATCCGCTTCCAGATGAAGCCACAAATAAGCATCCCATCCGGACCAGTGCATTCCTACTGTCCCTTTGGAAAATCCGTCAAATGCTTCCGGTACTTTCGGATTTTGCACTGTTCCGTCACTTTCCTGAAACAAAAATTCGGAAATCTCCTGAACATCCCGGTAACGATAGGGCTCTAACTCTTCCACCCTTTTTTTTAGCTTTTCTGTCATAAAAAACATGGTAAATTCCCCCTTACACATCTTTGTTTTTTATGACCTTATTTTCCTCTATTTTGATAGAAAATGCAACTTTTTTCAGATAAATTTCAGACAATCTGTGTCTGTTTCCTTCCTTTTCTTTTCGTTTTATCAGCAGCCGAAAAGGTCTGCTGTTTTCTTCATTCGCTCTGCAATGGGTACGCCAAAGGGACAGCGCTCTTCGCAGGCCTGACATCCAATACACTCGGAAGCCTTGTGTTTCAGTAGCTCATAGTGGGACTGCACTGTGGCAGGCACTTCCGGCTGCATGACTGCCAGGTCATAAAATTTGTTAATCATGGCAATGTCCAGATCCACGGCACATGGCTTGCAGTGGCCGCAGTAGGTACATTCCCCTCTGTAGGAATGAAACGGTGCATTTGCAAGAACGGAAGCATAATCTTTCGCTTCCTCGGATGCCGTCTCATAGGACAGGGCTTCCTCCACCTGCTCTTTGGTATCATAGCCGCACATAATGGAACAGACTGCCGGTCTGGTCAGGGCATAGTGGATACACTGCACCGGTGTCAGGCTGACGCCAAAGGGAGAACGTTTCGCATCAAAGAGCCGGCCTCCCGCAAAGCCTTTCATAACGGTGATACCCACATCGTTCTGTTCACAGACTCTGTAAAGCTCTGCCCGGTCTTTGTCCATGCCTTTTAATCCGTTGTCAAATTCTTCTGCAAACATGGTATCAATGATGTTTTCCACAGAGGGAAGCATGTCAAATGCCGGATTGACACTGAATAAAATCATCTCCACATAACCGGAGTATGCTGCCTTTAACGCCACTTTTGGATTGTGGGAGCTCATGCCGATATGATGGATGATGCCTTTTTCTTTTAATTCCATGACATAGGCCAGGTAGTCAGAGTGCTGGATCTGCTCCCACTCTTCCTCAGAATCCACATAGTGGATCATGCCAAGATCAATATAGTCTGTCTGCAGCCTTGCAAGCAGATCCTCAAACGCCGGACGGACATACTCCATTTCTCTGGTGCGGTAATACTGGCCATCCTTCCAGGCAGAGCCGATATGTCCCTGAATATACCACTGGCTGCGGTTTTCTTTAATGCCCTTTCCAATCACATCCCTGGACTTGGGATCTGCCATCCAGCAGTCCAGAATGTTGATTCCTTTGGAAGACGCATACTGGATCAGGGCAATGCCTTCCTCTTCCGGATGCCGCTCCAGCCATTCTCCTCCAAAACCGATTTCACTTACCTGAAGCCCTGTTTTTCCTAGTCTTCTTGTGTGCATACTTGTTTCCTCCTGTTTTTCTTTTTCATCTCAGTTGTTTCTTGTTATTTCTGTCAAATTTAGTATAAAATAAAAAAGAGAAAATGGCAAATTTTTCCTGTGTAATGCACACTTTGGGTTGTCCTTTTATATGATAAACCGTGAACGTTTTATCTGGAGGACTCTATGAAAAAATCTTTTTGTGCTGCGCTTCTTGGCACTGCTCTTTTGTGTGCCAGTTCCTGCCTGTTCTTTGTCGGATGTGGAAAGAAAGAAGGGGAACTGACTCCCATCACCTTAAATGAAGTCGCCCACTCAATTTTCTATGCACCTCAGTATGCTGCTATTGAACTTGGGTATTTTGAAGAAGAAGGAATTGACCTTACATTGGAAACTGGATTTGGAGCCGACAAAACCATGACCGCTCTCATCTCCGGTGACGCGGATATCGGATTTATGGGAAGTGAGGCTTCCATCTACGCCTACTTAGAAGGAGCCAAGGATTATGCGGTAAACTTTGCACAGCTTACCCAGCGGGCAGGAAATTTTCTGGTTGCCAGGGAAGCCATGCCAGACTTTTCGTGGGAAGATTTAAAGGAAACCACCGTACTTGGCGGTCGAAAGGGTAGCGTACATATATCAATGTAAATTACGAGACAATTGTGATTTTGTGTAATTAGGTGGATGGGTTGAATAGTGCGAAAAATCTATAAAAGAAGTGGCAGAAATACCAGCAATGATATTTCCGCCGTTTTACAACTC
>CAJMON010000044.1 GCA_905214955.1 uncultured bacterium
AACCTCTTCTGTGCTCCGGCTAACATTTTGTCCTTGCTTTTTTTCCCATTTTATGTACAATAGAAAGGGACTGCAAAGATTTGGCCACCCCGCATTTTTCCGGGGTGCAGCGTGTTTTTAAGAAAGGATTTCAGATATGATCAGTGCAAATAATGTAACCCTGCGCATCGGCAAAAAAGCCCTGTTTGAGGATGTGAACATTAAATTCACCGAGGGAAACTGCTACGGTGTGATTGGTGCCAATGGAGCCGGAAAATCCACCTTTTTAAAGATTCTCTCTGGACAGCTGGAAACCACCAGCGGTGATGTGACCATTACTCCCGGACAGCGTCTTTCCGTTCTGGAGCAGGACCATTTCAAATATGATGAGTATCCGGTAATGGATACCGTAATTATGGGAAACAAACGTCTCTATGAAGTGATGAAAGAAAAAGAGGCGATCTACGCAAAAGAAGATTTCTCTGAAGAAGACGGCATCCGTGCCAGCGAGCTGGAAGGAGAATTTGCTGAGATGAACGGCTGGGAAGCAGAATCCGATGCTGCCCAGGTATTAAACGGTCTTGGCATCACTCCGGAGCTTCACTACAACCTGATGAAAGACCTGACCGGTGCAGAAAAGGTGAAAGTCCTTCTTGCCCGCGCTCTGTTCGGAAACCCGGACATTCTGCTCTTAGATGAGCCTACCAACCACCTGGATCTGGATGCGATCAGCTGGCTGGAAGAATTCCTCATCAACTTTACCAACACCGTTATCGTGGTATCCCACGACCGTTACTTCTTAAATAAAGTCTGCACTCAAATCGCAGACATTGACTATGGAAAGATCCAGCTGTACGCCGGAAACTACGACTTCTGGTACGAGTCCAGCCAGCTGATCATCCGTCAGATGAAAGAAGCCAACAAGAAAAAGGAAGAAAAGATCAAAGAGCTGCAGGAGTTCATCTCCCGTTTCAGCGCCAATGCTTCCAAATCCAAACAGGCTACCTCCAGAAAACGTGCCCTGGAAAAAATCCAGCTGGATGAGATGCGTCCTTCCAGCCGTAAATATCCTTACATTGATTTCCGTCCCAACCGTGAGATCGGAAATGAAGTGCTTTCTGTAGAAGGCATCAGCAAGACCATTGACGGTGTAAAGGTTCTGGACAACATTTCCTTTATCCTGGGCCATGACGACAAGGTGGCATTTGTCGGTGGAAACGAACTGGCAAAAACCACTCTGTTTAAAATTCTCACCGGTGAAATGGAGCCGGATGAAGGTACTTACAAATGGGGTGTGACGACTTCCCAGTCCTACTTCCCCAAGGACAACACCAAGGAATTTGACAATGACTTAATTATCGTTGACTGGCTGACCCAGTATTCTGAGATTAAAGACGTTACCTACGTCCGTGGCTTCCTTGGAAGAATGCTGTTTGCCGGAGATGACGGCGTGAAAAAAGTCCGCGTTCTTTCCGGAGGTGAAAAAGTCCGCTGTCTCTTATCCAAACTGATGATTTCCGGCGCCAACGTGCTGATTCTGGATGAGCCTACCAACCACCTGGATATGGAATCCATCACTGCTTTAAACAACGGCATGATCAAATTCCCAGGTGTTCTGCTGTTTGCTTCCCGCGACCATCAGATCGTTCAGACCACTGCCAACCGGATCATGGAGATTCTGCCAAACGGCACCCTGATCGACAAGATCACCACCTACGACGAATATCTGGAAAGCGATGAAATGGCCAGAAAACGTCAGGTTTACAGCACCGAAGACAAACCGGAAGACAACTAAAAACATTTTCCTGCAAAAATTTTCCCCGCGCCGGGCAATGCCCGGTACGGGGATTTCTATTTTCTTTCTACTTTCAGTTCTTCCAGCCCCACATGATCCACTCCGGTAAAGGCCACAGCCAGCATTTTTAAACGGTCTGCCGCCAGCACCACCTCATCCGGATAAGATTTGTTATTTAGTGTACCACACCCTCTTGCGGCAATACAAGAAACGAAATGCCAAGGATCATGTCCCATACACTTTCCAGTATTGTTCTAAATTTTCTGCTGCATCTCTCAGCCTTCTGGTAATCTCTTCTTTGGGATTTTTCAAAAGTTCTTCTGTTCCTCCTTCTTCTACAATTCTTCCTGCTTTCATTACCATAAGACCTTCGCAGAGCTGTTCGGCTATCCGAATATCATGGGTTACCATAAGAATCCCATATATGTTCTTTTCTGACAGTTTCTTTATCAGCTGCATGATTTCCATTTTTACTTCCTGGTCCAGCATGGAAGTCGGTTCATCCAGAATCAGAAAATCCGGCTCTAAAATCAATGCCCTGGCAATGCTGACCCTCTGCCGTTCACCACCGCTTAATTTTTCCGGCAGACGATCCTTATAAGTTTCCGGGGATAACTGTACCGTTTTAAGAGCCTCTTCCACTTCTTTTTCACATTTCTGATACCATTTCTTTCTTCCAGAAAACCGCAGCGGTTCTTCGACAATTTCCTGGATTGTCATTCTCGGATTCAGGGAAGCATAGGGATCCTGCGGCACAAAACCTATTTTCCCTGAAATTATGATTTCTCCTTCATCTGGTTTTTCCAGCCCCATAAGCAGCCTTAAAATCGTTGTTTTCCCACATCCGCTGGTTCCAATCAGTCCAATTACTTTTCCTTTTTCAAGGCAGAACGAAACATCATTCACTGCCGTCTTTTTTCCTTTTTTCCCGACTGTTAAGAAACTCTTTTTTAAATGGAATGCTTCTATTTTTTGTTCCATTTCTTATGCTTCTCCTATAGTTCTATTCTTCTGTCACAAAAACTTTCCGCAAGTTCTCTGTCATGGCTGATAAACAGAATACTCATTTTTTCTTTTTCCTTCATCTTCAGAATTGTCCCAAGCACTTCTGCCTGAATCACCACATCCAATCCTGTCGTTGCCTCATCAAGAATCAGTACTTTGGGATGAAATAACAACGCCGCTGCCATTGCTGCCCGCTGTTTCATCCCTCCGCTTAGTTCATGCGGATACGCTTCATATACGGAAGAATCCAGTTTTACTTCCTCCAGCAGCCTTAAAATCCGTTCTTTTCTTTCCTGCTTTTTTCCTCTTCCTTCATAAACTTTTAACAATTCCTGCATTGTTTTCCCAATGGAAAACAATGGATGAAAACTATTCATAGATGCCTGTGGAACCAGCGCAATTTCTCTCCAGTCAAAAATTCTTCTTTCATAGCAGGTTCCATCATATAGAAGCTGTTTTTCCCCAAGTGTGATCCTTCCTCTGGCGTTTGCATGATATTCTTCCAGCATTTCCATCAATGCCCATACCACCGTACTCTTTCCAGCTCCCGATCTTCCACCGAGGCATAAAATTTCTTCTGCTTCTATTGAAAAACTCAGGTCTTTGATAACAGGGGCTTTCACCCCTTTGTATTGCACCCATAAATTTTCTACTTCCAGTACGTTTCCTGCTCTCACCCTTCACTCTCCAGTCTTCCGTCTGTCTGTTCTTCCAGTCCATACGTAATCATCATCAATGCACAGGATACCAGGATAATACAGATTCCAGGCGGAAGAATCCACCAGATCCACCTGTCTGTCAGCAGTGCATTTTTCGCCTGTGCATAATAGATGATTGTTCCCCAGCTCTTTGTGGCTGCATTTCCAAGTCCAAGAAAACTTAAAGAGGATTCTGTCAAAATTGCCGACCTCACTCTTGCAGTTCCCTGATACATCAAATACGGCAGCAGTTCCCTAAGCACATGCCTGTATAAAATATATGGATTTTTTGCCCCCATTGCTTTTATTGTCTGAATGTATTCTTTCTTACGGATCCCCAAAACCTGAGAACGGACAATCCTGGCTGTTCCTGTCCATGACATCACTCCGAGAATCACTGCCATCATTCGAATTCCAGGTTTTGTAAGTGCACTTAAAAGAATCATCGTCGGAAGAAATGGCAATGTCATAAAAAAAGCTGTTATTTTTGCAAACAGCCTGTCAATCATTCCTCCATACCATCCAGACACCATTCCTATTACGGTTCCTAAAAAAATCGCAATTACCGCTGAAATGCTGCCCACAGCCAAAGAGGTCCTTGTCCCATAAATAATTTCACTTAAAATGTCCTGCCCAATATCATTTGTTCCAAGAAGATGCTCTCTTCCGGGAGACAAATAAGGAGTATCCATATCCTTATAAGGATCATAAGGCGCCAGCAAAGGTGCTGCCGCCGCCATAAAAATCATGCCTATTAAAATGATACACCCAATCCTGGGTCCCCACCTATTCATACATATCTCCTCCCAGTCTGGGATCTATTCTTTTATACAAAATATCTGCCAGAAACAGTGCAAAAATTGTCCCCGCTGATGTCAGCAAAAATGTATACTGCATCAGCGGATAATCCCGTGCCTGAACTGCTTCCTGCATCAGCGTTCCAAGTCCCGGATAAGAAAAAACAGTTTCAACCAGTACCGAACCGCCCAGCAAATATCCTGCATCCATCATAAACAGCGTAAATACCGGAACCATCGTATTTCTCATAATATAGCCCATTACAAGATGTCTTTTCGAAATTCCTCTCATTTTCGCCAACTTGATATAATCTTCCTCAATAATCTGAAGCACGCTGTGTCTGGATGTTGTAAAAAATCCCATTAGAGAAGCTGTCGTCATGGTCACAAGTGGAAGAAACAAATGCTTTCCAATATCAAAAATCCTGTCCATTCCTGAATAGGTTTCCCACATCGAATACGCTCCGTACATGGGAAACCATCCAAGCCGCACACCAAATACCGCCAGCAAAATTACAGCAATCCAAAAAGAAGGCACTGAGCTTACCACTGTCGTTATCATGATTACCGGAAGATCTTTTCCCTTTTTCCGCTTCAAAGCAGACCAAGCCCCCAGTGCAGTTCCCAAAAAGGTGGATAAAATCATGCTGCTTCCTGCAAGCAGAAGTGTCCACCCTGCCCTAGATTTGATCAGGGCAGGGATCGGCTGTCTTTTTGAGTAAGAAACACCCCAGTTTAATGTGAATAAATCCTTTAAATAATAAGCAAACTGTTTTGGAAGCGGATCATTGAAATGATAGGTCTCCAGAATTCCCATTTTCTGTGCCGCTGTAAGTTCTCCCGGATCTCCTCCCGCCAGACTTTTCAGCGGCGATCCAGGCAGCATCCGTGGAAGGAAAAAATTTACCACAATCAGCACAGCCAGCAAAAATCCATAATGCAGAATCCTCTTTTTCATAGAGTCTTCCTTCTGTTATTCCAGAAAGGAAAAAATATTAACAACATTCATTCCTTTTCCAGATACCCAGCCGTCATACGCTTTTGTATTACATGCCTGCAGCGTATCCGGATATGCAAGCGTAATCAATGGAATTTCTTCTGCAATCACATTCTGAAGTTCTTTCAGCAAAGTTTCCATATCTTCCATCGTTTTCACTTCTGAAAGTTTCTCATTTACCAGACTGTCAAATTTTTCGCTCCGGTATCCACACACATTGTCATTTCCGATCTCATAATCACTGTCACATAGAGCGATCAAATAGGTCAAAGAGTTTGAAGATGACCAGCCCCATGTAGAAAGATCATAATCTCTTCCATTTGCCACTTCAAAATCCGGCCAGATATAAGCATCTGCCGTATCCATATCCAGTGACTGAATCTGAAGATCAATTCCCACTTCTGCCAGTTCTGTCTTCATCATCTCACAGGCTCTGCTGCGAATGTCGTTTCCTGCATAGGTAATGATCTCAAACGAAAGAGGTTCTCCTGTTTCATCCAGGCGGATTCCCTCTTCATTTTTCTGTGTATATCCCAGATCATCCAGCAGTTTCTCTGCTTTCTCTTTGTCATATACATATTCCAGGCCGCTTTGTGCATAGGAAAGATCACTTCTTACTGCCCCTTTGGTTCCCACAAGAGCGTGTCCTGAATAAAGTGTATCACATATGGTATTTACATCAATCCCATATGCCAGAGCCTGACGGAATTCCACCTGATCAAACGGTGCGCGTTCATTATTGATATTTACAATCAGCGGCGCAAATCCCGGATTGGAATAGACCTGGATTTCTTCTGTCTGTTCAAACAGATCCAGCATTTCTGTTCCAATGCTTCCTGTACTTGCCGCTAATTCTCCAGAAAGAAGTGCCTGTGAAACAGCTGTGCTGTCTCCCATAATCGGCATGTTCAGCTTTTTTACTGCCGGTGTCCCTCTGAAATAATCTTCTACCGCTTCCAGCTTATAATATTCTCCTGTTTTGTATTCTGCCAGCCGGTACATGCCGCTTCCAACAGTATCCATCACAGAAGATGCGTCTTCCACTCCATCATATACAGCTTTATCCAGAATCCGGATATAACAGAACCCATCCCTCAGATAATTGATATCCGGCTCCTTCAAAGTAAATTTGATTGTTTTTTCATCTAATACTTCCACCTTTTCCAGTTTATCACAGACCTTTCTCTGTCCGGAAACATTCTGGGTAGACGGATATTCGAAAGAAAATTTTACATCTTCTGCCGTAAGGGGATCTCCATTATGAAATTTCTGTCCCTCTTTCAGTGTAAAGGTAAATTCTTTAAAATCTACAGTCTCATAATCGTCTTCTACCATCCAGGGAATGATCTGATCTTCTGCATCTGTTGTCAGCAGCGTATCAAAAATCAAACGGTTAACCGTCAGCCCTGTTCCCGATACATATGTAAATGGGGACAGCGTATTTTCATCCTTTGTAACTGCAACATTCAACGATTCCGTTGTCTCGGCAGATACCCCCATTCCCATGGATACTGTCAGCATCAGCGCTGCAGCCACACTTTTCCACTTTTTCATTTTTGTCCTTCTCCTTTTTCTTGTTATAGCAGCTGTTCAAAAACGAACATCCCGTCTTTCCGATAATTTTCGGACAGAAACACATGGTGATGTCCCGTAGAACCAAAATATAAATGATATGCCTGATCCATCAGACGCTTCATTGCACGGCCGCGCTCCAGCCTGGAGTCCATCTTTTCAAATCCAGGTATCAGCATGGCATACTGTTTTTCCTGTGCAGTTCCCTCTGCCAGCTCAGCGATAAATTCCAGCTGTGATTCCAACGCATCCATTGCAGCGCATTTCACTTCCCAGGAACTTTGAATATCCAGAAGGCAGTTTGGATGTTCCGGCGTCATATAATAAACAGAAAATCCCCGGCAGGGCTGAAGGCCTGGCAGTTCTTCTCTTGCATAATCCCGTCCTGCTAATGCCATCGCTTCCAGAATCAATGTCATTGCGGGTCTGCGACCAGGATCAAGATCACTGACACAATGCTCCGGATCCTGTGTGATGATCACATCCGGCTGAAATGCACGGATCACACGAATGACTTTCAGTTTTTCCTCAAATGAGGCTGAAATCTTTCCTGAATCAAAATTCAAATATTCTAAGCTTGTTTGCAATAACTCTGCCGCTTTTTGCAGTCCATGCCGCATTTGAGAACCTGCGAAAAAAATCGCCGCATGGGAAACGCCGCCTGCCAAAGCATTCTGGTGGAGTGCACCTGCACATTCCACCATTTCCATTCCGTAAACCCCCAATAAAAGCACCCTTTTTTTCTCTTTCATCTTCCCTTCTCCTCTTCAAAGTTTTCTTTTTATTTTTACAATACAGACTCTATCAGCCTTTTTGTATACTCCTGCTTTGGATGCCAGATTACTTCTTCCGGCGTTCCTGCCTCTGCCACTTTTCCTTCATGAAGAACCAGGAGTTCATCGCAAAGTTCCTGAAGCAGCGCCAGATCATGACTGATCATCAGAATTGACAGCTGATTTTTTTCTTTTATTTCTTTTAAAAGCATTAAAATCTGTTTCTGTACCGTCACATCCAGTGCACTGGTGGCCTCATCACAGATCAAAATCTGCGGTCCTGCTGCAAGCGCTCTTGCTATGGCTGCTCTCTGACATTCACCGCCACTTGTTTCATGAGGATATTTCTTCGCAAAAGAAGCATCCAGCCCGCATTTTTTCAGAAGCTGCTCTGTTTTTTTTCCTGCTTCTCTGCGGGAAATCCCCAGGTTACGTAAGCCTTCCCCAATCCCATCTCCAAGAGTCTGTCTGGGATCAAAAGAATCTTTTGGCATCTGAAATACCATCTGAATATTTCTGTAATATTCCCGAAGTTCTTTGCCTCTTATCTTTGTAATATCCTTTCCTGCAAAATAAATGGTTCCTTCTGTTGTTTCCGTCAATCTGGTGATCATCTTTGCAATGGTACTTTTTCCGCTTCCGGATTCCCCTGCAATCCCCAGTACGTTCCCCTTTTTCAGCGTAAAACTCACATCATCTACTGCGTTCCATGCTTTTCCAGCTGTCCGAAATGTCTTTTTTAAATGCTGCACTTCCAGAAGTAGTTCTGACATTTTACTTATATTCCTCTCTGCAGCGTTTTAAATGCAGTACCGAATCCATCAGTTTTCTGGTATACGGATTTTGTGAACTTTTCAATACCTGACTGGTTTCCCCGTAATCCATTTGTTTTCCATTCTTTAAAACCAGGATCTGATCCGACATTTTTTCCGCTACCCCAATGTTATGTGTTACAAGAATCATGCCCGTCCCATATTCTCTGCGCATCAGCAGAAATTCTTCTACAACCTGCTTCTGGACAGTCATATCCAGCGCGCTGGTCGGTTCATCCGCCAGCAAAAGATCCGGATGCTGCATCATGGCCATACAGATTCCAACCCGCTGATTCATTCCTCCGGAAAGTTCAAACGGGTAGCTCTCCAACACTCTTTTATAGTCCGTAAGTCCGATCTTATCCATCAGTTCTGCTGCCTGTTCATACACTTTTTTTCTGGAAATTTTCTGATGCTCTGCCATACTTTCATAAATCTGGTCTTTCAGTTTCCGTATAGGACACAGCGCTGCCCGGCAGTCCTGAAAAACCATCCCCATTTCCGGTCCGCGCATTCTTCGATACTCTTTCTCTGTCAGTTCTGCCAGGTCTTTTCCCTTAAAAAAAATAGTTCCTTCTGTAATGATTCCTCCATCAAGGATCCCCATGACTGCTTTTATCAGGGTGCTTTTTCCACTTCCGGATTCTCCTACAATTCCTAAGATTTGACCTTTTTGTAATGAAAAGCTGACCTTTTCAAGTACCTGTACTCCATCATAACAGACACTCAGATTTTCTACATCCAGTAATGTTTCCGTCATGACTGTACATCCAGATCTGCGGTAATTTCGTAATAATCACACGGATGCGCCGCAATCCCGGTAACATTCGATTTTGTAACAATACCCATGTTTAAATGTGATACAAAGAAATAGCTGCTGTCATCCAGAATCATCTGCTGTGCTTCTACTGCCAGACTGCTTCTTTCTTCCTGGTCAAAAGTCTGATGCATCTTATCAATGACTTCGTCCAGTTCCTGGTTGCTGTATTTTCCATAATTTTTCGCAGCACCTGTTACCACTGTGCTGTTAAAGAAATATTCCGGATCTCCGGTAGGCGCTGTTGTCAGAGAGCTGACATAAACATCAAATTCTCCATCTGCCGCATAGGTTCTGTGATCGGATGTATTATTCACATCTATTTCCACTCCGATTTCTTTTAAGGTTGCCTGCGCATATTCAGCCAGTTTTGGCTGCTCCAGACGCGTGGGATATGTCAGCCAGTTGACGGTTAATTTCTGCCCATCCTTATCAACGTATCCATCTCCATCCGTATCGGTCCACCCTGCCTCTTCCAGGAGTGCTTTTGCTCCTTCCGGGTCATAGGAAGGTGCTGTCACTGCTTCGTTTCCATAAGAGAAACTGCTTGGAAATGCCCCAACTGCAGGAATTCCACGATCCTGCATGATAACCGTACAGAACCCTTCTTTATCAATTCCCATTTCGATTGCCCTGCGTACCTTTTCATCCTGCATAAGCGGAGATTCCATATTAAACTGTCCGAAAAAGCACCGGCTGGTTGCACAGGACTGAATCGTATACTCCGGATTCCCGTCAAACAGTACATAGTTGTCATACTGCAGTCCATAGGTTCCCTGAATATCTCCGGTCTGTAAAGCTGCTGTCAAAGCACTTCCATCTGAGAATGTTTTCACGATCACGTGATCCGTTTTTACTTCTCCACCCCAGTAATTTTCGTTTTTCACCAGTGTAATCTGTGTCGGAGTCACTTCTTCGGCAATATAAGGACCGGTTCCGGAAACGTTGGCGTTTCCTCCTTCTCCCTGAATGCCTGCCTGCATATCAATAATTGCACCATAGGGATCTCCCAGGTAATTGATAATAGACGGGCAGGGTTCTGATGTATGGATCAGCACAGTCATACCATCTGCCTCAATACTTTCTATTTTCATGTCGCTGGGCGCCCGGTCATGTACTGCATTCAAATCATCCAGGCACTCTTTGACTGCCTGTGCATCCATCAGACGCCCGCTGGAAAAGTATACATTCTCCCGCAATGTGATTTTTACAGTGGTTTCATCTACAAATTCATAAGAAGTGGCAAGCCATGGTTCCGGCTCCATATTGTCATTATATTTAAATAATGTTTCTCCAACCCCGTAGCGAAGGCAGCTCCATCCGGAATAATTATCATGAGGATTTAATCCTGCATCTCCCATTTCTTCACTGTATCCAGTTGTTCCATAAACAAACGTTGTTTCCGTTCCTTCTGCAAAGCTTTGCATTACAAAGCTTCCCGCCACTGCTGCTCCTAATAATAATGCCGCTAACTTTTTCTTCACTTACTTTTTCCTCCATTTTCGTAGATTCTGTTTATCTTTTCCTCTGCTTCGGATCCAAATAATCTCTGAGTGTATCTCCAAGCAAATTAAAAATCATCACTGTCACAAAAACCGCTCCCCCCGGTGCCAGCACCATCCATGGTGCGATCTGAAGCATACTTCTTCCTTCATTGATCATACTTCCCCATTCAGCCATAGGCGGTTTTACGCCCAGTCCCAGAAAAGACAGGCCTGCAAGCTCCATCAGCATGGTTCCGATATCCAGCACAGCCGTTACAAGAATCGGTCCTGCAATATTTGGCAGAACATGATGGATAAGAATTTTCCAGTCACTGCTTCCAGAAAGCTTTGCTGCCATCAGATACGTTGATTTTTTCTGCGCCAGTGTCAGACTTCTGGCAAGTCTCGCAAATTTCGGCCAGCCGATCAGCATCAGTGCCAACACTGCATTCTGAATTCCGCCTCCAAGAACTCCGGCAACTGCCAGTGCAAATACGAGTCCTGGAAATGCCAGAAACAAGTCTGAAATTCTCATCAGAATACTATCCAGCCTGCCTCCGTACCACCCACAGAAAAGTCCCATTGCTGTTCCAAGTACCGTAACTATAGCGATCAAAAGCAGCGTTGAAAAAACACTGACTGTACTTCCTGCCAGCACTCTTGACAACAGATCCCTTCCGTAACGGTCGGTTCCAAAAGGATGCGCCAGATTTGGTGCTTTCATTGATATGGAGAGATCCTGTGCATATGGATCATAGGGACATAGTTTTTCTGCAAAAGCAGCTGTAAAAAGAAGCAGCACTGTAATGCTCAGAAGAACAAGACATTTTTTTCTTTGTTTTCTCATTCCTCTTCACCTTCCAGTCTGACTCTGGGATCCAGATAATGATACAGCAGATCTGAAATCAGATTTACGATCACATAAATCACCGCCATCCAGGCCACATATGCCTGGATCACCGGATAATCCCGCATATTAATCGCATCTACTGCCATTTTTCCAACGCCATCCCACATAAAAATATTTTCTACAATTGCCGTCCCACCCAGCAGACTTCCGATAGATAATGCCATCAGGGTAACAATCGTCAACATTGCTGTCCGCAGGACGCTTTTCCACACAATAATCTGTTCCCGGATTCCCCTTGCCCTAGCTCCTGTTACATAATCTTTGTTTAATTCCTCCAGTATCACTGCTCTAATCTGTCTGGTATATTTCGATGCCATGGAAACTGCCAGCGTCAGTGTTGGGAGAACAATACTTTTTCCGAGGTTTGTATTTGTGATCACCGGAAGAATTCCTAGTTTAATTGAAAAAAAGTACATCAATACCAATGCAGCGAAAAAATTCGGCATGGAATTACCAATAAAACTGAAAAAGCGGATGATCACATCCGTCAGCCGGTTCTGTTTCACTGCGGAAAGAATTCCAAGCGGCACTGCCAGAAGAATCGTAACTGCCATGGAAGATACCGTCAAAAGAAGGGTTGCAGGAAGCTTAGAGACAAAGGTTTCATACACATCCCGGTGGGATACGTAGCTTTCTCCCATATCTCCGGTAAGCATTCCTGCAAGCCAGGTGCCGTACTGTACCAGAAAGGGCTTGTCCAGCCCATACTCCGCTTTTGTCTGCTCGATAAGCTCTTTGGGCACTGCCGCCCCTGCATTGTCATACATGTAGGTGACTGCATCCCCTCCTGCCAGCCGCATCATGGCAAAAGACAAAAAAGTGATCCCGATCACCACCGGGATCAGCTGCAGCAGTCTCTTTGCAATATAGTTTTCCATATGTTTGTTCCTTCCATTGTTCTTCGTCTATCATAACAGGCGGACCCTGCTTTCACAAGCCCACAGGGGGGATACCTGCCATTCCGATTCTGCATGGATATCCATGCCCTTTCCGTTTTGATATGCATGGTGAAAAAGGACCTCACTTGCGCCCCCGCGGAGCGTTTTTTGTTTCATAGGGCGTTCCTATGAAATAAAAAAACGCCGGGATTTCTCCCGGCATTTTCCAATTTCCTGTATTCTTTTCTTCTCTTTGGTTACCCAAGTCTCTGGCGCACGATCTCGTAAGCCAGCACCCCTGCTGCCACAGAAGCATTCAGAGAATCAATATCCCCTTTCATGGGAATGGAGGCAATGTAATCGCATTTTTCCCGAATCAGGCGGCTCACGCCGTTTCCTTCATTTCCGATCACCAGACCGATGGGGCCGGTCAGGTTTAAACGGTACATCACTTCCCCGCCCATGTCAGCACACACAAACCAGAGACCTTCTTTTTTCAGCTCTTCAATGGTGCTTCCCAGGTTGGAGACTTTTGCTACCGGAGTGTAATTTAACGCTCCTGCAGAAGCCTTGGCTACAGTAGCTGTCAGCCCGGCTGCACGGTGTTTGGGAATGATGACCCCATGGGCACCTGCCAGATTGGCGGTACGGATAATAGCACCCAAATTGTGAGGATCTTCAATGTTGTCCAGCAGAAAGACAAAAGGCGGCTCTCCTTTCTTTCTTGCATTTTCCAGAATATCGGATACCTGGGCATATTCATAGGCTGCAGCGTAAGCAATCACGCCCTGATGCTTGCCAGTCTCGGACATCTGATCCAGACGCTCCCTGGTTACAAACTGAATCAGGGTATCATGTTTTTTCGCTTCCCGGATAATGGAACGTACCGGACCGTCCTGGCAGCCGTCCAGGACAAAAAGTTTATCAATGGGTTTTCCTGCGCGGAACGCTTCCATAACTGGATTGCGTCCCTCGATGGTCAGTTCTTCATATCGCATGTGGTTTCTTTTTCCTTTCCGATCAAAATGAGTCCTTTTCCCACCAGCTCCAGCAGCCGCTCCATCCGGCCCTCCAGATACAGAAATCCCATCACAGCCTCCATTCCGGTGGCTTTCCGGTAATCATGCATGGTAGCATTTTTGGCCATCGTGTAGGACTTGGCATTGCGCCCCCGTCTGTAAATCTGCTGCTCTTCTTCGGTAAGATCCGGCAATAATTTTTCAATCATCTCTGCCTGGGCATGGGCTTTTACCATGCTGCTGGCTTTCTTATGAAGGCTGTTTGGGGGGCAGTTTCCCTCTTCCACAACCTTCGTCCGAATCACCAGATCATAAATGGAATCTCCAATATAGGCCAGAGTTAAGGGAGAACAGGTACGGATATCCTGCTTTTCCAGTCCAAACTGTCTGCGGATGACCTCTGCAAGGGTGTCTACGCCCGTTTCCATTTTACACCTTCTCTGGTATCTTCCAAAAGAATGCCTTTTGCCTGAAGTTCATCCCGGATCTCATCTGCCCGTTTGAAATCTCTTGCCTTTCTGGCTGCCTGACGTTCTTCGATGAGTTTTTCGATATCCTCATCCAGGATCTCTTCGTCTTTTTCTACGATCAGTCCCAAAACATCGCACAGTTTTACCAGACGGTCCTTGACAGCCCGTACAAATGCAGTGCTGCTCTTCTCATCCACGCTGGTATTTGCAAAACGTACCAGTTCAAAGATGGCGGACACAGCATCTGCCGTATTGAAGTCATCATCCATGGCGTCGTCAAATTTTGCCCCGAATCCATCCAGTTCTTTTATCAGAACTGCTTCTTCCTCTGTCAGTTCTCCGGATGCATTTCCAAGGAGATGATTTAAGTTGGAAACAGCATTGATGATACGCTCCAGAGAATTCTTTGAAGCCTCCATCAGCTCTGCGCTGAAGTTTAACGGGCTGCGATAATGAGCGCTTAACATAAACATCCGCAGTACCTGCAGATCATATTTCTCTCCGATCTCTCTTACGGTAAAGAAATTTCCCAGAGATTTGGACATTTTCCGGTTGTCAATGTTTAAGAAACCATTGTGGAGCCAGTATCTTGCAAAGGGAACGCCATTGCAGCACTCGCTCTGTGCGATTTCATTTTCGTGGTGAGGGAAAATCAGATCCTCACCGCCTGCATGAATGTCAATTTCCGGTCCCAAATATTTCTTAGCCATCACAGAGCATTCGATGTGCCATCCGGGACGGCCATCGCTCCAGGGTGACGGCCAGGACGGCTCGCCTTCTTTTTTCGGTTTCCAGAGAACAAAATCCAGAGGATCTTCTTTCTGGTCCTCACCGGTCACTAAAAGAGAACGGTTTCCGGAACGCAGGTCATCCAGATTTTTGTGGGAAAGCTTTCCATATTCTTTGAACTTTCTTGTACGGAAATACACCGTGCCATTTACTTCATAGGCGTAACCTTTTTCCACCAGATCGGAGATCATCTCAATCATTCCGCCAATTTCCTGGGTAGCCAGAGGATGGGTGCTTGCCGGTTTTACATTCATGTCTGCCATGTCTTTTTTGCACTCTGCAATGTAGCGCTCGGAAATCTCCTGAGCCGATACGCCTTCTTCATTTGCCTTTGCAATGATCTTGTCATCCACATCAGTAAAGTTGGAAACATAGTTGACCTCATAGCCTTTATGCTCCATATATCTTCTTGCCGTATCAAAGACAATCATGGGACGGGCATTTCCAATGTGAATAAAGTTGTACACCGTTGGTCCGCACACGTACATGCTGACTTTTCCAGGTACCAGAGGTACAAATTCTTCTTTTTTTCTTGTCAGTGTGTTATAAACCTTCATCTTTGTTTTCCTCTCTTTTACTGCAGGCACAAAACTTGACTGCCTGCCGTTTTTTTATACTGTCTCATGAAGAAAAATGCTCTCTTTTGGAAGCAGACGTCCAAGAAGCTCTGCCAGTTCCAGTTTTTCTGGCTTCTTTTTCTGCACTTCCTTCTCTTCAAGCTGTCTTACCTTTCCCCCAAAGGGAGTGATCTCTGCTTCGTAACTTCCCGTATTTTCCGGTATCATCTCATCCGTGATAGAAAAACACAGTTTTATCGGTATTTCGCTTTTCAGGCTTTCTAAGAATGCCTCCAGATGGACGATTCTTCCCATCATCAGAGGCTTTTTCACGGTATCTTCGTTCTCCAGTTTTTCTGGAAATCCATATACTTTAATCTGTTCATCATAGAAAAACCAGTCTGACAGAGCGCCCAAGACTTCTTCTTCCAGCCCGGGTTCCACCACCAGCTCACGTATTTCCACTCTGGCATCTTCTGCACTGTACACCAGGTATCCTTTGGGTGCACGCTCCTTTGCCAGAACCACCACTTCGCCCCTCTGGGCTTCCTGCTCATCCAACAGTCTGGCAAAATAGCCTTCTGTCCGTCTGGCATAGACCCGGTATTTTTCTTTTAAAATCCGCTCTGCCTCCCAGGCAAGATCTGGAACATCTGCCATTTCTGCCCGAAAGCACTCAAGGGCTGGACATCCTCTGTATTCTTTTGGAACAACCGTCCGGAAATTCTGTTCAGAAAAATATCCAAACCCAAACGGTCTGTAAATCGCTTCGTCTGCCGGCATCAGAAAAGTAAAGGGTTCTTTTCTCTCATACATCTCATGAAGAGATGCCTTTAACAGGCTCTTCATCATTCCCTGATGGCGGTATTCCTGTCTGGTCCCTACTGCCACAATATAATGAAGGGGATACACACCCCCATCCAGATGTACTTCGTAAGGATTCAGGTGGAGCATTGCGCAGATCTCTTCTTCCTTCTCTACCACATAAATCTCATTTTCATCTGCCACCTGGTCATAATAATAATCCACAAACAGCTGGCTGTCCTCCGGAAACACGGTTTCATACAGTTCTCTTGTCCGGTCATGTTCCCTTCTGTCCAGTTTCCGGATTCTTTTATTGTCCACAGCCACAGCATCCTCCGCATCCGCTGGTGATCCGGTCATCTCCTGCCAGATCCAGAAGCGGGATCAGCATACAAATGGCCTGAGCCGCCATTCCTTCCCCGGAACCAGTAAATCCAAGCCCTTCCTCTGTGGTCGCTTTCAGATTCAGCTGATTCTCCTCAATCTCCAGCGCCTCACACAATTTATTTTTCATTTCATCCATGTACGGCCGAAGCTTTGGTTTCTGTGCGATCACAGTAGCATCAATATTTTCAATCACATAGTGGTTTTCTTCCAGAAGATGTCCCACCCGGCGCAGCAGTTCCACACTGGAAATTCCCTTATATTCAGGATCTGTATCTGGAAAATGCTTTCCGATGTCTCCAAGAGCCGCTGCTCCTAACAGTGCATCCATAATGGCATGGATCAGAACGTCCGCATCCGAATGTCCCAGCAGTCCTTTTTCATAAGGAATCTCCACACCGCCCAGGATCAGTTTCCGTCCTTCTACCAGACGGTGGACATCATATCCCATTCCTACACGCATGTAAACCTCCTGTATTTGTCCGCAGCAGTTTTCTGCTGTTTTTTCTTCATCCCACACAGTATAGCATACCTGGAAAGTCTTTGTAAATCAAAATTGGTCCACTGGACTAATTGTTGATATATTCGTTAACGAAAAAAGTTCCCCGGAATACGGGGAACTTTCATTGGTAACTTGGAAATCTTTATCTTATTTAGCTTCGGTAGTAGCTGTCTCAGTTTCGGAAGCAGCCTCTGTAGCAGCAGCAGTTTCGCTAGCAGCTTCAGTCTTAGCTTCTGTAGCAGCTTCGGTCTTAGCCTCTGTAGCAGCTTCGGTCTTTGCTTCTGTAGCAGCTTCGGTCTTTGCCTCGGTCTTTGCTTCTGTAGCAGCTTCGGTCTTTGCTTCGGTCTCAGCTGGTTTCTTGCTGGAGCATCCGGTAGCCATAACTGCTGCCATAGCACCTACCATTACTAATGCTAAAACTTTTTTCTTCATATCTTTATCCTCCTCAATAATTCAGGAAGTTTTTCATTCCTGCCTTGATTACATGCTACATCTTAGCACTTTTAGAATCGGAAATCATGCCATTTTGATTAAATATTATTAAGTTTTTCGGTTGAGTTCTTAACTTTTTCTTAAGAATTACATCAGTATAAACACTGCTTTTTCCTGTACCGTGCTGTCTGTTCCCACATAAACTTCGAAGGTACCAGGTTCACTCTCCACCACCTGATTTTCTGTCAGGAACCGGAGCATGTCTTCTGTAATGGCAAATTCCACTTTCTGCTCCTCACCTGGCTTTAAGGTAATTTTCCGGAATCCCTTTAATTCTTTCACCGGACGCACCACAGAAGCTGCCACATCATGGATGTAAAGCTGAAGGGTCTCGGTGCCTTCTCTCTTTCCGGTATTTCTAATGGTAACCGATGCATGAATGGTATCTTCTTTGGTCATACGGTCTGCATCCAGGGTAACGCCAGATACCTCAAAGCTGGTATATTCCAGTCCATATCCGAAAGGATACAGCGGTGTATTCGGAATATCCAGATATTTGGAGCGGAACCGGTCTTTGTCATGTCCCGGTACGTGAGGTCTTCCTGTGGAATATTCGTTGTAGTGAATAGGCACCTGAGATACACAGTAAGGGAAGGTCATGGGCAGTTTTCCGCTTGGACCGTACTCCCCAGAAATCACATCCACGATAGCTGCTGCGCCTTCGGTTCCAGGCATCCACACTTCCAGAATGCTCTTTGCTTTTGCTTCTACCTTCCGCAGATCCAGCGGGCGTCCGGAAAACAGTACTACCGCGATCTTGCTGTTTACTTTGGCTACTTCATCCAACAAGCGCTGCTGGATAGCAGGAATTTCCAAGATACCCCGGCTGGTGGCTTCGCCGCTCTGCAGACGGTCTTCTCCTAAAAACAACACTACCGTATCTGCTTCTTTGGCAGCCTCCACGGCTTCTTTTAGCATGGCTTCTTCCTGTTCTTTGGTATAAAATTCCTGGGCATTTTCTCCGAAGCCTTCCAGTTTCACATCATTTCCCAGCATAGGAGAACCCTGTGCAAAAGAAACATTCCATGCAATCTTTCCTTCTTCAGCTGCTTCTTTCACTGCTTCTTCCAGACTTGGCACATCTTCTGATTTTGCCATAATAGACCAGCCGCCAAAAAGATTTCTGCTGTAAATATAAGGACCGATGAATGCCGTCTTTGCTTCTTTTTTCAGGGGCAGGACTTCGTCTTCATTTTTCAGAAGAACAAAGGATTTTCTGGCTGCTTCTCTGGCCAGTGCACGATGAGCGCCGCACAGAATCACTTCTTTTTCCTTTTCCTCATCCGCATCTTTATATGGATTTTCAAATAAGCCCAGCTTATTTTTCAGTTCCAGAATCCGAAAGCAGCACTCATCCACCATTTCTTCTGGAACAGATCCCTCTTTCACCAGCTGTGCCAGGTTTTCGCAATATACGCCGCCCATCATATCAATGTCCACGCCTGCTTCCACGCCGCGCTTGGCAGCTTCCTTCCGGTCTGCGCAGTAGCCGTGGTAAATGATCTCTTCAATGGCTGCCCAGTCAGAAATCAGAACGCCGTCAAATCCCATTTCGTCTCTTAATACCTTCCGCATAAGCCAGCGATTTCCAGATGCCGGCACGCCGTTGATGGTATTAAAGGAAGTCATCACCATGGCTGCTCCCGCATCAATTCCTGCCTGGTAAGCTGGAAGATAAAACTCCCGGAACGTATGCTCTGAAAGCTCTACGGTGTTGTAATCTCTTCCCGCGTCCGGTGCTCCGTATCCTGCAAAATGCTTCACACAGGCTGCAATTCTGCCAGATTCTTTCAAGTCGTCCCCCTGGAAACCTTTCACCATGGCTTCAGACATCCGGCTGTTCAGATAGGGATCTTCTCCTGTAGACTCCATAACTCTTCCCCATCTGGCATCTCTGACCAGATCCACCATGGGAGCAAAGGTCACATGCAGACCGGAAACGCTGGCCTCTTTCGCCGCCATTTTGGCACATTTTTCCGACAGTTCCGGATCAAAGGAAGCGCCCTGTCCTAAAGGAATGGGAAATACGGTGCGGTATCCATTGATTACGTCCAGCATAAACAGCATGGGAATCTTGTGGGGCTGATTCTCCATGTATGCTTTCTGAATTTTTTTCAGCGTCTCTGCTCCTGTGGCTCCCAGTATGGAACCTGCCTGTGAAACATTTTCTTTGGTAAAGCCTTTATCTGCCAGAGGTCCCATGGCGGTAATCTCTCCAGTAAAAAATCCGCCCATAACCTGGTTCATCTGGTCAATTTTCTCTTCCAGCGTCATATCCTGAAGAAGGGCTTTTAATTCCTGCTCTGTCATCTTAGGTTTCCTCCTGATTCTGCCTTCTCGGCTTTTTTTAATGGTTTTATTTTAGCAGATTTTACTAATTATTTCCATCTATTACAGGTCTTTTTTTATATGTACGCCAGTTCATATATTGCTGCAGTTTTCTTTACTCCGGTATATTTCCCATCCTTACAAAAATAAAGAAGCCCTGCCTTTTGACTGTCCGGCAAAGCTTCTCTTTTCTTTTAAATTTTTGTAACTGTTCAGAGCCAACCTCCAAAATGCTACGCATTTCGTCGGTGTGGCGTATCCGCCAAATAAAATTTCAAAAACAGTCTTAAAAATGCAAGCATTTTACACCTGTTTTATGAAATTTTGCTTGGCTCTGAACAGTTACAAATTTTTTTAAAAGATCTTGGTAGTCCAGCGGCTCATATCCCACACTTCTCCCACCACGTCCCGGTAGAATTCCGGTTCGTGGCAGATCAGAAGGATGCTGCCTTTGTATTCTATCAGGGCATTTTTCAGTGCTTCTTTGGCATCCACATCCAGATGGTTGGTAGGCTCATCCAAAAGGAGGAAATTGGTATCTTTGTTCACCAGCTTGCACAGCCGTACTTTTGCCTGCTCGCCTCCGCTTAACACCCGCACCTGGCTTTCAATATGCTTGGTGGTGAGTCCGCATTTTGCCAGGGCAGCCCGAACTTCATACTGGGTAAAGGATGGGAACTCCTGCCAGATTTCCTCAATGCAGGTGGTCCGGTTGTCCCCTTTCACTTCCTGCTCAAAATATCCAATCTGGAGATTTTCTCCCTGTTCGCAGGTACCAGAAAGCGCCGGAATCAGTCCTAAAATGCTTTTCAGCAAAGTAGTTTTTCCAATTCCATTCGTTCCTACCAAAGCAATCTTCTGTCCCCGCTCCATGGAAAAATTTAAGGGTTTGGACAGTGGCTCCTGATAACCAATCACCAGATCTTTAGACTCAAACAGCATTCTTCCAGGCGTTCTCCCATAGCGGAAATGAAATTCTGGCTTTGGCTTTTCCGCTGCCAGTTCAATGACGTCCATTTTGTCCAGCTTCTTCTGTCTGGACATGGCCATATTTCTGGTGGACACACGAGCCTTATTTCTGGCCACAAAATCTTTCAGTTCGCTGATTTCCTGCTGCTGGCGGCGGTACGCAGCTTCCAGCTGTGCTTTCTTCACGGCATAGACCTCCTGGAAATGCTCGTAATCTCCCACATACCGGTTCAGCTCCTGATTTTCCATATGGTAGATGATATTTACCACGCTGTTTAGAAACAGAATGTCATGAGAAATCAAAATAAATGCATTTTCATAATCCAGAAGATAACGTTTCAGCCATGCAATGTGTTCTTCATCCAGGTAGTTGGTTGGCTCGTCCAGCAGAAGAATATCCGGTTTTTCCAGAAGAAGCTTTGCCAGCAGAACCTTGGTTCTCTGTCCGCCGCTTAAATCCGTCACATCCCGGTCCATGCCAAGGTCTAAAAGTCCCAGGGCTCTTGCCACCTCTTCTGCTTTTGCATCAATGGTATAAAAATCATGAAGCACCAGTTCATCCTGCAAAGTTCCCAGTTCTTCCATATACAGATTCATTTCTTCTTCATCCGCAGTTCCCAAAAGATCGCACAGCTCATTGATCCTTTTTTCTTTCTGGAACAGCGGGTCAAACGCCGATTTTAATACATCGCCAATCGTCATGCCTGGCTGCAGAACGGCGTGCTGATCCAGATAGCCTGCATGGACATTTTTTGCCCATTCTATTTTTCCCTCATCTGGCATCAGTTTTCCTGTCACAATGCTCATAAAGGTTGATTTTCCTTCTCCATTGGCTCCTACCAGTCCGATATGCTCTCCTTTTAAAAGCCGGAAAGAAACATCCGTAAAAATCGCCCGTTCTCCAAATCCATGGGTCAGGTGCTCCACATTTAAAATACTCATACGCTTCTCCTGTTATACGTTCATTTTCCAGCAGGCTTTTCACCCACATTCGCAGCGTTTAGTATAACATATCCCCGGGAGCATCTCAACTATGTTATAGATTTCCGGCAGCTATGCAAAAATTTTCAAGTTTCATTCCATATGAAGTTTCCGATCTGTTTTTCAACAACTGAATCATCGTTCTATATATTTTGTAATGACAGATATTAAAATACTCATATCAACCGGCTTTGCCACATGATCATCCATCCCCGCATTCAAAGCAGCCTGTATATCCTCTGCAAATGCATTTGCTGTCATTGCAATAATAGGAATCTCCTTTCCGTCCAGACGTTCCGGCAGATTTCTGATCGCTTTTGTCGTTTCATATCCATTCATTTCCGGCATCATAATGTCCATCAAAATCAGATCAAATGTCCCCGGAGCTGTATTACAAAACTGTGTCAGGGCTGATTTCCCATCGGAGGCTCTGGTTACCATCATCCCTGTTTCTTCCAATAAAGCTGCTGCTATCTCTGCGTTTAAATCATTATCCTCTGCCAAAAGGACATGCAGACCATGTAGATCCATATCTTTCTTTAACTTTTCTTTCTCTTCAGTTTCTACATGTTCTGCTATAAGCAGGGGGATTTCTACCGTAAATGTTGAACCAATGCCCTGTCTGCTGCTGACCTCAATTTTTCCACCCATAAGATCTACATATTTCTTAGCAATCGCCATTCCCAGTCCGGTTCCCTTATAACTGGTTCTTGCTCCATCATTTTCCTGACTGAACTCATCAAATATTCTTGCCTGGAATTCCTCACTCATACCAATTCCGGTATCCGATATACGATAGCGCACGATTATATGGTGCTCATCATTACCCAGACTGTTTTCTGCAATAAATGAAATAGTGCCTCCGTCTTTTGTAAATTTGACTGCATTGCTGATAATGTTGAGCAATACTTCCCTGATTCTGAGTTCATCTGCCATCACATAAGGATTTTTAAGTTCTTCTCTTGAAACATAAAAATTAAGGTCACGGTTTTCCATATATCCCCTTGCGATCGACAAGACAGTATCTGTCATATCCCTGAGATCTACCAGTACCGGTTTATATTCCAGTTTACCGCTTTCGATGCGGCTGATATCCAGCACATCGTTAATGAGTGTCATCAGATATTCTGAACTCTGCCTGATCTTTTTCAGACAATCCTCCACTTCTTTATCTGGCTTCCTCTTCATGGCAATCTCTGTAAATCCAACAATTGCATTCATTGGTGTCCTGATATCATGGGACATATGGTTCAGGAACGTCGTTTTTGCAATATTCGCCGCATTTGCATTCTGTGCTTCTTTCAAGGCTTCCATCTGTTTTTTCCTGCTTACGAAAAGGGAGTAAACCAGAAGAAGCAGTACAAAAACAATCACAAATGAAACTCCGGTAACGAAGCCTGCATACTCTGCAAATACATCCTGCAAGCTCATTTTCTTTTCCGAAACAGAATTCTGTGCAAGGACAACGCCATTTAAAATATTGGAGGACTGCTCAATTGCTTTATTGATAATGGTAGCTGCTCTTCTGTTTCCTCTCGTCGTGAACATTCCTAATTCCTGCCGTTTTGCCATTTCTGCAAATGACAGACTTTTGGTCAATGAACTTTCATTCAGAAGATTGATCTTGGAAGATGGAATAACAGTTGCTCCCACTTTTCCATTTGCTACTGCCTCCAGGCATTCTTCCTGTGTATCATACAGTTTGATTTCTGCATCTGGAAAAAGACGGGACACCATCAATTTAGAATACAGTGAGGTCTCTGTCGCTGCGATTGCAGAGAGACTGTTGCTATATTCTTTTCCTTTGTAAATAACAACCGGCGTAATATCAAAGATTTCATCCGTCAAAACTACCTGAAACTGTTCCTGTGTATAAAAATCCTGAATGATAGGACCTGCAATATCTATTTTGCCAGATTGCAATGCCTCATTCATCTCTACTCCCGTGGAACATGGAACTGCCTTGATCGTAATTTTATATTTTTCCTGAACCGTATCCAGAACGGTTCCAAGGATTCCTGTCAGTTTCCCATTTTCTTCACCACAAAAAGGAAGATTATTCTTTAGATATCCCACACGAATTGTGTTTTCATGTGCATCCAGCCATTGTTTTTCTTCCTTGTTGAGTGCATAATTTATGGCCGCCTTTCCTTCATAACGGGCATACAGCTCGCTGCTGTAGTCCGCTTCTGTATTATTAATTTCTTCCAAGGCAGAATTTAATTCCTTTAACAGATCCGGTCTGGATTTTGACACACCGAAATAACAGTCACTTGCCCCGATATTCGCAATGGCAATAAAATCGCTGTTGACAGACAGCGCCGGAATCACAAGTGCATCCAGTTCATCTGCATCCAGTTTTTCTATCATTTCATCATAGCCTTTACAGGCAACAACCTCTGCCTGGATCTGATTGCTGTCCAGCCATTTTTCCAGAAGTTCTTTCTGATAGCTTCCATCTGCAGCACCGATACGACAGCCATTCATCTGCTTTAGATCACCAGTCGTAAGATCCATATGATCTTCCCGGGTATAGATCCAATATCTTTCTGTTCCCTCGGCATAGGTCGAAAAATCGATAGATTCTGCTCTTTCCGGTGTATAACTGACACTTCCAAGCAGATCTATTTCTCCATCTTCCAACATATCCAGGCATTCTTTAAATGAAGCATAGACATATTCATACTTCCAGCCTGTTATATAAGAAATCTTCTGGAGAAACTCATAGCCTGCTCCCTGCTTGTGTTCTCCTGAACTTCCTTCCTGAAAATTGGCATACGGAAAATAGCCGACTCTCACGGTTTTATTTCCTTCCTCCATTGCCTGAGTTGTATTCCCATCACTTTTTATTTCTGACGCATAAACAGAAACCGGTACAAAGAGTAACATGATAAGTGCTAAAATGCACAAACACATTCTTTTTTTCTTATCTTTTTTTCCTATTCGTTTTTCTATCTTTCTGTTCATTCTCTCCCTCTTTTTTATTATCCATTCATGTTGTTCTTTCCAGTCTGTGAGTTTTCCTGTTTATTCAATACAGAAAAAATGACCGCTCCCAGTTACTTCCACGAACTAACTGTTACTTTTCTTCAGGGTCATTGTGTATAAAGGTATCCCTTTTACAACTTCAAATGTATCCTGCTTTAAATCACACAAAAGTACCATGCCATGAAATCAGCAATTTTCCTGCTGCCTTATGACTTCTGATAACATCGCCAGCAGCTTATCAACCTGGATTGGCTTTGCGATATGTCCATTCATTCCGGCTGCAATCGCGTCCCGCTTATCTTCTTCAAATGCATTTGCCGTCATTGCAATAATCGGTATGCATGCTTTCTCTTTATCTGGCAGACGCCTGATTACCTGTGTTGCTTTATAACCGTCCATTTTGGGCATCTGGATATCCATGAGGATCATATCATATGTTCCAGCCGGCATTTTTGTTATCCTGTTTACACACTGAATGCCATCCTCCACACGCTCTATCTTAAGACCGGCACGCTCAAGGATTGCCTCTGCAATCTCTGCATTCAAATCATTGTCCTCTGCCAGAAGGATATTCCTGCCTTCAAGGACTTCACTGCCTGTTTCAGAACTCTCAGCGTGTTTTTTTACATAATAGCTTTCATCTGCTATCCTGTGTTTTAGTGTCACAGTAAAAGTGCTGCCCTTTCCAAGCTCACTCTCTACATCGATTGTTCCACCAAGCAGCTCAACATATTTCTTGACGATTGACATCCCAAGTCCGGTTCCTGCGATTTTGCTCTTTGTGGTGTTCTGCTCACGTGTGAATGCTTCGAATATCTTTGTCAGATACTCCTGGCTCATACCGATTCCGGTATCGCTCACCCTGATCCTTACGATCATATATCCAGACTCATCACAGGATAATTCATCTACATCTACCATAACAGAACCACCGGCTGGAGTATATTTTATGGCATTGCTCAGGATATTGACCAATATTTCTTTTACCTTGGTAACATCTGTCAGTACATGCTCATGCTCTACATTCATCGTGTAATGAAGCGCAATATTCTTTTTCTTTGCTTTCTCATCAAACACTGCAAACAAAGACTTCCAGACATCTTCAATCCGGCAGTAATTCTCATCTAGCTCCATCCTCCCGCTCTCAATCCGAGCCATATCCAATACATTATTTATGATTGACAGGAGAAGACTCCCAGATTGCTGCAGTTTTTCCAAATATTCTAAGGTTTCCGGCAGCTCTTTTTCTTTCAGTTCATCCTCCATAAGCTGTGCATAACCCAAAATTGCATTCATAGGAGTACGAATGTCATGTGACATATTGTTAAGGAAACGGGTCTTTGCGAGACTGGCACCCTCTGCTTTTTTCAAAGCGATTTCCAGTTTGGCATTGAGTTTTTGTGTATCATTTGCCGCAAGCTTTGCAGTGAATTCTGCTTGCCGTGCCTTCCGTAAAAGTACGAGGATAATACCAATGATGCTGAGTACGAAAAATCCTGCCGTGGCAAAAAAAACAAGCAGATTGTCTTTTACAAAATCATAAAAAGTCACCTTATCTGGTGTGCTGTCGTAGATCGCAAGTGCACTTGTAAGCATATCAGACGGCATGGCCTTCAAGGTTTTATTCAGTATCGACAAAAGAGTTCCCTCTCCACCTCTTACTGCAAAGCATGCCTCCATTGTTTTTGTAAGCGGAATACTCTTGAAATTTTGACTGTTATCATATATCAACGCCTGACTTGCACCCATGAGGAAACAGTCTGCTTTTTCATGAATAACCATATCTGCTGCATCGTCAAATGAATCACAATCTACCAGCTTCCATTGGGGATAACTGAACGCAACATGCTGTTTTAAGGCATATTTTTCCTTTGGCACAGCTACAGTATACACCTTATTCTCATCAAATTTTTTCTCATTAGTTACTGCCATCAGACTGTAAGTCCAGGCTGTGTTTGTAAGTGCATATCCGTTTTGTTCTGCAAAATAT
>CAJMON010000045.1 GCA_905214955.1 uncultured bacterium
GCTATATCAGTGATCTGATTGAACGGATGGCTCTTTCCCACCCGGAAATTGCGTTTAAGTTTATCAACAACAACCAGACCCGGATGTTTACTTCCGGAAATGGAAATTTAAAAGACATTATTTACGGCATTTATGGACGGGAAATTGCATCCAATCTCTGTGAGATTCATGCAGAATGTGCTTTTGCAAAACTGGATGGATTTATTGGAAAGCCAGTAATCTCCAGAGGAAACCGGAATATGGAAAATATGTTTATCAATGGGCGGTATATTAAGAGTGCCATTATCTACCGGGCCATTGAGGACGGATACCAGAATTTTATGATGCAGCATAAGTATCCTTTTACGGCCTTGCATCTGACCATAGAGGGGGATCTTCTTGATATCAATGTACATCCCACTAAGATGGAGCTGCGCTTTTCCGACAACGAAGGGGTTTACCGGTTTGTCACCAATGCCGTAAGGGAAGCCTTAACCCATCGGGAGATGATTCCAAGGGTGGCTCCTGGAAAGGAAGAAAAAAAGACGGAGCCAGGACCTGCAAAGGCAGCTGTCCCGGCAGACATTCCGGAACCCTTTGAGAAAAATCGGATTTCACAGGTGCGGGAAGAGCTTCCTTATCTGAAACAGGATCCGGAACGGTTTGCAGAACCGGTACGGGAGGGATTTAAGGGTGTTTTAAAGGCCCCAAAGTCTGCGGCCATAAAGCCGGAGACGCGGCAGGAGGTCAAGGAAGAGTCTGCTTTTCAAAAGCCGTTAGAAGAAAAGCAGGAAGCAAATCTGGAAACTGTTAAAGAGATGCTGCAGGAACCTTCTTTGGAAGCTTCTATGGAAGCGGGCAGGAGCCAGGTACCAGACCAGAAGGAGCCGAAAGAGGACGTTAAGACAACTCCTGGTGTGCAGATGAATTTATTCGATGACAAGCTGTTAAGCAGGGAGAACGTAAAGGAACACAAGATCATCGGCCAGCTGTTTGATACCTACTGGCTGGTGCAGTTTCGGGATGCACTTTATATCATTGACCAGCACGCAGCCCATGAAAAGGTACTGTTTGAGCGGACTATGAAGACGTTAAAGACCAGGCAGTATACGTCCCAGCAGCTGTGTCCGCCCCTGGTGCTTTCTTTGTCCATGCAGGAGGAAGCGCTTCTGAAAGAATATATGGAGAATTTTACCCAGATTGGTTTTGAAATTGAACCATTTGGGGGAAGTGATTATTCTATCCGGGCAGTGCCGGACAATCTGTGTGGAATTGCAGAAAAAGATTTGTTCCTGGAAATGCTGGACAGCCTGGCAGACCAGACCGGGAAGATTGCAGAAAATCTGGTGAATGAGCGGATTGCCTCGATGTCTTGCAAGGCAGCTGTCAAGGGAAATCATAAAATGTCAGTGCCAGAGATTCATGCACTGATTGATGAGCTGTTGTCCCTGGAGAACCCATACAACTGTCCCCACGGGCGGCCAACCATTATTTCCATGACAAAATATGAACTGGAAAAGAAATTTAAGAGGATCGTATAATGTGTGAAGCAAAACAGCCTTTTCTCATTTTGACAGGACCCACGGCAGTTGGAAAGACAGCGCTTTCCATCGCCCTTGCAAAGGCAGTGGATGGAGAGATCATTTCAGCGGATTCCATGCAGGTATACCGGGGAATGGACATTGGCTCAGCCAAAATCCGAAAAGAAGAAATGCAGGGAGTTCGACATCATCTTATTGACATCTGTGATCCATGTGATGAATTCCACGTGGTAAATTTTCAGAAATATGCAAAAGACGCCATCCAGGAGATTTCCGGACGTGGGAAAATCCCGGTTCTGACTGGTGGAACCGGTTTTTATATTCAGGCCGTGCTGTATGACATTGATTTTACCAGTGAGAAGGATGAGGACGGATACCGGGCCAAATTGGAGCAGATCGGAAAAGAACAGGGCAGTGCTGTCCTTCACGATATGTTAAAAGAAGCAGACCCAAAAGCTGCCGGGCAGATTCATGTCAACAACCAGAAACGGGTGATCCGGGCTCTGGAATACTTCCATGAAACCGGAAAGAAAATTTCGGAACACAACGAAGAAGAGCGTCAGAAAACATCACCGTACAATTTTGCCTATTTTGTCTTAAATGACGAAAGATCCAGGTTGTATGAACGGATTGACAGGCGGGTGGATCAGATGCTTGCAGACGGTCTGGTGGAGGAAGTAGCACGTTTAAAAGAGCTTGGTTGTACCAGAGACATGGTTTCTATGCAGGGCCTTGGATATAAGGAAATCCTGGATTACCTGGATGGAAAAATAAGCCTTGAGAAGGCGGTGTATATCCTGAAACGGGATACCAGGCATTTTGCTAAACGGCAGCTCACCTGGTTTCGACGGGAACGGGATGTGATCTGGGTGAACAAGCCGGATTTTCAATATAATGAAGAAAAGATTCTGGAGTATATGAAAGAAATTCTCCGGGAAAAGAAGATTTTAAAGGAAATATAGAAAAAAGAAGGAAGAATCAGAACTTATGTCAGCAGAAGAAATGTACGAAGAAATGGGAATTGAAAAATCTGTTTTTCAGTTTGGAGAAAGGATTTTAAAAGAGTTAAAACCGCGTTTTGAAGCGCTAGATGAAACAGCAGAATTTAATCAGATGAAAGTTATCCAGGCCATGCAGAAAAACAGAGTCAGCATGGAACACTTAGGTTCTACAAGCGGATATGGCTACAACGATATCGGAAGAGATACACTGGAAGATGTGTACGCATCCGTATTTCACACAGAGGCGGCCCTGGTGCGTCCCCAGATTACCTGCGGAACCCACGCTCTTGGAATTGCTCTTGCAGGAAATCTCCGTCCGGGTGATGAGCTGTTAAGCATTTCTGGAAAGCCCTATGATACCCTAGAAGAAGTCATCGGAATCCGCCCATCCAAAGGCTCTCTGGCAGAATATGGCGTGACCTACCGACAGGTGGATCTTCTGCCGGATGGAAGCTTTGATTTTGAAGGAATCCGAAATGCCATTACCCCAAAGACCAAACTGGTGGAAATTCAGCGTTCCAAGGGCTATCAGACAAGACCGACCCTTTCTGTTGACAAGATTGGAGAGGCCATTGCCTTTGTAAAATCTATCCGCAAAGACATCATCTGCATGGTGGACAACTGCTATGGAGAATTTGTAGAAACCAAAGAGCCTTCTGACCTGGGAGCAGATATGGTGGTCGGATCTCTGATTAAAAATCCAGGCGGAGGCCTGGCTCCCATCGGCGGCTACATTGCAGGAACTACGGAGTGCATTGAAAATGCAGCCTTCCGCCTGATAACGCCGGGACTTGGAAAGGAAGTAGGCGCCAGCCTTGGGGTGAATAAATCCTTTTATCAGGGCCTGTTTTTGGCACCTACGGTGGTGAATGCAGCATTAAAAGGAGCGATTTTTGCGGCAAATGTATTTGAACGTCTTGGATTTGATGTGGTTCCAAACGGAACTGAGAGCAGACATGACATCATTCAGGCGGTGACCTTTGGAAAGCCGGAAGGTGTTATTGCATTCTGCAAGGGCATTCAGGCAGCAGCTCCGGTGGACAGCTATGTGACCCCGGAACCATGGGCAATGCCTGGCTATGACAGCGATGTCATTATGGCGGCAGGTGCCTTTGTACAGGGCTCTTCCATTGAGCTGAGTGCAGACGGCCCAATCAAACCGCCTTATGCAGTATATTTCCAGGGAGGTCTGACCTGGCCTCATGCGAAACTTGGTATTCTGATGGCACTGCAGAAGGTGAAAGAGGCAGGACTGGTACAGCTGTAGGAGGAAAAAGGAATGCGTGTACTTGTGATCGGAGGCGGGGCTTCCGGGCTGATGGCAGCCATTCATGCGGCAAGAGCAGGGGCTGAGGTGACGGTTCTGGAAAGTATGGAAAAACCTGGAAAAAAACTTTTGGCAACGGGAAACGGACGGTGCAATCTGACCAACCAAAGTGCCGGAGATGCCAGATATTACCGAAGCAGTGAAAAAGGCGTCCAGGAAGTATTAAAAGGCTACACTCCCAAAGAAACCCTTGCAGATTTTGCAGGACTTGGACTGTTTGTTCAGGAAAAGCAGGAGGGCTGCATGTACCCGGCTTCCGGCCAGGCTTCTTCGGTTTTAGATCTGCTTCTTATGGAAGCGGCTGCGCGGAAGGTAAAGATCAAATGCCTGGAAAAGGCAGAAAAAATCTGGAAAAAAGACAGAGTCTGGCAGGTAAAAACTCCTGGATGGCAGTACGAAGCAGAAAAGGTGATTCTAGCCTGCGGAAGCCAGGCAGCGCCGGCTCTTGGAGCAGACGGCAGCGGTTATGTTCTTGCGAAAATGACGGGACATACCATAGAAAAGCCCCTTCCGGCACTGGTACCGCTGAAAATCAAAGACAAGGATATCCGGCAGCTGGAAGGGGTACGTACACCTGCCGAAATCTGTTTGAAGACCAGAAAAGAAAGTTTTCGAGAAACCGGAGAACTCCAGTGGACGGCCTATGGAATCTCCGGAATTGTGGTGTTTCAGGTAAGCCGGTTCGCGGTGAAGGCTCTGGAAGAAGGAGAGCAGGCAGCTGTATCGGTCAATCTGTTAAAGGGAATGGGAATCACATCAGAAGAGGCACAAAAGAAAATGGAGCAGGTGCTGGCCTTGTCTGGAAATAAAAAAAATGAGGAACTGCTGGCCGGCCTGTTTGCAAAGAAGATGATTCCCTTTCTGATTAAAAGAGCAGACTTAAAAGAGCGGCAGAACGCGTCCAGAGAAAGCATTGAGAAACTTCTTCTTGCGGCATCGGATATCCGCCTGGAAGTGTCTGGATTTAAGTCTTTTGACGCAGCGCAGTGCTGTCAGGGCGGAGTTCTGCTTTCCCAGGTGGATTTGTCTACCATGGAGTCGAAAAAGGCCGAGGGATTGTATGTTACCGGAGAACTGTTGGACGTAGACGGCCCCTGCGGCGGCTACAACCTGCAGTGGGCCTGGAGTACCGGTGCCAGAGCGGGAGACCATGCCGGAAGAGACAGTGAAAGAGAAAGGAAATGGATATGATACGGATTCAGCAGCTGAAACTGCCCTGTGGGCACGAGGAAGAAGAACTGAAACAGGCAGTGCTTCATGCCCTTTCCATTCGGGAGAAAGACCTGATTTCTTACAAGATCAAGAAAAGATCCCTAGATGCACGGAAAAAGCCGGTTCTTTTTTACAGTTATGTGATTGATGCAAAAGTGGTCTGTGAGGCAAAGGTGCTGAAGCGGAAAAAAGCCGGAATTTCGGCAGTGGAGCCGAAACCGTATCAGTATCCGGCATTTGGAGAAGAACCGTTAAAAGGACGTCCGGTGATTGCCGGTACCGGCCCTGCAGGACTGTTCTGCGGCCTTGTGCTTGCAAGATGCGGCTTCCGCCCCATTCTTCTGGAACGGGGAGAGGATGTGGAAAGCCGGCAGAAAAAAGTAGATACCTTCTGGAAGACCGGCATCTTAGATCCTACCTCCAATGTCCAGTTCGGAGAAGGCGGAGCGGGAACGTTTTCCGATGGAAAGCTGAATACCGCGGTAAAAGATGTGTCCGGGCGTAATACCTATGTGCTTCAGACCTTTGTGGAAGCAGGTGCCCCGGAAGAAATTCTGTATCTGAATAAGCCCCATATTGGAACAGATGTTTTGAAAAATGTGGTAAAGTGGATCCGGGAAGAGATCTGCAGGCTTGGCGGAGAGGTACGTTTTAAAAGCCAGGTGACGGATCTTAAGATCAAAGACGGAGCCCTGGCTGGAATTATAGTAAATGACACAGAGCAGATGGTGTGCCAGACGCTGGTTCTGGCAGTTGGGCACAGTGCAAGGGATACCTTTGAGATGCTGGCGAAAAAGCCTGTTTTAATGGAGCAGAAAGCTTTTGCCGTGGGAGTCCGGATTGAACATCCCCAGTCCATGATTGATGTTTCCCAGTATGGACAAGAACGAAGGGATCTGCCAGCAGCGGATTATAAGCTGACCCGGAATCTGAAAAATGGAAGAGGAGTCTATTCCTTCTGCATGTGTCCGGGAGGCTATGTGGTGAATGCCTCTTCAGAAGAAAGACGCCTGGCAGTGAACGGCATGAGTTACCATGCCAGAGATGGAAAAAATGCCAACAGCGCAATGGTGGTTACGGTATCACCGGCGGATTTTGGATCGGAGCATGTGCTGGCAGGCATGGAATTTCAGCGGAAGCTGGAAGAAAAGGCTTATCAGGCAGCAGGCGGAAAGATTCCGGTGGAGCTTCTTGGAGATTTCTGCAGAGAAGAGAAAGGAGAAATTTCTCAGATGCTGGGAGAAGTGGAACCGCAGAACCGGGGTTTGTGGGCATTTGCCGATGTGCGCAGCTGCTTTCCAAAAGACCTTGCCAGATCCCTTGCTGAAGGCATCTTAGACTGCGGCAATGTGATCAAAGGATTTAACCGGAAAGACGCTGTGGTATCCGGTGTGGAAAGCAGAACCTCCTCTCCAGTACGGATTCTGAGAGGTGAAACCTTAGAAAGCAGTGTGAAGGGTCTGTATCCCTGCGGAGAAGGTGCCGGATATGCAGGGGGGATTACGTCAGCGGCTATGGATGGAATGAAAGTGGCAGAGGCGCTGATGAAAAAATATAGGGTGTAAAACGTCATGCCTGCCGGGGGTTTACAGTTCAGCAGGCGCCAGCGCCGTGCGTTCTCGCCCGGGCGCTGCATTGCAGCTTACCGCTGGCGCTTAGGGGCGTTCCGCCCCTTTCTCAGTCTGTTTTGGCATTTTTCGGCGTATCAATCCGCCTCTGAATGCAAAAAACGTCATGTCTGCCGGGGGGTTACAGTTCAGCAGGCGCCAGCGCCGTGCGTTCTCGCCCGGGCGCTGCATTGCAGCTTACCGCTGGCGCTTAGGGGCGTTCCGCCCCTTTCTCAGTCTGTTTTGGCATTTTTCGGCGTATCAATCCGCCTCTGAATGCCAAAAACATCCTTCCTGCTGAACTGTTAGAAAAAATTAAGATTCAAATGGTATACTTTGGCCGGTGTTTATGTTAAAATAATTGAGGCATCGTTTTTTGCCTGCACAACCGGGAGAGGGCTGTGAAGTGAATTATGCAGAAAACAATGAAACAATTACCGGAAGACGAAAAACCATATGAAAAAACTCTGCAGTACGGGCCCAAGTCCCTTACCGATGCAGAGCTTCTGGCAGTGATCTTAAGAACCGGTTCCAAGGGAACTTCTGCCCTGGAGCTGTCTAAGTCTGTTCTGAATGAAACGGCAGCTCCTAAGGGGCTTTTAGGTCTTCATCAGCTGACAGTGAACGATCTGATGAACATTCACGGAATCGGAAAAGTGAAAGCAGTACAGATCCAGTGTGTTCTGGAGCTGTCCAGACGAATTGCCAAGGCCTCCTCCAGGTCTGGGCTTTGTTTTGAACATCCGTCTACCATCGCAGACTATTATATGGAGGATTTAAGGCACTGCAGCCAGGAACAGGTGATCCTGATGATGTTAAATACACGCTGCAGGCTGCTTGGCGAAAAAGTGATTTCGAAAGGAACTGCTACGGGTTCCATGATCTCCCCAAGGGAGATTTTTCTTGAGGCATTGCATTATCAGGCAGTCTCCATTGTCCTTGTGCACAATCACCCAAGCGGGGATCCACGTCCCAGTCGGGAGGATATTCTTCTGACAAAGAGAGTAGAGCAGGCTGGGGAGCTGATCGGAATCAGCCTGATTGATCATGTGATCCTTGGAGATCACGCTTACATCAGTATGAGAGAGGAAAAACTGATATGTCCTTAAAAAGAACTTGTGGGGTTGACCTTGGGAGCGACACCATAAAGATTATTGACAAAAAGGAACGGCAGTATTTGTGTGAAAAAAACATGATCGCTGTCAGAAAAAAAACGAAAGTAGTGGCCAGAGGCCAAAAAGCCTGGGAGATTTTTGAAAAGGCACCTGCAGATGTCTGCGCTGGATCTCCTGTAAAGGATGGAGCACTGGCAGAAGGACGAAACCAGGAGCTGATCCTGGTTTATCTTGTTAAAAAGTTCGCTACTTTTTTTACCAAACACCCGAATCTGTACGTGACGGCACCGTCTGATGTTTCGCAGGTAGAAAAACGTGCCTATGTAAAGATTTTAGGAGGTGCATCCCTTCGGGCAAAGCATGTCTGGATGGTAGAAAAAGGGATTGCCGATGCGGCCGGGCTTGGAATGCCCATGGATGATCCTTCAGGGAACATGATCGTCAATCTAGGCGGAGGCCATACAGAAATTTCTGTGATTTCAGATGGAAAAGTGATTTTAAACCGTGTGCTGCGCCTTGGGGGACAGAAGCTGGATGCAGACATCATTTCCATGGTGCGGCATCAGTACCAGCTTCACATCGGTACCAAGACGGCAGAAGAACTGAAGATCCATCTGGCCAGCATTGGACAGGTTCCTGGAAAAGTACAGAAGGTCTATGGCATTCATGCAGTGACTGGGCTTCCAAAGGCAGAAGAGATTTCCGCTCTTTCCGTCAGTGTATCCGTGATTGAGACCATTGACCAGATCACGGAAGCGGTACACGCTATGCTGGAGAGGACACCGCCCCAGCTTCTTGCAGACATCCAGAAAGCAGGCATTTATCTCACAGGAGGTGTTTCCCAGCTTCCAGGTCTTGCTTCCTATATGGAAAAAGAGCTTGAAGTTCCGGTTTATACCGTACAGGATCCGGTTTCCTGCGGAGTGCGCGGCCTTGCAAGAATTATGAATGATTCGGCCCTTCGGAAGAGTCTGTGCTTTTCTTTAAAAGAATTTGCCGGAAATACCATCTGAAAGAGGAATTCCTATGAAGAAGAAACAAAACGATTCAAAAACAAGCAAGTATATCTTTATCATCCTGTGTGTGGTCTGCTGCGGACTGATTTTTCTCACTATGGCATTTGACATGTCCACAGGACCCTTAAAGTACGTAGCAGGATATATCATTACGCCGATCCAGCGTGGGGTCAATGAAGTCGGCAACTGGATTTCGGACAGAGGAGACTATTTCCAGGATTCCGTAAACCTGGCAGCAGAAAACGAGAAACTGCAGGCAAAGGTGGACAACCTGACTGCGGAAAACAGCCAGCTGGTACAGGATCAGGAAGAACTGGAGCGGCTCCGCTCCCTGCTGGATTTAAAAGAGCAGTATTCTTCTTATGATATGATCGGAGCACGGATTACAGCAAAGGATACCGGAAACTGGTTCAATGTCTTTACTATTGACAAAGGATCGGATGATGGAGTTCAGGTAGACTGCAACGTCATTTCCGATGGCGGTCTGGTAGGAATTGTCACAGATGTGGGATCTAACTGGGCAACTGTGCGCTCCATCATTGACGACAACAGCAATGTCAGTGCCATGGTGTCCAAGACATCGGATACCTGCATCATTGCGGGAGATTTAAGACTGGTCAATGAAGGAAAGATTAATCTTGTGAAGCTGACAGATGCGGCAGACCGTGTGACTGCCGGGGATAAAGTCGTGACATCCGATATCAGTGACCGGTATCTTCCGGGAATCCTTATCGGATATATCAGCGAGATTGCAATGGATTCCAACAACCTGACGAAATCCGGATACATTACGCCGGTGGTGGATTTCCGCCATCTGCGGGAAGTGCTGGTGATCAAAAACTTAAAAGACACTTCCGGCTCAGATGCCTTAAACCGTCAGGCTGAGACGGAGACAGACATGCTGGTACAGACAGAAGGGGCTTCGCAAGAGACCCAGACGGAAGCACAGACAGAAGCTGCCACCCAGGAATCGGCCCAGTAGAAGAAAGGAGATTGCAAGGAATGAAAAGACGGATCGTCATGATCGTGCTGATCTTTTTTAGCTTTATTCTGCAGTGTACGCTTCTTAGGCAGGCGGCAGTGGGCGGGATTTCTCCGAATCTGCTGCTTCTTCTGACAGTTTCTTTTGGTTTGATGAGAGGAAAGAGAGAGGGAATGTTCACGGGATTTTGTTGTGGATTTCTCGTGGACCTTTATTACGGACAGACGCTGGGATTTACATCCCTGCTTTATGTAACAGCAGGCTATTTATGTGGCTTCTGCTGCCGTATTTTCTACGACGATGACATCAAGATGCCAGTAGTCCTGACTGCAGCCAGCGATCTGGGATATGGGATCTGTGTGTATGTTTTTCAGTTCCTGTTAAGAGGCAGGGTTGACTTCTTCTATTATTTTGGAAGAATTATCATCCCGGAGGTGATTTATACCATGCTCCTGACGCTGGTATGCTACCGTCCGTTGCTGTTTTTAAACCGGAAACTGGAAAAAGGCGAACAGAGGAGTGTAGACAGTCTTGTTTAAATACGTAAAAAATTCTTTATCAAAATCTTTAAAAACCAGAATCATTATTTTAGTCATTTTGTTCTTTGTGATGATCGGTGCCATTGTGTTCCGGCTTTTTAACCTGCAGATTCTTAATGGAGAATCTTATTTAAACAACTTTACTTTAAAAATCCGCAAAGAGAAAACCATCAAAAGTACCAGAGGAAATATTTACGACAGTGACGGAAATCCACTTGCCTACAATAAACTGGCTTATACTGTGACATTTGAGGATATCGGCTCTTACAACAGCACAAAAGAGCAGAATCTTTCCTTAAACAGCAGCATGTATGGTTTGCTTAGAGTTATTGAAGACAATGGAAACGAAATCATTTCCGATGATTTTGGAATCGGGATTGATAAAAAGGGAGAATACTATTTTACCAAATCAGGATTCAACCTGCAGCGTTTCAAGGCAGATGTCTACGGACAGGCTTATATTGATGATTTGACGGATGAGCAGGCAAATGCAGATGCAGATAAGATTATGGAAGATCTGACATCCGAAGAGTATTATGGTATTGTGGGAGAGTATACAACAGAGGAACTGACAAAGTATCAGCTTCCGTCTTCCTTTACAAAAGAGGAAATCTTAAAACTGACTGCCATGCGGAGCAAGGTGGCAGCAAACAGTTATCAGAAGTACATAGAGACGGAGATTGCGCGGGATGTCAATGAAGAGACCGTAGCCATCATTATGGAAAATAAAGATGTCTATCCAGGTGTAGATGTAGTGGAAGATTCCGTAAGAGTGTATGAGGATAGCAAATATTTTGCACCGATTATCGGCTATACCGGACAGATTTCCGCAGAAGAGCTGGAAGAATTAAACGCAGAAGGCGGAAATTATACCAGCAGTGACATTGTTGGAAAAACAGGTCTGGAGCAGTATTTTGAGTCAGAACTCCAGGGACTGAGCGGTTCTAAGGTGCTTTATGTGGACAACCTTGGAAAAACCATTTCTGAAGAATCCCAGATTGATCCCCAGGCTGGAAATGATTTGTATCTGACTCTGGATAGGGATCTGCAGAAAGCAGCCTATGACATTCTGGAACAGTACATTGCCGGCATTGTGTGGTCCAATATGATTCCGGAAAAAGAAATCGACAGGGAAAACACTTCTTCCGATAACATCCGGATTCCGGTGTACGATGCATATTTTGCGCTCTTTGAGAATAATGTGATAGATACCTCACATTTTTCCGCAGATGACGCAACCAGCGTGGAGCAGAGAGTTTACCAGGAGTTTCTTTCCAAAGAACAGCAGGTATTTTCAACTATCCGCAGTGAGCTGACCAGCAGTACTCCAACCGCCTACAAAGATCTGGAAGAAGAATGGCAGGTCTACATGTCCTATATTGCAGATACCATGCTTGCCAAGGATACCGGTATTTTGGATATCGACGCCATTGATACCACTGACGCTACTTACCAGGCATGGACCACAGATGAAAGCATCAGCTTAAAAGAATATCTGACTTATGCAATTTCCAAAGGCTGGGTGGATGTGACAAAAATACCGGTAAACAGTGAATATCTAGATTCCAATGAGATTTTCAATGCACTTTCCGATTACATTGAAGAATACTTAAGGGATGACGATGGATTTGTCCGGAAAGTTTACAAATACATGATCAAAAATGACCAGTTAAGCAGTACGGACATCTGTCTTCTGCTGTTTGACCAGGGAATCATCAAACAGAATGATGAAGATTACAACAGTCTGATAAGCGGTGTCCTGACTCCTTATGATTTCATACGTTCCAAGATTTATACCTTGGAGCTGACACCGGCTCAGCTGGCGCTTGAACCATGTACAGGTTCTGTGGTGATTACCGACATGGAAGGAAATACCCTTGCCTGTGTTACCTATCCGGGATATGACAACAATAAGCTTGCAAATGACATGGATTCCGATTATTATTATAAACTGAACAGCGACTTGTCCTATCCGTTTTATAATAAAGCGACACAGGAAGTGACGGCTCCCGGTTCTACCTTTAAGCTGGTAACCTCTACAGCAGGACTGATGGAAGGTGTCATTAATGCTTCTTCAGTAATTGAATGTAAAGGAAAATTTGAAGATGACGATCCGCCCATCAACTGCTGGATTTACTCAGAAGCAGCAGGCGGGGGTTCCCATGGCGCAGAAGATTTGATTACCGCAATCCGGGATTCCTGTAACTACTATTTCAATACGGTAGGACTGATGCTTGCTTCCGATTCCCAGGGAGAGCATAATGACTCTGTGGGTGTGGATACGATTACAAAATATGCTTCCCTGTATGGCTTAGATTCCAAGACAGGAATCGAAATAGGAGAAACGTCTCCCAAACTTGCCAGCAAGGACGCACCCCGTATGGCCATGGGGCAGTCGGATACGGCACTGACTACGACACAGCTGGCCCGCTATGCAGCTACCATTGCAAACAGCGGATCCTGCTACGATCTGACCTTATTAAACCAGATCACCGATGCATCCGGAAATGTATTGGAAGAGAACACACCGACACTGCACAGCACCGTAGATTTAAGTGTCGATCAGTGGAATGCCATTCATACGGGTATGAAGGAAATGGTGGACAACTCTTCTGTGTTTGATGATATGACGAATTTTTCCATGGCTGGAAAAACAGGTACTGCAGAGGAAAGCACGGATCATCCGAACCATGGTCTTTTTATCGGATATGCACCGTATGATGAACCGGAGATCGCCATTGCAGTACGAATTGTAAACGGTTATGCATCTTCCAATGCGGCTTCTGTGGCAAAGGATATCATCAACTACCGTTACAATCTGAAAGACAAATCCGAGATTATTACAGGTACAGCTACACAGGTAACTGCTGGCCATTCCAACGCGGATTAAAATTACAAAAGAAACCATTTGAGGAGGCTGCCATGAACCCCACATCCGTGATGATTAAGAGCAATCAGTATGGGCTGATTGTTATTCTGGACGAAAAGCTTCCATTTGAGGAACTGTTAAAAGACATTGCATTTAAGTTTGAAGAATCCGCCAATTTTTTTAAAAATGCCAAAATGGCAGTTTCTTTCCGTGGGCGCATCCTGACCAAAGAGCAGGAACGCCTTGTGGTGGAGAACATTGTGCAAAGCTGTGGCATTCATATTTTATGCATTGTAGACGAGCCCAAAGAACATGAAGAATATTACCGGCAGATTCTGTCCTATGCACTGGAGGAAAAAGAAGACCAGGATGGGCAGTTTTACCGGGGAAGCCTGCGGGCAGGACAGGTTCTGGAAAACGAAGGAAGCATTGTAATTCTGGGAGACGTCAATCCTGGTGCCAATGTGGTAGCCAAAGGAAATGTGATTGTACTAGGAGCCTGCAGAGGCAGTGTCTATGCAGGTGCCACAGGAGATAAGACCTGTTTTATTGCCGCCCTGATGATGAAGCCGGTACAGCTTCGCATCGCAGACAAACTGGCAAAGAGTGCGGCAGCTGCCAAAGCAGAAACTGCAGAATACGAAGTGGATCCGAAAATTGCATTTATCAGTGATGATAAGATTCAGGTCAAACCGATTACCTCAGAAAATCTAAACGAACTTTCCATCTAAGACACAAAAGACGGCAGAAAATGGAAATGGAGGCAGAAAAATATGAGTGAAGTAATCGTGGTCACATCCGGAAAAGGCGGCGTTGGAAAGACAACGGCGACAGCAAATCTTGGAGCAGGGCTTGCAAGAATGAACTATAAAACGGCAGTGGTTGATACAGATATCGGCCTGCGAAATCTGGATGTGGTGATGGGGCTAGAAAACCGCATTGTCTACAATATGGTGGATGTGGTGGAAGGAAACTGCCGGTTAAAGCAGGCGCTGATCCGGGACAAACGCTATCCAGGGTTGTTTCTTCTTCCATCTGCCCAGACGAGGGATAAATCCGCAGTTACTCCGGAACAGATGATTAAACTGACAGATGATTTAAGAGAACATTTCGACTATATCCTTCTGGACTGCCCAGCAGGGATTGAACAGGGATTTCAAAATGCCGTTGCCGGTGCAGACAGAGCCATTGTGGTTACTACACCGGAAGTTTCGGCTATCCGGGATGCAGACCGCATCATCGGTCTTCTGGAAGTCAGGCAGATTCAACGGATTGATCTTTTGATCAACCGGCTGCGGATGGATATGGTCCGCCGTGGAGATATGATGTCCGTGGAGGATGTGGTGGAAATCCTGGCTGTGAATCTGATCGGAGCAGTGCCGGATGATGAGACCGTGGTTGTTTCTGCCAATCATGGAGAGCCGCTTTCCACAGAAGGATCGGAGGCTGGACAGGCATTTGACAACATCTGCAGGCGGATTACCGGGGAGGCTGTCCCTCTGATGGATTTGAACAGAAGCAATGGCATTTTAGGAAAATTAACAGGATTTTTTCATCGAAACAGTCAGTGAGGTGACATCTGGTGACACGTGGAGGCAGGAAATGGTTACGGACTTCAAGAGCCATTGCGAAGGAGCGTCTGGAAACGATGCTTTTTGCAGACCGGTTAAACTGCTCACCGGAAATGGTGGATCAGATGAAACATGACATGGCGGCTGTCATGGAAAAATATCTGGATAGCGGACAGACTGATCTTACGATCCAGCTGGACATCGCTGCCCATATCAGACAAGGTGGTAAACATGTTAAGACAATACAGATTAAAGGACTATAAATTCAGCCTGGTGCTGATGACGACGATCCTTTCCGTAATTGGAATCTTGGTGATCGGAAGTGCAAACAGCTCTTACCAGAGACCGCAGACACTGGGGTTGATTTTGGGATTGATTTTAATGGTCATTGTGTCCTTGATTGATTACAACTGGCTGTTAAATTTTTACTGGCTGGAATACTTTGTGGGAATTGCGCTGCTTCTGGCAGTAGAAGTGGTCGGACAGAGTGCCGGTGGAGCTACCAGATGGCTGAATCTTGGATTCGTGCAGTTTCAGCCCTCCGACGTAGAAAAGATTATCCTGATTTTGTTTTATGCAAAGCTGTTTCAAAAATATGAGGAAAAACTGAATACGTTTAAAATGATTCTTTTTTTCATCATCACACTGGGAATACCGGTTTATCTGATTTATCGTCAGCCAAACCTTTCCACCAGTATTTTAACACTCCTGCTTTTCTGCTCTATGATTTTCATTGCAGGGTTGAGTTATAAAATCATTGGTGGTATACTGGCAGTATGTATCCCGGCAGGAATTCTTTTCTTTGGAACCATGATTCGTCAGGGAAGCAGCTTTTTCCTGGCTTATCAGATGCAGCGTATTTTGGCCTGGCTGTATCCAGATGAATATCCGGAAATCGCATACCAGCAGCAGAATTCCATCATTGCCATCGGATCCGGCCAGCTGTACGGAAAAGGACTGGACAACAACGCCGTGTCCTCCGTAAAGAATGGAAACTTTATCGCAGAGCCTCAGACAGACTTTATTTTTGCTGTGGCTGGGGAAGAACTTGGATTTCTTGGATGCTGCATTATTGTCATTCTGGAACTTCTGGTAGCTTTGGAATGTGTGCGGATCGGCCGTAATGCCAGAGATCTGGCAGGCACTCTGATCGGATGCGGCATGGGAGCTCTGATTTTTATTCAGTGTTTTATCAATGTTTGTGTAGCAACCGGAATGATGCCAAACACGGGGCTTCCGCTTCCGTTTGTCAGCTATGGACTGACTTCTTTAGTCAGCTTTTTTATCGGGATCGGCATTGTCCTGAATGTAGGCCTTCAGGTTAGAAAATATTAAAGGGGGACGCGTCCATGAACGTAGGTCTTGTTGCACATGATGCGAAAAAGAAACTGATGCAGAATTTCTGCATTGCATACAGAGGGATTCTGGTAAAGAATAATCTGTACGCCACGGCTACCACGGGGAGACTGGTGGAAGAAGTGACGAATCTGAATGTATACAAATTTCTGGCAGGACATCTGGGCGGAATCCAGCAGCTGGCAGCACAGATTGAGAACAATCAGATTGATTTGATGATTTTCTTAAGAGATCCGCTTTCTCCAAAGAAACATGAACCAGATATCAAAAATATTTTCCGTCTGTGTGATACGCACAACATTCCGCTGGCTACCAATCTGGCGACAGCAGAACTTTTGATCAAATCTCTGGATCGTGGTGATCTGGAGTGGCGTGAAATGTACAAATAAGGCCGCGAAAAGGGAAAGAAAGATGGAAGAAAGCAGATATATGCGCAACCGAAGAAGAGAACAGGAAAGACTGAGACAGAAACGGGCCGTCAGGCGGTTCATGTTTCTTCTGATTCTTTTGGCCGTCACAGCATCCGCGGCATTTTACGTTTTTTTTGTGAAAGATCATGATTCCTCTCTGCGGTTTGCTTACGATCCATACAGCCAGGTATTTGGAATCGGAAAGGTGTCCCTGGATTTGGGTACTGCAGATTCCTTTGCAGAAGATTTGTGCGTGGCACCTACGGATGTGAATGTGGACAGTCTGTCCTTAGAGAGCAGCAGCGCAGGAATTTTCGATCAGGCCGGATTATCGGTCCCTTATGCAAAACAGATTCATGAACGCCGCTACCCTGCAAGTCTGACCAAGATTATGACCTGCCTGGTGGCTTTGAAATATGGAAATCTGGATGATCTTGTAACCATTGGCCAGGAATGCTACAACGTAGATGAAGGATCTTCTGTGTGTGGAATTATCCCAGGGGATCAGGTGACACTTGGGGAGCTTTTATACGGACTGATGTTAAACTCCGGAAACGATGCGGCCATGTCCATTGCGGTTCATGTGGGCGGAAGTGTAGATGCATTTGTGGATTTGATGAATCAGGAAGCTGCCAGAATCGGCGCTACCCAGACGCATTTTATGAATCCACACGGACTTCAGGATGAAGATCATTACACTACTGTGTATGATATTTATCTGATGTTCCAGGAAGCACTGAAATACGATGAGTTTCAGGACATTATTACACATCACAATTACTACATTACGATTCCAAATATCGACGGAACCAGCCGGGATATAACCTGGGAGACGACCAATTATTATTTCCTTGGAATGGCATCAGGACCCAAAGATGTACAGATTAATGGAGGTAAAACAGGAACCACCGATGAAGCCGGATCCTGCCTGTGCCTGTACAGCAAGAACAAATATGGGAATCCTTTTATCACGATTATCATGGGGGCATCCGACAAAGAAACGCTCTATTCAGAAATGAATGAATTATTGTCTAAAATTAACAATTAATAGTTGTGCTTTTTCGAAATCTATATTATAATTACCAATATAATACTTGTGTCTACATAGACCGAAGGAGGAGATTACCATGATAAAAATCATCGCAGGCAAAAAAGGAAAGGGAAAAACAAAACACCTTCTGGATATGGTAAATACGGAAGTGAAGAATGTCCACGGAAATATCGTATATCTGGATAAGAGCGGCAAACATATGTATGAGCTGAACAATAAAGTCCGCCTGATTGATATGTCTGAATATGACCTGAAGGACACCAGTGAATTTATCGGTTTTATTTATGGAATCATTTCCCAGGACAATGATCTGGAGCAGATCTACCTGGATAGCTTCTTAAAGATTTCAAACCTGGAGGGCTGCGATGTAACAGATGCTCTGGCAGAGTTAGATACCATCGGTGAAAAATATCATCTTACTTTCGTTCTCAGCGTTTCTATGGACGAGGAAGAGCTGCCGGAATATGCAAAAACAAAAGTTGTGATTTCCTTGTAATGTAATACATACAAAAAAGACCTGCTTTCTGCGACGGCAGGTCTTTTTTGTATGGGTTTGGCATTTGATTCTGATTCAGGCAGTCTCTTCCATAGACTGGCTGATACGTCCGTAGAGACTTAAAAGATACAGACCTGCCAGTCCGACTAAAGCATAAATGATGCGTGACAGCCAGGTCATATCCCCGAATAAAAAAGCCACAAGATCAAAACGGAAAAATCCAATCAGTCCCCAGTTGATTGCGCCGACAATTCCAAGTGTCAGACAGGTATAGTCGATCCATTTCATAGTTGGCTACCTCCTTTTTTCTTCCCATTTTCATTGTTCCCTGGTTTTTCTGTTTTATACTGCAAAAAACAATCATAAAATAGAGTTGTTCTGATACAGAAAACGTGGTAAAATACACGGGAGGAGGATCAGAGAGTGCAAAAACCGAAAAAATCGAATAAAATTGTCCCATACAGACGATCTTCTTTTTTTAATATTGGTACCGTTCTGTTTATACTGCTTTTTGTCTATATGGCTGTGTGTGCATTCCTCTATGCGACCAGTACCCGCACCACACCCTACGAAGTGACAAAAGGCTCTTTATCGGGAAATTACCGCTTTACGGCATTGGCATTAAAAACAGAAGAGATCATCACTGCAGACGAGGCAGGTACAGTTACGTATTATGCCAGAGAATGCAGTGAAGTAGGCAGTGGAAACAATGTCTGTTCCATTGACCAGGGCGGGAGAGTTCAGGATTTGATCAAGCAGAATCTTTCTGATGAGGAGAGTTCTTCTCTGGATGAAAAGGGACTGAGCAGTTTACAAGAAAAAATGGCTTCCTTCAGCCGGAGCTACCGTTCCGAAAATTTCCAGAATGTCTACAATTTCAAATCAGAAATGGAAAGCATGATTATGGAACTGACGACAGAGGAGGTTCTGAAAAATGCGGATGATGCATCCAATATTTCCAGTATCCTGAATCTGTGTACAGCTCCCAAAGAAGGCATTCTGGTTCTTTCCAAGGACGGATATGAGGGGAAGACACCGGAAACTGTGACGGTAGAGGATTTTGATCAGAAAAATTATACAAAAGAAAGCTTCCGGATGAACAGCATGGTAAAATCAGGAGATCCGATTTACAAGCTGCTGACAGACGAGACCTGGGAAATGGTGATTCAGCTGGATAAAAAGACTGCGACACAGCTGGCAGACAACTCAGCAGTAAAATTCCGCTTTCAGAAAGACGGAACTGTTTTTTATGCAGATTTTTCGATCTTACAGTCGGAGGGGACATATTTTGGCGTGTTAAAGTTAGATCATTCTCTGATCCGGTTTGCATCAGACAGGTTTATTGAGATTGAACTTCTTTTAAATCAGAAGACAGGCCTGAAGATTCCAGAGAGTGCAGTTGCGAAAAAACAGTTTTTCAAAATTCCAAAGGAATACTGCAGCTATGATGAGAACAGTCCTGGGGAGGTACGTCTGATCCGGGAAAGCTATGCATCCGATGGTTCTGCGGTGCAGAAAACCATTCATGCAACGCTGTATGATCAGACTGACGATGCCTATCTGGTAGACATGAGCCTTTTTAAAGAAGGAGACTGTGTGATTATGCCGGATTCCACCAAGCGTTTTCTGGTATCGGATGTGGAGACACTGGAGGGTGTTTACAATATCAATAAAGGGTATGCGGTGTTTCGGGAGATTACCGTGATTGATGAGAATGAAGAATACTGCATTGTGGAAGAAGGATCTGTTTACGGACTGGCGCAGTACGATCATATTGCCCTGGATGCCTCTACGGTAAACGATGAGGATATTGTATTCTAGCGAAATGGATCTATAGAAAAACCTAGAGAAAGAGTGAGAAATACATGGTAAAAGAAAATTTAGCTGAAGTGGAACAGAAAATTTTGGAAGCCTGCAAAAAAAGCGGACGGTCCAGAGATGAAGTGACCCTGATTGCAGTAAGCAAAACAAAACCCGTATCTATGATTGAAGAGGCTATGGAGGCAGGCATCCGGGAGTTTGGTGAGAACAAGCCCCAGGAAATGAAAGAAAAATATGAGATTCTGCCCAAAGACCTGCACTGGCATATGATCGGCCATCTTCAGCTGAATAAAGTAAAATATGTTGTTCCAAGAGCGTGCATGATTCATTCCGTGGATTCCCTGCGCCTTGCAGAAAAGATCAGCGCAGAGGCTGAGAAAAACCACCTGGTAATGCCAGTGCTCATTGAAGTGAATGTGGCAGAAGAAGATAGCAAATTTGGAGTAAAGCTTTCAGAAGCAGAAGATCTGATCCGTCAGGCAGCCGTACTTCCAGGCATTTCCATCCAGGGACTGATGACCATTGCACCCTTTGTCGAAAATGCCGAAGAAAATCGCGGAGTTTTTCAAAAATTAAGAAAATTATCTGTTGACATAAGAAGCAAAAACATTGATAATGTTACTATGTGCAATTTGAGCATGGGGATGACTGGGGATTACCAGGTCGCCATCGAAGAGGGCGCCACGATGGTTCGCGTAGGAACCGGCATTTTTGGAGAGCGCCAGTATACGATATAAGATAGGAGATAAAGCATGGGAGTATTAGACAAATTCTTAAATGCTATGAAATTAAATGACGACGGATTTGATGATGACGAGTTTTTGGATGATGAAGTCGATGATTATGAAGAATCCCGTCCGAAAAAACGGTTTTTCAAAAAACTGGATGATGACGAAGAAATGGATGATTTTGGCTATGACAATGTAGAAGCAGTCAAACAGCAGCCTGAGAAAAAGCAGAAAACCAGCCGTTTTCAGAATCGGCCAAGCTATCAGGCATCTTCTGCAGCTCCGGTTTCTGCAGTCAAACCGTCGGTTTCTTCCACAAGCAAAATTTCTCCCATTCGCCCGAAAAAAGGAGGCAGCAACATGGAAGTCTGTGTGATCAAACCAAAGTCTATGGAGGATGCAAGAGAGATTACAGAGACTCTTCTGGCAGACTGTACCGTTCTTTTAAATATGGAGGGACTGGATCTGGATGTTGCCCAGAGAATCATTGATTTTTCCTCTGGTTCCTGTTTCGCAATCGGAGGCGGACTTCAGAAAATCAGCAGCTACATCTTTATTATTACGCCGGCTTCTGTAGACGTATCCGGAGATATCCAGGAGATTTTAAATGGTGCTTTTGAAGTTCCCAGTATGCATTCCGGATATTAAGGAGCAGTGATGACTCAGGATGAAGTTCTTTTTCAGAAACATTTAAGTGATCTGGCAGGGACAGCAGATCGGAGAGGATTTGCTGTCTTTACTGATTTTATGAATTTGAATGAATTGAATATTTTTCATGCCAGCGCCCAGAAGTTTTCGTATGTTACGACCAAAACTTTTGGCGGGTATGAACATGCAGAGCGTCAGATGGCAGCATTTATCCCTGATGCTCTTCTTTTTCAATGGAGCTTTCCCATTGCCTGTTTGCGAATCCGTCCGTTAAACAAAAAATTTGCAGAAAAACTGACACACCGGGACTGCCTGGGAGCGGTTTTAAACCTTGGAATTGACCGTTCCAAAACAGGGGATATTCTTACAGGGGAGGATTGCTGCTGGATGTTCTGCACCGAGTCTATGGCAGACTTTATCTGCCAGGAACTGACCCGTGTGCGGCATACCTCTGTGATGTGTGAGCGGTGCAGCCCGGATGAGATCCAGGCTGGTATTCACACAGAGGAGGTCACCGGAACGGTCTCTTCGGTACGATTAGACAGTGTCCTGGCAGTGGCCTGCAAAGCCTCCAGAAGCAGCCTGGTTTCTGCCATTGAAGAGGGAAAGGTCTTTGTAAACGGACGCCTGGTGACATCCAACGGATATTCACTAAAAGAAAGAGATCTGATTTCCCTTCGGGGAACCGGACGGTTTCGTTTTCTGGAAGTGGGAAATCAGTCCAAAAAGGGAAGATATTTTATTAAGGTTGAAAGATACCAGTAAAGAGGTGGCAGACAATGAAAGAAGTGAAAGAAAAAAAAGCAGGACTTCCGGTAAAATACAATGGAAAACAGGCCTATACAATTTACCTGGAAGATTCTTTTGAAAATCTTGGTGAGTACCTAAAAGAGCTGGAACCTGCAAAAAGAAAAGCCTGTATTGTTTCAGACAGTACGGTATGGGGGCTGTATGGGGAACAGGTACAGAAGATTTTAGAGGATTGTTTTGAAACAGTGATTTCTTTTGTATTCCCTGCAGGCGAGGCAAGCAAAACTTTGGATACGGTGCGAAAGCTTTATGAGGTACTGATTAAAGCACATTTTGACCGGAAAGACCTTTTGGCAGCTCTTGGCGGAGGTGTCACCGGAGATTTAACCGGCTTTGCGGCAGCGACGTATTTAAGAGGCATTGATTTTATCCAGATTCCTACCACGCTTCTGGCACAGGTAGACAGCAGCATCGGCGGAAAAACCGGCGTGGATTTTGACTGTTACAAAAATATGGTGGGAGCATTCCATCAGCCGAAAATGGTATACATGAATCTTTCCCTGTTAAAGTCTTTGACAGAGGAGCAGTTTGCCTGCGGCATGGGAGAAATTTTAAAGCATGGCCTGATCAAGGATGCAGAATATTATGAATGGTGCATCAACAACATGTTTGAGATTCAGGAAAGAGAGCTTCCCGTTCTCCACAAGATGATTGAGACCAGCTGCAGAATCAAACGACAGGTTGTGGAAAAAGATCCCACAGAAAAAGGGGAGCGCGCCCTGCTAAACTTTGGTCATACGCTGGGCCATGCACTGGAAAAACAGATGAACTTTACACTTCTTCATGGACAGTGTGTTGCTGTTGGGTATCTGATGGCCGCTTACATTTCCTGGAAGAGGGAGCTGCTTTCCACAGAAGAATTTTTTGAGATCCGTGATATGAATGTGGGATTTGATCTTCCGATTTCTTTTATGGGACCGACTGCAGAAGAAATTCTGGAAAATACCAGATCTGATAAAAAAATGGAACATGGCCAGATCAAATTTGTCCTTTTAAAAGGAATTGGAAAGGCATTTGTAGATCAGACTGTGACCAATGAAGAAATGCTGGCAGCCATCCGGTATTTCCGGGATGACGAGGAAGCAGCCTATGAGTAAAAAAGGCTATTCTCTTCTTTCTGGATTTCTGGGGGTGATTCTCCTTACCGTAGTGGATCAGTTTACCAAGTACCTGGCGTTTACCAGACTGAGGGGCCAGGAAAACTGGATTCTGATTCCAGGAGTGTTTGAACTGGAATATGTAGAAAACAGAGGAGCTGCTTTTGGAATCTTAAAAGACAGCCGTTGGATTTTTATGGCAGGAAGTATTTTGATCTTTTGCATCCTGATCTGGCTGTACTATAAGACTCCTTTAACAAAAAAATATCAGCCAGTGAGGATACTTACTACCTTTCTTGGTGCCGGAGCAGTGGGAAATATGATTGACCGTGTTTTCCGCGGTTATGTTATTGATTTTTTCTATTTTTCATTGATTGATTTTCCGGTATTTAATGTAGCTGACATTTATGTGGTGGTGTCCATTCTGGTACTGGTCTATTTATTTCTGGCTGTATATAAGGAGGAAGATTTTGACTTTCTCCAAAAGAGGAAGAAGAAAGCATGAATACAGAGGTTTTGAAAATGAAACCGGAATACACGGGACAGCGGGTTGACAGACAGCTCTCAGAGCTGATGCCGGAGCTGTCCCGCTCCTATATCCAGAAGCTTTTAAAAGAAGGCATGGTTCTGGCAAATGGAAAACCGGTGAAAGCAAATTACAAATTAAATGGAAAAGAAGAATTGACAGTAACCATTCCAGATGCAGCAGAACCGGATATTGAACCGGAAAATATCCATCTGGATATCCTTTATGAAGATGAAGATCTCCTGGTGGTAAACAAACCAAAAGGCATGGTAGTCCACCCGGCTGCCGGCCACTACAGCGGCACTCTGGTTAATGCACTGATGTATCACTGCCATGCCCATCTTTCTGGCATCAATGGGGTTTTGCGTCCTGGAATTGTCCATCGGATTGACCGGGATACCACTGGATCGCTTCTGGTGTGCAAGACGGATCTGGCACACAGAGCGATTGCGGAACAGTTAAAGGAACACAGCATCAACCGACGGTATCGGGCAATCGTCCATGGCGTGTTGAAGGAGGATGAGGGAACTATCAACGCACCCATCGGCCGTCATCCTACAGACCGGAAAAAGATGGCCATTAATGAAAAAAATGGAAAAGAAGCCATTACCCATTACCGGGTGCTGGAACGTTTCCGCCAGTATACCTATATTGAATGCGTGCTGGAGACTGGCCGAACCCATCAGATCCGTGTCCATATGTCCAGTATTCATCATCCGCTTCTTGGAGATGAGGTCTATGGGCCTGCGAAGTGCCCATATCCCCTTCAGGGTCAGACGCTTCATGCGCAGGTTCTTGGATTTGTGCATCCAGTTACGGGAAAGTATATGGAATTTAGCGCGCCGCTTCCGGAATATTTCCAGGAATTGTTGAAAAAGCTTCCGATTTCTTGAAAATACTATACATTTCAGAAAAGATATTGTATAATAATAGAAATATAGACAGAAAGGACGTGTCGCTTATGGGATACAAAACAATCATTACAATAGGACGACAGTATGGAAGTGCAGGAAAGGAGATCGGTCTGACTCTGGCAGAGAGAATGGGCGTAAAGTGTTACGACAAAGAGCTGTTAGACAGAGCAGCAAAGGAAAGCGGGCTTTGCCAGGAGCTTTTTGAACATCATGACGAGAAGCCGACCAGCAGCTTTTTATATTCTCTTGTAATGGATACTTATTCCACAGGCTACAGTTCTGCTGCATTTGCAGATATGCCCATCAACCATAAGATTTTCCTTGCACAGTTTAATTCCATTAAGGAACTGGCAAAGGAAGGCTCCTGTGTCATTGTCGGCAGATGTGCAGATTATGCACTTGCAGATGATCCCAATCTTCGGGTTGTTTTTATGAATGCACCGCTAAAATCACGTATCCGCCGGCTTGCAGAGAAATATGACTTGACAGATGAAAAGGCTAAAGATCTGATTCAGAAGACAGACAAAAAGCGTGCCAGCTACTACAATTATTATTCCAACAAAAAATGGGGCGATGCAGCCAGCTACCATTATTGTTTAGACAGCAGTTACCTTGGCGTGCAGGGTACCGTGGATCTTTTGAAATTCCTGGTAGATAAGAAGGAAGGAAAAGTATGAGATTCGTGATTCAGCGTGTGACAGAAGCATCTGTAATGGTAGACGGACAGGTGCTTGGAGAGATCGGAAAGGGATTTTTGGTACTTATTGGTGTTGGAAAAGACGACACCACGAAGGAAGCAGACCGTCTGGTGAAAAAGATGACCGGGCTGCGGATCTTTGAAGATGAGAATGGAAAGACCAACCTCTCCCTGTCAGATGTGGGAGGTTCCCTTCTTTTGATATCCCAGTTTACTCTTTATGCAGACTGCAGAAAAGGAAACCGTCCAAGCTTCATCAATGCCGGAGATCCGGATCATGCCAATGAGCTGTATGAATACGTGATCCAGGAATGTAAAAAAAACGTACCAGATGTGCAGCGTGGACAGTTTGGCGCAGACATGAAAGTCCGTCTGTGCAACGATGGGCCGTTCACTATCGTCCTGGATTCTGATGTGATTTAAAATGTTTCAGCCTCTTGCCGGAAACGGTAAGAGGCTTTTTACAAAAATAGATCTTTTTTAGAATTAAGGCTGTTCGCTGGTCTCAGAAGAAGTTTCTTTCCGGTAAGGGTGTTCTTCCCGAAGCTGCACAGCAGAAGCGGCGCTGCGTCTTCTGGCATCATCCATGGCGGCATAATGCTTTCTGGTGGTGTTGACGTCTTTATGTCCAAGGACATCGGCTACAAGGTAAATATCCCCAGTTTCCTGGTAAAGTGCAGTGCCATAGGTACTGCGCAGCTTGTGGGGGGTAATTTTCTTAGTAGTGGTGATTTGTCTGGCATATTTTTTTACCAGATTTTCTACTGCCTGAATGCCGATACGGCGGCGCTGGGTAGAGTAGAAGAGAGCATGTTCGTGTCCTGGAATGGGGGTGATTTCTTCCCGGACAATCAGATAATTTTTCAGGGCCTGTTCCACTTCCTCCCCAAAATAAACAACCATTTCATTTCCGCCTTTGCGGGTCACTTTTACACCATTATTTCGAAAATCCAGATCTTCCACATCCAGTCCTACACATTCTGAAACTCGAATGCCTGTTCCCAAGAGAAGGGTCACAATGGCAAGATCCCGTTCCTTTGTTTTTTCATAATAAATTTTCTTCTGACCGGTAAGAGATTCTCCGCAGTGTTCAATATAATCCAGCATCGCGGCGACTTCGCCAGCATCCAGACGGATGATGTTTTTTTCGTGGATTTTGGGCATGTCAATGAGTGCCAGCGGATTGGTATGGATCATTTCACGTTTAAAATAATAGTTATAAAAACTGCGCAGGGAAGAAAGCTTGCGTTTGATGCCACGTTCTCCGTTGGTATTTGTTTTTTCATCTATTCCTTTGTAGACCTTTAAATATTCCATGTATTCCTCAACGTCCAGAGCAGTAATCTGATCCAACAGGTCAACGGTGAGGTCAGACATGGTTTTATCCTTCAGGGACGGATTTTCCTCCAGGAGAAACTGAAAAAAAATTCGGATGTCATAGGCGTAGGAAATTCT
>CAJMON010000046.1 GCA_905214955.1 uncultured bacterium
CTCCCACCAAAGGTTTTGGAGACCCCTATCATACCATTTGACCAATCCCCTACGTCACTTTCGTGACACTTCATAACTATAGCACGTGTGACCGGAAAAGTCAACTGAATTTTCGAATTTTTTCAAATTTTTTGAAAGAATCAGGAGATTTGGTTTTTCTTGTAGATCAGCCACAGTCCTTTCAGCAGGAGCGCATCGTCCAGAATGACTTTATGGCGGCAGTGGGGCACGATGACATTTGCTAAGCCGCCGGTGGCAAGGACAGTGGCAGTTTCCCCAAGTTCTTCCTCAATGCGGTCGATCATGCCGTCGATGCAGGCTGCATTTCCATAGAGGATACCGCTTTTCATACAGTCAATGGTGTTTGTGCCAATGACTTTTTTGGGAGGTTCCAGGCTGATTCTGGGCAGCTGGGCAGTGCGGCTGGTAAGGGAATCCAGAGAAGTCCGGATGCCGGGCAGGATCATGCCGCCGATGTAATGCTTTTCCCGGTTTATCACAGAGATGGTGGTGGCGGTGCCAAGATCAAAAATAATGAGAGGAACCGGATACTCTGCAATACCGGCCACCGCATTGACTACCAGATCACTTCCCACCTGGGCAGGATTGTCCATTTGAAGCTTCAGGCCGTTTTTTACGCCAGGACCAACTACCATGGCGTGCTTGCCGGTGATTTTAAAAATCGCTTCCTTTACAATATTGACCACAGGGGGTACCACAGAAGAAATAATGGAACCGGTGATCTGTTCTGGAGAAAGGTGGTACAGTTCCAGAACATTTTTAAAGCTGATGGCATATTCCAGAACCGTCTGTGTCTGGTTGGTGGAAAGACGTTCCACAAACAGAATGTCTCCGTCATCAATACAGCCGATGACGATGTTGGTGTTTCCGATATCAATAGCTAAAATCATAACGCTCCTCCTTTGTGAATGTTTGCTTTTAATAAAATCCGTCCAATGAGGGCGGTAAGAATCGCAGCGACAATGGCTTCCGGAATTCCATTGATGCCAATGATTGTGAGAATAAATCCATAGACAGACTCAGCGGCAACGCCATTTGCAGAAGCATAGGCATCCCGGAAAAAGACAAAGATCAGATTCATAACCAGCAGGGTGTTGGTCAGGGCACCGGAAAGGCCGGCCACAGCCAGGGCGGCAAGGGGATCTTTGTTTTTACGCACTTTCGAAATGCCGCGGTATACATAATAAGGAACCACACCGGTAAGAATCCTAGGAAGCAGGCAGATGATCAGGCTTCCCATGCCGCCGTGGATCTCCCCCAGTTCATAAAACGGAGAAAAGACAAAGGAAGTGGCAGTGGGATTGACGGTGTTGTTAACAAGACTTGTAAGACCGAACACAAGACCAAGAACGGCGCCCTGCTTCGGCCCCAGAAGAATGGAGCCGATGATGACTGGAATGTGGATGATGGTAGCACGGGTAAATCCAAGAGGAATGTACCCAAGAAATGGTGTAAAGGCCAGAAGGATGATCAGTGCTGAAAAAAGTGCAGCCTGCACCAGGCCAAGAGCTGAAGAGTTCTGTTTCATAAAAAATGTCCTCCCTGTTATCATTCCCTCTCCGGCAGAAAAAAATACCAGATCGCGGATATGGTACAATGACCGGAAAATCCGGCGTTGGATGTATGTTGTCCGGGGTAGTATAGCATAGGGAAAATCGGGGTGCAAGGGAAAAATTTATAGAAAAATTAGAAATCCTATGGAAAAGTATGGTATACTGAATCAAGAATCAGGAAGGCGAAAGGAGGAATGGAATGCATGTTAAATGGAAAGACCGTGATCCTTGGAGTTTCCGGCAGCATTGCAGCGTATAAAGCAGCCAACTTGGCCAGTATGCTGAAAAAGCTGCACTGTGATGTCCATGTGATCATGACCAGAAACGCAACAAATTTTATCCATCCGATTACATTTGAAACACTTACAGGAAATAAATGTCTGGTAGATACCTTTGACCGGAATTTCCAATATAATGTAGAACATGTTGCCCTGGCAAAGCGGGCAGACGTGATGATCATTGCCCCGGCAACAGCCAATGTGATTGGGAAGATCGCAGCCGGGATTGCAGACGATATGCTCACCACCACGGTGATGGCGTGTACCTGCCCCAAACTCATTGCTCCGGCCATGAATACCAGAATGTACCGAAATCCCATCGTACAGGAAAATCTGGAAAAGCTGAGGCGGAATGACTATATCATCATCAATCCGGCTGTTGGAATGCTGGCCTGCCAAGATGTGGGTGAAGGAAAGCTTCCCTCAGAAGATCTGCTGCTGGACTATATTTTAAAAGAAATTGCATTTGAAAAAGACCTGGCAGGGAAACGTGTGCTGGTAACGGCAGGACCCACCATGGAAGCTGTGGATCCGGTGCGTTATATCACCAATCACTCCACAGGAAAAATGGGATATGCCATTGCCAGAAACTGTGCATTAAGAGGAGCTGATGTGACGTTGGTGACAGGACAGACATCGCTTCCAAAGCCCCGATTTGTACAGGTTGTTGAGATTGAGAGTGCCAGAGAAATGTTTGAAGCTGTGACGCAAGCAGCGCCGGGGCAGGATATTATCGTGAAAGCAGCGGCAGTGGCAGATTACCGTCCACTGACTGTTAGCGAAGAAAAAGTTAAGAAACATGATGCCCATATGACTCTGGAGCTGGAGAAAACGGACGACATTTTGCAATATCTGGGAGAACACAAAAAGCCAGGCCAGTTTCTGTGCGGATTTTCCATGGAAACCGAGCATATGGTGGAAAATTCCAGAGAAAAACTGAAGAAAAAGAATCTGGACATGATCGCTGCCAACAACTTAAAAGTCGAAGGGGCAGGATTTGGTACGGATACCAACGTTATCACGCTGATTACGCCCACAGAGGAGATTTCTCTTGAAAAAATGAGCAAAGAGGAAGCAGCAGGGCGCATCATGGATGAAATTTTAAAGCAGATGCAGAAAAGGAATGCAGAATCATGAAAGAGTATGAGGCAGTCTGGGAGATTTTTAACCAGTGTTCCAACAACCAGATGCGGGACGTGTTTTTTGAAGAACTGAGCCTGGAAGATCCGGAAGAATATTTGAAAAAGAAATTCGAGGGGAAAGACGTCCGCTGGGAGAAAACTGTGCTGGAGGATGGCACCATTGTGTTTGACATCCAAACTTCCGGGATCAAACAGCGGTATACTTTTACCGAGCTATAGAGCGTGTCTGAAAAATCATTCCTGCAATCTGCACGCCCATTTTGCGTAGAATTTTGCCCTCATTCGGTTGACGCAGTCCGCTGCGCGCCCTCATTCAGACATAATTTTCCACAAATTGTGACGTACATCCTACAGAAAGTATTTTAAAAACACACTCAAAAATACAGAAGAAGGGGATCCATATGAGACGGAAAAGAAAAACCTCAGGAGTCAAGAAAACTCTGAAATATACAGCCCTGGCAGGAGCTGGGGCATTTGCAGCAGCCACAGCCTTCTTTTTTAAAGGAGCTGTGTGCAGAAAAGCAAAAGGAAAAGGATTTTTCATGTTTCAGGCACCGGATGAGCTGGAAGCTTACAAACATGAGATTGCAGAAGGAAAAGAGTGGTTAAAGGAGATGGAACCCACATCCGAATACTGGATGATCCGCTCCCATGATGGATTGCTTTTGGAAGCAAGATTCCTTCCGGCAGAAAAAGAGACAAACAAAACGGTTCTGGCTGTTCACGGATATCTTTCCGATGGAGAACGGGATTATGCAGTCATCGCCCGCTTTTTTCATGAAGCAGGATACAATGTGCTGCTGTTAGACAACCGTGCCCATGGAGCCAGCGAAGGAAAATACATTGGATTTGGCTGCTTAGAGCGGGAAGACTGCTACCGGTGGATTCAGTATTTGAACCGGAAATATGGAGGAAATTGTGAGATTTTTCTTCACGGAATTTCCTTAGGTGCGGCAGCAGTGCTGATGACCAGCGAATTAAACCTGCCCCCTTCTGTAAAAGGAATGGTGGCAGACTGCCCGTATACCTCCCCGGCAGAAGTGTTTGAAACCATTGCAAAGGAGCGGAAAATTCCGGGAATCCTAAGAAAACTTCTTCTGATAGGAGTGGATATCGCCTGCCGCATGTTTGCAGGATACGGACTGGGAGACTGTTCAGCAGAAGAAGCAGTCACAAGAACCAAGCTTCCCCTTCTTTTGATCCACGGAGATCAGGATCGTCTGATTCCATCCTGGATGTCCAAAAAGATTTACGATGCCTGCGTTTCGAAAAAAGAACTGTGGATCGTAAAAGGTGCCGATCATGCAGAAGCGTTCTACTACGATCCGGCAGAATATGAGCGGAGAGTGAAAGCATTCTTTGAAGCATGTGAAAAATAGGCTGTCTTGTAAAGAGAGAAGAAATAGTGTATAGTTAGCGGAGAATCAATCAACAGGAGGAAACAAGAAAATGGCAGAAAAAGAATGCAGCAGCAGCGGCTGCACAAAAGAAAGCTGTGAGGGATGTCCCTCAAAGAAAAAAGAAAGCTTTCTGGTAGAACAGAATCTTTATTCTGATATCAAACATGTAATAGGCATTGCCAGTGGAAAGGGCGGCGTTGGAAAATCCATGGCCACTGCCACACTGGCCAATATGCTGGCAGCAAAAGGCTACAGGGTTGGAATTCTGGACGCCGATATTACCGGCCCATCCATCCCGAAAATGTACGGTCTGCACGGACCGGCACAGGCAGATGACCAGGGTATTTATCCCATGCTGACGGACAACGACATCAAAGTCATTTCCATCAATCTTCTGATGCCGGATGAAGAGGCACCGGTGATCTGGAGAGGACCGGTAGTTGCGAATATGGTAAAACAGTTCTGGAGTGAGGTAATCTGGGGCGAATTGGATTTCCTGCTGGTGGATATGCCTCCGGGAACCGGCGATGTTCCGCTGACTGTTTTCCAGTCCCTGCCCTTAGATGGTGTAGTCATCGTATCTTCGCCCCAGGATCTGGTACGGATGATCGTAAAGAAAGCATACAATATGGCGATGACCATGCACATTCCAGTACTTGGTCTGGTAGAAAACTACAGCTATCTGAAATGTCCGGACTGCGGAAAAGAGATCAAAGTCTTTGGAGAAAGCCACATTGACGAGATCGCAGAGGAGCTGGGAGTTTCCGTACTTGGAAAGATGCCCATTGATCCGGTACTGGCAGATCTGGCAGACAAGGGAGAATTTGAGCGCGCCTGCAATCCGGCATTAGACGGCGCATTTCCAGTATTTCAGGAACTTGCAAAAAAAGGAAGCCATTCGGAAGATTTGTGAAAATTTGCCAGAAGAAACCTTCCAGGAAAAAAGGAAATCAAAAAAAGTGAAAGGCGTGATTCGGATAAACGGGTTTTCTGCACAGAAAAAATCGGACAGTATGACAGAAAAAAACGGGTCGGACTGTGCAGAATTTCAGCGAAATTTGAGGAAATTTCAAAGCGCTTGAAAAATACCGGTTGACAAATAAAAAAGGAAGTGGCATAATCCGTGTAACTAAAAAGAAAGGCTTGAAGTTACTGGAAAATTGGTAAGGCCTGCGTGTGCAGACATGTCGGTTTAGAAAGGAAGATAGCTATGTCTGAAAGAAAGATTAAGCTTACAGCGCTGCAGGATGTAAAGGAATTTGTCAATGCTGCAGAGCAGTGCGATTTTGATATTGATGTGTTTTACAATCGGGTAATCATCGATGCAAAATCAATACTAGGTGTGCTGAGTCTGGATTTGAGCAGAGAGCTGACCGTGAAATATGGCGGACAGAACATGGCTTTTGAAAATATTCTGAAAAAATATGCCACTGCCTGAGAAAATCTGGAAAGCGCAGAAAACGAAATATTTGAGAAAAGAATGCACCGGGTACATTGTCATTGTATCTGGTGTATTTTTTATGGTATGATAAAAACAGAAAACATGAGTTCGAAGCAGGAGGATGACGTGGAAGAGATCAGGATTTCAGTTAGGGCATTGGTGGAATTTATTCTCCGCAGCGGGGATCTGGACAACCGGCACGGACAGATGGCGGACAAAGAGGCCATGCAGATGGGAAGCAGGCTGCACCGGAAGATCCAGGGGAGCATGAGAGGAGATTATCAGGCAGAGGTGTCCTTAAAAGAAACCTGGAACTGCGGGACCTATTCCGTTCAGATTGAAGGGCGGGCAGACGGCATTTTTACGGAAGAGGGACAGGTATTTATTGACGAGATCAAAGGTGTTTACCGGGATCTCTCCTATGTGGAAGAGCCAGTGCCTGTCCATGAAAGCCAGGCAAAATGCTATGCGTACATTTATGGAAAGCAGAAAGCACTCTCTAAGATCGGGGTGCAGATGACCTACTGCAACCTGGAAACAGAAGATATCCGGCGTTTTCGGAAGTTGTATTCCATGGAAGAGCTTTCTGCGTGGTTTGAAAAGCTGTGCCTGGAATATCAGAAGTGGTGTGACTTTGAGATCCGGTGGAAAGAAAAACGCCAGGCATCCATCAAAAAGATTGAGTTCCCATTTCCCTACCGGGAGGGACAGAGAGACCTGGCAGCAGCGGTTTATCGCACCATTCTGCGGAGAAAAAAGCTGTTTATCCAGGCACCAACCGGAGTGGGAAAGACGATTTCTACCGTATTTCCAGCAGTAAAAGCAGTGGGAGAGGAGCTGGGAGATAAGATTTTTTATCTAACGGCAAGAACCACCACCAGAGCTGCGGCCTGGGAAGCCTTCCGGCTTTTAAAGAAACAGGGGCTTTCCATGAAAGTTCTGGTATTGACTGCCAAAGAAAAGATTTGCCCAATGGAAGAGACGGAGTGCAACCCGGCAGCCTGTCCTTATGCGAAAGGGCATTTTGACCGGGTAAACGATGCGGTTTTTGAACTGCTTCAGACAGAAAGTGACTTGAACCGGGAAAGCATTCTTATCCAGGCGGAAAAATGGCAGGTATGTCCTTTTGAAATGTCTCTGGATACAGCATTGTGGGTAGATACGGTGATATGTGACTACAACTATGTGTTTGATCCCAGGGCACATCTGAAACGGTTTTTCGGAGAGGGAGTCAAAGGCAGTTATCTGTTTCTGGTAGATGAAGCCCATAACCTGGTGGAGCGGGGAAGAGAGATGTTCAGCGCCGCACTTTGGAAAGAAGAATTTCTGGAAGTAAAAAAGCTGGTAAAATCCCACAGCAGAAAGCTGGCCAAGGCGCTGGAGACCTGCAATAAAATGATGCTGGAGTGGAAACGGGAGTGTGAAACGTACCAGATTTTAGACAGTACAGGAGCATTTCCCGTGGCGCTTATGAGGCTTTCAGGAGAAATGGAAGATTTCCTGGAAAACTTTCAGGGGGAGCAGAACCTGCGGAAAAAGGTGCTGGATCTTTACTTTGAGGTGATGGGATTTCTGGATATTTATGACCGTGTGGATGCCAATTACCGGATCTATACAAAGCTGGAAGCAGACGGCAGGTTTCTGGTGCGTCTGTACTGCCTAAACACAGCAGCCAATCTTCTGGCCTGCTTAAATAAGGGAAACAGCACGATCTTTTTCTCTGCTACCCTTCTGCCGGTGAAATACTACATCGGACTTTTGTGTGGAGAGATGGACAGCTATGCCATTTATGCAAAATCGCCGTTTCCAAGGGAAAAAAAGCTGGTGCTGGTGGGACGGGACGTGAGCAGCCGGTATACCAGGCGGGGGCCGGAAGAATATGCCAGAATCGCCTCCTATATCAGCACCTTGGCTGGAAGCCGGCTGGGAAACTATCTGGTCTTCTGCCCGTCTTACAAAATGCTGGAAGAAATTTCTCAAGCATTTTCGAATATCTGCCCGGAAAATACGGAAGTTTTATGTCAGACCGTTTCCATGAAAGAGCAGGAGCGGGAAGCTTTTCTGGAACAGTTTCAGAGTGAAAATGGAAAACGTACACTTGTAGGATTCTGTGTGATGGGCGGCATTTTTGGGGAAGGCATTGATCTGAAAGGAGATGCCCTTATCGGAACGGTGATTGTGGGAACCGGGCTTCCACAGGTGTGCTGTGAACGGGAAATTTTAAAAGATTATTATCAGGAACGGGGAGAAGACGGATTTGCCTATGCCTACAGCATTCCGGGCATGAACAAGGTTCTTCAGGCTGCCGGCCGGGTGATTCGCACCGCTGAAGATGCAGGAGTGATCCTTTTGTTAGATGACCGCTTTGGACAGAGTACCTATCAGAGAATGTTTCCCCTGGAATGGGAAGGCTATGGCTTCTGTACACTGGAAACAGTGGAAAGAGAAGTGGAAGCATTCTGGAGAAATCAGAGAGAAGAGGAAGAATCATCCCTTTCATAGGAAAGAACACCCTGAAGATAGCCAATTACACGCTGGCGGATCAGGGGAGATGCGTTGTGAAATAAAGACAGAAGTTCTGCATCCTCCGGGGAAAGCTGGTCATAGGACTGGGCAATCCGGCAGTCGCTGCGCCGCAGCAGATAATCAACGCTTACCTGAAAGAAATTGGCAATCCGGATCAGATTTTCTGCTGTGGGATCATGGCGGCCGGTCTCGTAGGCACTGATGGTCTCCTGAGAAACATGTATGCTGGTGCTGAGTGACATCTGCGTCATATTCCGCTCCTTACGGAGTTCGAGAATCCGGTTTTCCATGAAAAGACTCCTTTTCCAATCAAAAGTAACAAGTTCGTGTACCCTTTATCATAAAGTATATGAAAAATCGTGCTAGGCAATATCGTACTGAAAAGTAGTACAAATACTGGTAAAAATGAAAAGCATCCAGGGTTTCGCGTCTTTACTTCTCAGATGGAATATAGTATAATACAAGCGTTGTGAATGAATACCTGGCGGATTCTGGCATGCCTGTCGGAATATGACAGATCCGCTAAGATTAGGAGGAATCATTATGATTACTGCAGTAGTTGGAGCAAACTGGGGAGATGAAGGAAAAGGCAAAATCACAGATATGCTGGCTGAAAAAGCGGATATCATTGTTCGTTTCCAGGGAGGAGCAAATGCAGGCCATACCATCGTAAACAACTATGGAAAATTTGCACTGCACACCCTGCCCTCAGGTGTGTTCTATCACCATACCACCAGCATCATCGGAAACGGCGTTGCTTTAAATATTCCACTGCTTTTTAAAGAGATCAAGAGCATTACCGATCAGGGTGTGCCAGCACCGAAGATCCTGGTTTCTGACCGGGCACAGATTGTGATGTCTTATCATATCCTTCTGGATACCTATGAAGAAGCCCGGCTGGCAGGAAAATCCTTTGGCTCTACCAAGTCAGGAATTGCTCCTTTCTATTCAGATAAATATGCGAAGATCGGATTCCAAGTCAGCGAGCTTTTTGATGAGAACTGCTTAAAAGAAAAAGTTGAGAAGATCTGTGAACTGAAGAATGTGGTTCTGGAGCATCTGTACCACAAACCGACTCTGAAGCCGGAAGATTTGATGGAAGAACTGCACAGCTACAGAGATATGGTAGCACCTTATGTGTGCGATACCTCTGCATACCTGTGGAATGCTATCAAAGAAGGAAAGAACATCCTTCTGGAAGGCCAGTTAGGTTCCTTAAAAGACCCGGATCACGGTATTTACCCCATGGTTACTTCTTCCTCCACACTGGCAGGCTATGGTGCCATCGGAGCAGGAGTACCGCCCTATGAGATCAAAAAGATTGTAACTGTTGTAAAGGCATACTCCAGTGCTGTTGGAGCAGGTGCATTTGTCAGCGAGATCTTCGGAGACGAAGCAGATGAGCTGAGAAAACGCGGCGGTGACGGCGGAGAATTTGGTGCAACCACCGGACGTCCCAGACGTATGGGATGGCTGGACTGCGTAGCTACCCGCTACGGCTGCCGGATGCAGGGAGCTACCGATGTAGCCTTTACTGTACTGGATGTACTGGGCTACTTAGATGAGATCCCGGTATGTGTCGGCTACGAGCTGGACGGAAAAGAAATCAAAGATTTTCCGACCACAGTAGAACTGGAAAGATGCAAACCGATCATGAAGACCCTTCCTGGATGGAAATGTGATATCCGCGGTATCCATAAATACGAAGAGCTTCCGGAAAACTGCCGGAAATACATTGAGTTTGTAGAGGAGCAGATTGGATTCCCGATTACTATGATCTCCAATGGTCCTGCAAGAACCGATATTATTTATCGTTGACCGAAACTTAAGAAAGTTTAGAAACTCTTCAGAAGTTTGACATGATGTTTTCACAAATCCCTGCTAGAATAAAAGTATCCAAAACGGAGAACAGGTCATAAGCAGCTGCCAATGTGCAGAGGGGGCACGTTACAGCCACAGGAAATGGGGGACATTATTTATGAATTATACTACTTATTATGAACAGAGTGAGAGTATTTCAGAAGAACGTTATGGAGAGCTGAAAGGCATATTAGAGGCAGAACCGAAGCGGAAGTTTTCTGCATTTCACTTAAGAAAACTGGAGTTTCGGGGAGCCGCAGACAGAAAAGCAGCAGCTCACTTTTATCTTTGTGTAAAGAATCAGGATGAGAAAGAGATTTATCTGGAGAAAAAGTTTCAGCAGAACGGCATCTATTTTAAAAAGTGTGCCAAGCTGACAAGAGAAGAGTGCGACAGAATCCTTTCCGGTGATATCGAGTGGATGAAGAATCACAAAAAAGCATTGTTTACCGACTTTTACCGCCAGGTTTCCTTAAATCACTTAAGTCCTGGCCGGATTACCGACTATGAACGGGAAATGCTAAAGTGCAGAAAAGAAGGCTATGTCACTTTCACAAGAAAGATTGAGCGTGCTGTGGGACATCCCAAGAGCATGTTCGAGAATCCGCAGTTTGCTATTTCTTGTCTGGATGAAGGAAAAGTGCTGGTAAGTTACAAAAAAGAAGCGATTCTTCCGGCAGTACTGGTGAGTATCATGCAGCTGCAGGAAGACAAAGAGCGGGAATTAGCCTACGCTTTCTAAAAGATAATCAAAAAGACTCCGAAAAGCATCACTGCTTTTTAGAGTCTTTTTTTGAAGAATCCTTTTCTTCATCTTTTTTGGAGAGGCGTCCCATCAGTACGGCTGCATAGAGCACTACTGGAACAATGATGGTACAGGCCACGGAAGCACGGAAGAGTTCCTGTGCGGCCTCACTTTTCATCAGAGCGAATACCAGGGTGGAAATATACATGCCGACTAACAGAAGAATGCCAATCCATGCCATAATACGCTGAAATTTTTTCAAATTCTTTCCCCCATAAAAGTGTTGATGAACGGGTGTCGTTTTGATTATAGCGGTTTCAATGGGAAAAAGCAAGAGATGGATGAAGAACGCTGAAGAGGAGGGAACGGTTGACGGAAAGGATAGAAAAGGATAAAATGATAAAAACAAATGAAAGGAAGGCGAAACACAATGGAAATGGTGACACTTGGAAAAACAGGCATTACTGTCAATAAAAATGGATTTGGAGCGCTGCCTATTCAGAGAATTTCAGAGAAAGAGGCAGTCTGTCTTATAAGAAAAGCTTATGACGCAGGCATCCGTTTCTTTGATACCGCCAGATTTTACACAGACAGCGAGTGCAAACTTGGAGCTGCATTTGAAGGCTTCCGGGAAAAGGTTTACATTGCATCCAAGACAGGCGCTGTGACAGCAGAAGGCTTTTGGAAAGATCTGGAAACCACCCTTGGCAATCTGCGTACCGGCTACCTGGATCTGTATCAATTCCATAATCCGGCATTCTGTCCCAAACCGGGAGACGGAAGCGGACTTTATGAGGCCATGCTGGAGGCAAAAGCCCAGGGAAAGATCCGGCACATTGGAATTACCAATCACCGTCTGTCCGTTGCAAACGAAGCCATTGACAGCGGCCTGTATGAGACACTTCAGTTCCCCTTCTGTTATCTGGCTACCGACAAAGATTTGGAACTGGTAGAAAAATGTAAAAAAGCAGATATGGGATTTATTGCCATGAAGGCCTTGTCCGGAGGACTGATTACCCATTCAGAGGCAGCATATGCGTTTGAAGCTCAGTTTGACAATGTTCTGCCGATCTGGGGCGTTCAGCGGGAAAAAGAACTGGATGAATTTTTGTCCTACATTGACAATCCGCCAACGATGACTTCGGAAATCAAGGCGCTGATTGAAAAAGACCGGGCAGAACTTCAGGGAGAATTCTGCCGAGGCTGCGGTTACTGTATGCCGTGTCCGGCAGGAATTGAGATCAATAACTGTGCGAGAATGTCTCTGATGATCCGCCGGGCCCCATCGGCAGCCCAGCTGACACCAGCTATGCAGGAGAAAATGCGTAAGATCGAAGGATGTCTCCACTGCAACAAATGCAAGAGCAAATGTCCTTATGGACTGGATACGCCCACTCTTTTGGAAAAGAATTACAAAGATTACGTAGAGATTTTAAACGGAAAAGAGTATTAAGATTACCAGGCGCTTTCGTCTTCTAACATCCGGTAGCCGATGCCTACCTCTGTAAAGATGTACTCCGGGGCTGCCGGATTGTTTTCCAGCTTCCGGCGCATGTTGGCCATGTTGACCCGGAGAATCCGGTTGTTTCCATCGGAATAAGGCCCCCACACAGAGGCCATGATCGTATCGTATGTGATGACTTTCCCAGAGTTTTTGGCTAATAGAGTCAGAATTTTGTATTCAATCTGGGTAAGGTGCACCTCTTTTCCATTGACGGTCACCAGGCGGCGTTCAAAATCAATCTTCATCTGTTTGGCATGGTAGATGGAAGAAGCTGCACTTGGAGCCGTGGGGCGGCTGCTGTGGCGCAGGGCCGTCCGAATTCTGGCAAGAAGTTCTGACGTACCGAAAGGTTTGGTAATATAATCGTCCGCACCCAGATCCAGGGCGCGGACCTTTTCTTCCTCGCTGGTTCTGGCAGAAAGCACAATGATGGGAAGCTGGGACCAGGACCGGATGTGCCGGATGACTTCCAGGCCGTCCATATCCGGAAGCCCAAGGTCCAGAAGCACCACATCCGGGCAGAGAGATGTGGCTAAGGACAAGCCTTCTGTTGCATTGAAAGCGCTGATGACCTTGTAATTAGCCGGTTCCAGAGCTGTGGTGATAAAGTTGCAGATATTTTTTTCGTCTTCAATAAGCAGGATTTGAACCCGGTTTGTCATAAGATTATGCTTCCTCTCTGGGCAGGGTGAAAAGAAACTCTGCCCCGTTTTTATGATTTTTGGCTTCGATGGTTCCGCCATGGGCTAAAATAATGGTTTTGCAGATGGTAAGACCGATACCGGCTCCTTTATGGCTGTCTGCCGAGCCGCTCTGGGATTCTGGCATACCGTCAAAAATGCCAGGCAGTCTGGCAGGATCAATGCCTTTTCCATAATCCCGGACATGGAAAGTCAGGGAAGTTTTATCTGTGGTGACAAAACAGTCAATGGGCTGGATACTTTCTGAATGAACCAGGGCATTTTCCAGAAGATTGATGATGACCTGCTCAATGAGCATGGCATCCATGGGAATCATGACAAATTCTGATGGAAAATGGACTTCGATCTGGGCGTCCGGAGCCCGTTTTTTCAGGCGGAGGACAGCTTCCGAGAGTACTTCTTCAAAGGGCTCTAGGGAGCGGGTGACGCGGGCTTTGGTATCCTGGTGGATGCGGGTAATGCTTAAAAGATTTTCCACCATATGCAGAAGCCAGGTGGAATCTTCGTAAATGTGTTCCACAAGGCTGCGTTTTTCCGAAGCTTCCAGCCGGTCTTCATTTTCCAGATAAGAAGTGCTGGAGCCGATGATGCTGGTAAGAGGCGTGCGCAGATCGTGGGAAATGGCCCGCAGCAGGTTTGCCCGCATTTTTTCTTTGTCTGCCTCCATAAGAAGCTGGTTGTGCTTTGCAATGATAGCTGCCTGCTGCTTCATATGGGTGGTGGCAGCGCTGGTGCTGATGGTGATGGCCAGCATACACAGAAAGGTGATGGGGTAGCCTGCACTGTTTACGGTAAAGGAAAGATAGGGAGCTGTAAAATAATAATTGGTAAAAAATACGCTGAAAATGGCTGCCAGAACGCCTGGAATATACCCCTGCGTGTATCGTGCGATGAGCACCTGGGCAAGAAGGTAAAGCATAGCAATACCTGGCGTATCTTCCTGGACAAAATGGAACAGCAGCATGGCAAGACCGGTGGCTGCAAGAAGCAGGGCGATGGTCACCAGGCTGTTTAACAGGATGGGGTGGCGTTTTAGCTGTTCTTCATACTGGTTTTTGGATTTTTGCAGAAACAAAAGGCTATATGCTCCTTTCCAAAGATCTGTTGGAATTATAACCTTTTTAAGAGAAAATGTCCAGACCAACCAGCCTTGCGCTAAAAAGGGAAAAAGCGTATGATAAGGGGCAGAAAGGAAGAATTCAAATTGAGTACACTGAATTATTTTTGGATAGACAGATTTTTTGGAGGAAATCAGGACTGCTTCAAAGATCCCATGATGAAACTGGGAGGCTGTGCGGCAGCTGCCGCCTGCGATACCTGCATCGAACTGCAGCTTCACAAAGGCATGAAAGGACTCTGCACCGAAGAACCGGAAGGGATGACCATGGAAACCTACCGGATATTTGCAGACCAGATGAAACCCTACTTACGTCCAAGAGCCGGTGGAATCAGCCGGTTATCCATCTATAGGGAAGGCTTTGGACAGTATCTGCAGGACAGAGGCATAGACAGCCTGAAAATGAAAGAGCTTCCGGGCACGGCAGATTTAAAAGAGGCAGAAGCAGCAGTTAAAAGCCAGATTGATGCCGGGTTTCCCGTGCCGTTTCTGCTGCTGAAGCACAAAAGCGATTACATGAAAGAATATGTATGGCACTGGTTTATGCTGGTGGGATATGCCCAGACAGAAGAAGCATTTTTTGTAAAGACCGCCACCTATGGGGAAGCCCACTGGCTTTCCTTAACGGAGCTGTGGAATACCGGCTATGAAGAACGGGGCGGAATGATTTTGTACGAAGAGGAAAGAAATTCTACAAATACACAAAATTATTTTGAAAAATCGGAAGATATGTTATATAATAAGAAGTGAGGTTTTCCGGACAGAACAGCGGATGCTGACAGACCGGAAACACGAATTCGAGACTGGAAACGAAGGATGGTAAAGGAATATGGCATTATTACAGGAATGGAGAGACATTGCATACTCTCAGGAAACAGATAAGAGACAGCTTCAGAAATTCTGGACAGATTATTTTCTTATCGAAAAAGGAATTTACGAGCAGCTGCTTTCCAACCCGGACGAAGTAGTCAAGGGCACCGTGAAAGAGCTGGCTGAAAAATACAATATCCCGGTTCTGACCATGGCAGGTTTCCTGGACGGCATTGACGACAGCCTGAAAGTGAAGAACCCCATTGATACCATGGATGAGAATACCGAAGTGACTCTGGCATTTGACAAAGAGCTGCTGTACAAGAACATGGTAGATGCTAAGGCTGACTGGCTGTACAATCTGCCTATGTGGGACAACATTTTTGATGAAGCAAAGAAAAAAGAACTGTACCGTATTGCAAAGAAAGCAAACACTGTAATCAAGGGCGCTAAGATCGGCAGAAACGATCCGTGCCCCTGCGGAAGTGGAAAAAAATACAAATTCTGCTGCGGTCGGAACGCATAATACAAAAAGGCAGCGTGTAAACACACGCAGATCTGCCGGCGCATACTAACAACAAAGGGTGTGCACCGGCAATCTTTATATTACGCAAGCTAAAAACAGGAGGAGACCGATGAATGGATGGCTGTTTGGCCTTGGAATTGTCTGTCTGCTGTATTATGGATGGCTGTGGATGATTTCCATGGATTTCGCAGTTGTATGGTTAGGCCTTGGCATCCTGGCTGTCCTTGGCGGTCTGTTTGGAAAAACAGCGTGGAATCATCTTCCAGGAGCAGCAAGAGCGGGATGCATAGCGGTATTTGGAGCAGGCATTCTGATCTTTCTGGTGGTGGAATGCCAGATTTGCCTGCATATGTGGGAGAAGCCGGATACAGAGGTTCCAGTGGTGATTGTGTTAGGTGCCCAGGTAAAAGGCACACGTCCAAGCAGAGCCCTGGAGAGAAGACTGAAAAAGGCAGAAGCGTTTTTAAAGGAACATCCGGATACCCTGGCGGTTCTTTCCGGAGGCCAGGGAGAAGGGGAAGACATCACGGAAGCCCAGTGCATGTACGACTGGCTGACAGAGCACGGCATTGCTTCCAGACGTTTGATTTTGGAAGAGCGCTCTACCAGCACGGAGGAAAATTTAAAATTTTCTGCAGCATTTCTGGATAAAACAGCGCCTGTGGGGATTCTTACCAATAATTTTCATGTATACCGGGCACTGCGCCTGGCAAAAAAGCAGGGGTATGCCAAGCCATGCGGAATACCAGCAAAGTCGGATGCCAGATACCAGGTGCATTATCTGGTGAGAGAGTTTTTTGCACTTGTGAAAGAAAAAATCAAAGGGAATATATAAAGGCATGAAAAAGGAGATATCCGTAAGGGCCGGTGCAGCAGCCTGAGGTGGAGGATATCTCCAAGAAAGAGAGAAATCTATGTAAAAAAGCAAGTCCGCTTTGATGAAAACAGGATATCAGGAGATTGTGAGGACTTTGTGTCCATTCACGAAAGAAAATCTAAACATTTCTAAAGAAAAGAGCACCAAAATAAAAAAGAAAACAAAAAAAGGAGCAGCTTACCATGAAGGAATTAGAAGAACGGATTCGAAAAGACGGGATTGTGCGGGAAGGAAATGTGCTGAAAGTAGACAGCTTTATCAACCATCAGATGGACATTGACCTGTTTGAGCGGATGGCACAGGAGTGGAAGCGCCTGTTTGCAGACTGTCCTATCAACAAGATTCTGACCATCGAAGCCAGCGGCATCGGAATCGCTGCTATTGCGGCAAGAGAGTTCCATGTACCGGTTGTGTTTGCGAAGAAATCCATGAGCATTAATCTGGATAATAACAACTACCGGACAAAGATCCAGTCCTATACCCACGGCAGAGAGTATGAAGTCATTGTATCCAAAAAATTCTTGACAAAGGAAGACCACGTTTTGATCATTGATGATTTCCTGGCAAACGGCTGTGCCATGATGGGCCTTCTGGAACTGGTAGAGGCTGCAGGAGCAACCGTGGAAGGCATTGGAGTTGCCATTGAAAAAGGCTTCCAGTGCGGCGGAGAAGCCATCCGGAAAAAAGGACTCCACCTGGAATCTCTTGCTATTGTAGATTCCATGGGAGCGGACGGAACCATCATTTTCCGTCACGAACACGAATAAGACAAAGCATTAAAAAGACTTTCAGTTTCCTGAAATCCTGTACCAGCATCATGAAATGACACCTGTAGACACCAATAGGCAGAGAGGAGGATATCCACCTATTGAATGAGAAATTGAAAGAAAAAATCAGAGAAGCACTTGTCAGTGTCCTGCCCATCACTGTGATTGTCCTGCTTTTGAGCATTACCTTTGTACCCATGGAGATTGGCACACTGGCGCTGTTTCTGGCAGGCGCATTCCTGCTGATTGTGGGCATGGGATTTTTCCAGCTGGGGGCGGAGACGGCCATGACACCTCTTGGAGAGGGTGTGGGAAAAAGCCTGCTGAAAAAGCAGAAACTGGGTATCATTGTTCTGGTCTGCTTTGCCATGGGGGCCATCATCACCATTTCTGAACCGGATCTTCAGGTTCTTGCAAACCAGGTCGCATCCATCCCAAATGAGGTGCTGATCTACACCGTTGCAGTGGGAGTGGGCATCTTTACGGTGATTGCAGTTTTGCGCATTCTGTTTAAAATCAGTCTGTCAAAGATCCTTATGGTTTTTTACGGATTGCTGTTTCTGCTGTCCATTCCGGCACCGTCGGATTTTGTAGCAGTGGCTTTCGACGCAGGCGGCGTGACCACAGGCCCGATGACGGTTCCTTTTATTATGGCTCTTGGTATCGGACTTTCTGCTGCCAGAAGCGACAAGGACGGCGAGAAAGACAGTTTCGGTCTCATCGCCCTTTGCAGCATCGGTCCGATTATGATGGTTATGCTGCTGGGAATTTTTTATCACCCAACAGATGCATTGTATACACCGATTGAAGTTCCGGCAGTGGAGACTACCCACGATGTGGTGAAACTGTTTCTGGTAGAGCTGCCTCATTATGCAGAAGAAGTTTTTCGCAGCATCCTTCCTGTGATCGGCGTCTTTCTTGTGTTCCAGCTTCTGACCAGAAAATACCGGAGACGCCAGATGCTTCGTATGACCGTGGGATTTCTTTACACCATCATTGGCTTGATTTTATTTCTCACAGGCGTCAATGCCGGCTTTGCACCGGTAGGAAACCTTCTTGGCAGCACTCTTGCCCAGGGTATGATGAAATGGAGCCTGGTTCCCATTGGCATTGTTATTGGATATTATATTGTAAAGGCAGAGCCTGCTGTGCAGGTGTTAAATACTCAGGTAGAAGAGATTACCGGAGGCATGGTTTCTAAGAAAATGATGAACTATGCTCTTTCCGCAGGTGTTGCCTGTGCGGTGGCAGTTTCTATGGTGCGGGTGCTGACCGGTTTAAGCATTTACTGGATTGTGGTGCCGGGCTATATTGCTGCGCTGATTATGAGCAGAATGGTGCCGCCGGTATTTGTGGGAATTGCGTTTGACTCTGGAGGCGTTGCCAGCGGTCCCATGACATCCACATTTTTACTGCCTCTGTCTATGGGAGCCTGTACGGCGCTGGGCGGAAATGTGGTCACCGATGCGTTTGGCATTGTGGCACTGGTTGCCTTAGCACCGCTTATTGCCATTCAGATCATGGGAATTCTGTATGCCAGAAAGACAGAGCAGGCAGGAAAAATACCCGTACCGCCGGCAATGGCTGAAGATGCAGACGATGATGTGGTGATCGAGATAGAGGAGGAATCGCATGAGTGAACAGGAAAGCAAAAAACTTTGTCCGCGTATGCTGATCTCGGTGGTCCATGCGGAAAATATCAAAAAAATGGATGAATCCCTGGAAGAGCTCCAGATTCCAGTGTTTTATCGATGCAGGGGAAAGGGAACGGCGTCCTCAGAAATGATGGACATTTTCGGGTTAAGGGGGACGGCCAGGATTTTAACTATAAGCTTTCTTCCAAAATCCAGGGTAAAAGAAGTCTTTGCATGTATGGAGAACCATATGTGTTTTCGAAAAAGAGGCGGCGGAATTGCATTTACCATTCCGATTACGGGAATGCAGGGGCCGATGCTGCGTCTTATACAGGAGCAGCAGAAGAAAGGAGATGGAGCAGAGATGAAAGAGACACCGGGAAATTCTGTGATCTGGGTTTCCGTAGCTGGCGGATACAGTGAAGATGTGGTAGAAGCAGCAAGAAGTGCAGGAGCCAGAGGCGGCACGGTTATGAAAGGCGGCAGAAGAGGCCAGGAGCAGATGACACAGTTCTTTGGCATTTCCGTGCAGGAAGAACAGGAATTTGTCATGATCGTAGTGCCGGACGAAAAGAAGACGGAGGTCATGTCTGCCATCAACCAGGCCTGCGGCCTGAAAACAAAAGCCCATGGGGTAGTGCTTTCCCTTCCTGTGGATGATGCCATTGGATTAGCATAATAGAAGGACGGAATAGAATGGCTGTCGAAATGAAAGAAATCATTGCGGAAGCGGCCTGGACGCTTCTGTTTGAGAAAAAGGTAAAGAAACTTACTATCAAAGATATTGTAGAAGAATGCCATATTACCAGACAGGCTTTTTACTATCATTTTGAGGACATTCCGGATCTGATGCGGTGGCAGCTGAAGCAGGGTGCCAGGAAACTGATGGAAGAATGCCTGAAAAAACAGGATCTGGAGAGTGGCCTGCGCTATCTGACAGCAGTGGCAGTCAGTGTCAAACCCTATGTGGAGCGGGGTATTCAGACCAATTATGGAACGGAGATGGAACAGCTGATCGAGGAAGCCGTCTATGAACTGGCAGAACGGATCGCAGAAAAGGAACATCTGTATGAGTCGGTTTCACACAAAGACCTGCGCCTGATTTTAAAATTTCACGTGCATGGCATGATGGGAATTTTGAAAGAATGGACTCCGGAAGATACCAAGCAGATGGATCACATTGTTCATGAAATTTATCTGCTAATGAATGGAAAGATTACGCCATTTTCCGAAAAAGAATCTTAAAACAGCATGACAGAAATGCCGGAATGTAAAAGAACTTTACATTTCGGTATTTTTGTCTATACAGGGAGAAAAAAATGTGAATTGTCCAGAATTTCCGGGAAGGCTATAATAAGCATATCACAAAGGAATGAAGGGAGGAAAACATATGGCACAGGAATTGCTGGCAGTGAAGCTTGGAGAAATGGATCAGAAGATCGGAAAGCTTCATGGAAGAATTGAGAGCAGTGAATATGCAGATGCCAAAATGCTCCAGGAAGAGATTGAAAACCTGCGCAGGGAATGCAGGGAAAATCAGGAATACCTGATACAGAGAATGAAGTACAGCAGAGCAAAACCGATTCAGAAGCTGTTCCATTCGTATACAGAGATTGAAAATGTGGTGGATCGGATACGCAGAGAAATAAAGGGTGTGGAATGTACATCTGGGAATCAGATATTTCAGGCGGAGGAACTGACGGTATTTGCAGAATATGCTCTGGATTTTGCCATGCAGGCAGCAGATTATGCAGCACTGTTATCGCTGGATGCAATGAAAGCCCAGAAAATGCTTGAGGAGGAAGAAAAATGAAGGAAGTAAAATCGCCCAAAAAGCCGTTGGTTTATTATTACGGCATTGTACTTCTGGTTCTGCTGGTGTTCAATCTGATTGTTTCCCCGCTGCTTTTGCAGACACAGGTGACAGAAACCGATTATGGAACCTTTATGAAAATGATCGAAGATCAGCAGATCGGAGAGGTACAGGTAGAAGACAATCAGATTTTGTTTACCGATAAAGATGAACAGAAAGTCTACAAAACAGGTGTTATGGATGATCCGAATCTGACAGAACGGCTGTATAAATCCGGTGCAAAGTTTTCCAAAGATATTGACCAGACCACGTCTCCGCTGATGAATTTCCTGATTACCGTGGTTCTGCCTCTGGTGATCTTTATTGGACTTGGCCAGTACATGAGCAAGAAACTCCTGGAACAGGCCGGTGGAAAAAATTCCATGATGTTCGGCATGGGAAAAAGCAATGCAAAAGTGTATGTCCAGTCTTCGGATGGCATCCGTTTCAGTGATGTGGCAGGAGAAGATGAAGCAAAAGAAAATCTGGCAGAGATTGTAGATTATCTGCATAATCCACATAAATATACCGATGTGGGAGCATCTATGCCCAAAGGTGTTCTTCTTGTAGGCCCTCCGGGAACTGGTAAAACCATGCTGGCAAAAGCCGTGGCAGGAGAAGCAGGCGTTCCGTTTTTCTCTATGTCCGGTTCTGAATTTGTGGAAATGTTTGTAGGTATGGGAGCTTCCAAAGTCCGGGATCTGTTTAAGCAGGCAAAAGAAAAAGCTCCGTGTATTGTCTTTATTGATGAAATTGATGCCATCGGCAAAAAGCGTGACGGCCAGGTGGGCGGTAACGATGAGCGGGAACAGACCTTAAACCAGCTGCTCACAGAGATGGATGGTTTTGAAGGAAACAATGGTGTCATCATTCTGGCAGCTACCAACCGTCCGGAATCTCTGGACCCTGCCCTGACCCGTCCGGGACGGTTTGACAGACGGGTTCCTGTAGAACTTCCGGACCTTCAGGGAAGAGAAGCGATCCTGGCTGTCCATGCGAGAAAGATCAAGGCTTCCGACGATGTGGATTTTCATACTATTGCAAGAATGGCCTCTGGCGCATCAGGAGCAGAGCTGGCAAATATTGTCAACGAGGCAGCACTTCGGGCTGTGCGGGACAACCGTACCGTGGTCACCCAGGCAGACTTGGAAGAGAGCGTGGAAGTGGTCATTGCCGGATATCAGAAGAAAAATGCAGTGCTCTCTGATCAGGAGAAAAAAGTGGTTGCCTATCACGAAATCGGTCATGCCCTGGTAGCAGCCCTGCAGAGCCATTCTGCACCGGTACAGAAGATTACCATTATTCCAAGAACCTCCGGAGCCCTTGGTTATACCATGCAGGTGGAAACCGGTGATAAGTATCTGATGACCAAACAGGAAATTGAAAATAAGATTGCTACTTTTACCGGTGGACGTGCAGCGGAAGAAGTGAAATTCGGGGAAGTAACCACAGGTGCTTCCAACGATATTGAGCAGGCAACCAAGCTTGCAAGAGCCATGATTACCCGCTACGGCATGAGTGCCGAATTTGACATGGTGGCAATGGAAACCGTGACAAACCAGTATCTGGGAGGCGATACTTCTCTGGCCTGCTCTGCAGATACTCAGAAAGAAATTGACCGCCAGGTAGTAGAACTGGTGAAGAAACAGCACGAAAAAGCAAGAAAAATTCTGGAAGAAAACAGAGAAAAACTGGACGAGCTGGCAGCTTTCCTCTACGAAAAGGAAACCATCACCGGAGAACAGTTTATGGAAATTCTGGAAGGAAAGAACAAGGAACATACAAAGGAGGCGCAGACTCTATGAGAAGGTATACAGGATTTGGATGGCTGGAACTGGTAGTAGGAGTGCTGCTGATCATTTTGGGAATTGCAACCCTTATCAAACCGGGAAGTGTTTTGACTGGTGTGATTGTAGTGTATGGAATTATTGCACTGCTGACAGGAATTGACGATATTATTTTTTATGCGAAAATGGAACAGCACATGGGCTTTGGACCCACCATTTCCCTGATTTCCGGTATTTTAAGTGTGCTGGCGGGCATGATCCTGCTGGTACATCCGGCAGCCGGAAAATGGGCGCTGGCTCTGCTGCTTCCCATGTGGTTCATTGCACACTGCATTGCAAGACTGTCCCACTTAAATATTATCCGTTTTACAGCTGGAAACGTCATGTACTATTTTTCACTGGTCATGAACATCCTAGGACTGCTTCTTGGCTGTCTGATGCTGGTACGCCCGGCGGTGACCTTGTTTTCTTTTGGATGGATCATTGGAATTTATCTGATTGTTCTGGGAGCAGACAGTGTGGTGCTTGGCTGCAGCAAACTTGGATCGAACTGGTAAAAATTCCTGCACTTTCCACTGTACTTTTGAGAGGTCTTTTTGTATAATATCCAAGGACCTTGAAAGACAGATAAAGGAGAGGATGCACTTGCAGAAAAACGCGGAGATTTATTGCAATCAATGTGGAAAGAAACTGGAAAAATGTGGAAAAGTTTCCACAGAAGACTTCCTTCATGTGGAAAAAGACTGGGGATATTTTTCGAAAAAAGATGGAATGTGCCACGCCTTTGATTTGTGCGAGGAATGTGTGAAAAAGCTGGAAGAAGGTTTTTGTATTCCGGCAGATGTATGGGAAAAGACAACGATTTTATAGAGGAACGGGGAGCGTATGCTTCCCGTTTACTTTACTTCCAGGGTTTTCTATGGTACACTTGGTGTTGTTCAAAACAGAAGTCGTAAAGAAATGAGGAACGATAGATTATGCTGGATGTTTGTCTGCTGGGATGCGGAGGCATGATGCCTCTGCCGCGCAGGTGGCTGACTGCCCTGATGTGCCGATACAACGGGAGCAGCCTTTTGATTGACTGCGGCGAAGGAACCCAGATTGCAATTAAAGAAAAAGGATGGAGTTTTAAACCCATCGATGTGATCTGCTTTACCCATTTTCATGGGGATCATATCAGCGGTCTGCCAGGCCTGCTTCTGACCATGGGAAATGCAGAACGCCATGAGCCTCTGACCTTGATTGGTTCCAAGGGGCTGGAGAGGGTGGTGAATGCCCTGCGTGTGATTGCGCCGGAACTGCCCTTTGAATTGAAATTCATTGAGATCCAGGGAGCCGAGGAGACTTTTGAGTTCCACGGCTACCGTCTGAAAGCATTTAAAGTAAACCACAATGTACTCTGCTATGGATACACGCTGGAAATTGACCGGGCAGGCAGATTTGATGCTGCCAGAGCCAAGGCAGCCGGTATTCCATTAAAATGCTGGAATCCCCTGCAGAAAGGTAATACGGTGGAGATAGACGGTGTGGTGTATACACCGGATATGGTACTTGGACCGCCAAGAAAAGGCATCAAGCTGACCTATACGACGGACACACGCCCAGTGCGCTCCATTGCGGAAAATGCAGCCGGCTCTGATCTGTTTATCTGTGAAGGCATGTATGGGGAAGCAGAGAAGGATGCCAAGGCAGTGGAACACAAGCACATGACATTTCTGGAAGCGGCAAAACTTGCAAAAGATGCGAAAGTGGCAGAAATGTGGCTGACCCATTACAGCCCTTCTCTGGTACGTCCGGAGCAGTACATGGATGATGTGCGGAAAGTTTTCCCAAATGCGTATCCTGGAAAAGACGGAAAGTCAACGGAACTTGGGTTTGATGAGAATGAGTAACAATAAAGAGGAAAAATAAGATGGACGAAAAGAAAGAAGTAAAAATACTGGCAATTGAGAGTTCCTGTGATGAGACTGCAGCGGCCGTGGTGGTCAATGGAAGAAAGGTGTTATCCAACATTATTTTTTCTCAGATTGACCTTCATAAGCTGTACGGCGGAGTAGTACCGGAGATTGCTTCCAGAAAACATATTGAAAAGATCAATCAGGTGGTGACAGAAGCACTGGAAACAGCCGGAATGGCTTTGGAAGACATGGATGCTATTGCAGTCACCTATGGGCCAGGTTTAGTAGGAGCGCTATTGGTAGGTGTGTCGGCTGCCAAAGCCATCAGTTTTGCCAGCGGGATTCCTCTGGTAGGGGTGCATCATATTGAAGGACATATTTCAGCCAATTACATTGAAAATCCGGATCTGGAGCCGCCTTTTGCATGTTTGGTGGTTTCAGGAGGACATACCCATCTGGTGCTGGTGAAAGATTACGGCGAGTATGAGATTCTTGGAAAAACCAGGGATGATGCGGCAGGAGAAGCTTTTGACAAGGTGGCAAGAGCCATTGGACTGGGATATCCTGGCGGCCCGAAGATTGACAAGCTTTCCTGTGAAGGAAATCCAGATGCGATTGCTTTCCCAAGAGGAAAAGTAGGCGGATCTGATTATGATTTCAGCTTCAGCGGCCTGAAATCTGCAGTGCTGAATTATTTAAACGGATGCAAAATGAAAAACGAACCGGTGAATACAGCAGATGTGGCGGCTTCTTTCCAGAAGGCAGTCATTGATGTGCTGGTGGATCATGCCATGCACGCATGTAAGGAGTACGGTTTTAAAAAGTTTGCCATTGCAGGAGGCGTGGCATCCAATGCTCATCTGCGGGCAGCCATGGAAGAAGCCTGCAGGAAACGGAAGATTCAGTTTTATCATCCGTCACCAATTCTGTGTACAGACAATGCGGCTATGATCGGAGCAGCTGCGTATTATGAATATCAGAAAGGAGTACGCAGCGGACTGGATCTGAATGCAGTTCCTAATTTAAAATTGGGAGAGCGGTAATGCCGGGGGAAATGGAATGAAAAAAGAAACCTATGGAGCAGTGGTACTGGCAGCTGGAAAAGGAAAACGGATGCACAGTGCCGTACAGAAGCAGTTTTTAATGCTTGGGGGAAAGCCAGTGATTTTCTATTCCCTGGAGCAGTTTGAGCAGTGTCCATTTATCAATGAGATTGTTCTGGTGACGGGAGAAGAGGAGATTGACTACTGCCGGAAAGAGATTGTAGAAAAATTTGACTTTCAAAAAGTAAAGAAAATTGTGGCAGGGGGCGCAGAACGCTTCTTATCTGTATACAATGGACTGAAAGCATGTACCTGTGATTTTGTATACATTCATGACGGGGCAAGACCTTTTGTGGATCAGGCAATCCTAGAGCGGACCAGAGAAGATGTAAAACGGTATGGAGCCTGTGTGGCTGGAATGCCGGTAAAAGATACCATAAAAATCAGTGACGGGGATGGCTATGCGGATGTGACACCGCCAAGAAGCAGAGTGTGGATGGTTCAGACTCCTCAGGTTTTTGCGTACAGCTGCATTAAGGATGCGTATGATAAGCTGATTGCCGATGGACGGATTGATGTCACGGATGATGCCATGGTATTAGAATGTATGACAGGCCAGAAGACCAAACTGACGCTTGGATCTTATGAGAACATTAAAATCACAACACCGGAAGATCTGGAGATTGCAGAAGTCTTTGCGGCAAGGCTTTCGGTTTAAAGAAGAACTGCCCATGCTGTTTATGCGGCCAAGACCAGGTACTATCCGGAAATACGCTAAGAATATGGTGTATGGAGAGTTTCTGGAAATGAGGCCGCAGACTGGCAGCACAGCCAAAGATAGATCCTTGGTAGGACTGAATAAAGTGTTTGACAAAAATACAAAATGAAGCAAATTAACTGATTTTTGAAATTCTTGAAAAAATTTCAAAAAAGTGGTTGACATACGCTGGAATCAGTGTTATTATCTTAACTGCGCTGGAGAGCACGGCAGACAAAAAGAAAGCTGACAGCTGCAGTGAAAATCATGGAGAGGTATCGAAGTGGTCATAACGAGGCGGTCTTGAAAACCGTTTGTCCGC
>CAJMON010000047.1 GCA_905214955.1 uncultured bacterium
TGGAAGAACCCACCTGTACAGAAGCGGGAAGCCGCGAGAAGACCTGCATCCGCTGTGAAGAGCCGATGGGAACAGAAGAAATTGCCGCCCTGGGTCATAAAGCCGGAGAGTGGGAGACCGTAGAAGAGGCCACTTGTACAGAACCGGGAAAAGAAGAGCAGAACTGCGAAGAGTGCGGAGAACTGCTGGATACCAGAGAGATTCCAGCAGCGGGCCACCAGGCCGGTGAATGGGAAATCGTAGAGGAGGCCAGCTGCACAGAAGCAGGAAGCCGTGAGCGAAGATGTACCGAGTGTGATGAGGTTCTTGATACAGAGGAAATTCCGGCAGCGGGTCACAAAGCCGGAGCCTGGGAAGTAACGGAAGAAGCCACCTGTACAGAACCGGGAAAAGAAGAACAAAACTGCGAAGAGTGCGGAGAACTGCTGAATACCAGAAAGATTTCAGCAACAGGACATCAATTTGGCAGCTATCAGGTAGTTAAGAAAGCCACAGTACTTGCAAAAGGAATTAAGGCAAGAACCTGTACACTGTGCGGAAAAGAACAGACAGTGTCTCTGCCGAAACTGACGGCACAGATCAGCACCAGCAAAAAGACACTGAAAGTGAAAAAAGGCGCTAAAGTATCCTTCCCCAAAGTGAAATACGGACAGGGAGATTCCATCAAATCCTATAAGTCCAACAAACCGTCCATTGCGACTGTGGACAAAAAAGGAAAGATCACAGGAGTAAAACCGGGAACCGCAGTGATTACTGTTACACTGGCAAGCAAGAAAAAAGCAAGCGTAACCGTTACGGTAACCAACCCAACCAAAAAACTTTCTGTGAATAAGAAAACCTTCAGCCTGAAGGAAGGCAAAAGCGCCCAGTTAAAAGTCACCGTAACCCCCAAAGACAGCAGCGACAAAGTTGTTTACAAATCTTCCGATGAAAAAGTTGCAACTGTAAATCAGAAAGGAAAAATTACCGCCAAGAAAAAAGGTACCGCACTGATTACGATTACTTCAGGAAGCAAGAAGATCGTCTGCCGAGTTACCGTGAAAAAGAAATAAAACAGCAATAGAAAATAACAAGAAAACCTGTTTCCATGTCGAAGTATGATATGGAAACAGGCTTTTTGTCATATCCGGCTGTGCCGCTGGCGGCCGGCATATTTATTTCATCAGGATTTTTCTGAAACAGTAAAGGGAGCGGTGGTATTGTACAGCCGGTTCATGTACATGATCTGTACGGTGTAGGTATCCGGTGCCAGTCCATCCAGCGGAATGGGAAGACGATACTGGAAACTGTTGACACCAGAGGAGATCAGCTTGATATCAGAGATGTCATAGGCATACGTATGTGAGGTGCCATTAAAAATCACCTGAGTAAACAAGTGGTCTCCGCTCCAGAGGTACAATGTATTTTCCTGGAGTGCAAACTGAATGGATTTTTCAGTAAGCGTTCCGGAATCTGTGAAGCGGACAGGTTCTGTGATCTCTACAGGCTGTCTGAGTGTACCTGGGCGGTAATTGTCTGGCAGTGTGAAGCCCTCCGCACATTCAGAAGCAGAAAAGGAAACCGGATATCCACGGTAAAATTTGTGGGAGATCATCCAGGTGTTGATCTGAGTACCAGTCTTCCGGTCAAATTCATAAACTCGTCCTTTATAGCTGGATTTGCCGGTAATATATGCATTGACAGAAAAAATTCGTTCCAGGCTGCTGTCCGCAAAGGCATTGGAAGTAATGCTGGAATAATCCGTCTCAAAATTAGAAAGCAATGTTACCGTCATGGCAACCGGATCAACGGAGTAAATCTTCACATAGGAAGATCCTGTATACGAATAGTCATCCAGCATTTGGTACTGGGCATTGTGGTTGTCAAAGAGCATGATTTCAACCGTATCCGGGTCCCCGTCCAGATCCTGGCTTAGTTCATAGGCAGAATGCTGCTGATAATGCCAGGAAAAATCAGAAGCAGGGGCCAGCACTTTGGATTCCCAGGAAGTTCCTTCCCAGAGAAGCGGGTCGCCTAAAATCCACTGAATTTCATCCGTAGACCAGTTGATACGGATGACAGAATGAAGATTGCGGCAGCTTACCAGGATGGAATCCGTCTTTTCATCGTAGGATAAGGTATTGATATGGCACCAGTCATCCTGGCTGATGTATTCCAGCCCTTCAAAAACATCATTCAGACAGAGCGATTTTACAACGGCACCGGTTTCACGGTCGATCTCCTGAATCAGATTCTGCTCATAGCCATCGTTGGAGCTGGAAGCGATCAGCAGATTTCCGTCAGGTGTCTTTTCTTTGATTTCGTGGTGGACGCCTTCCGGAAAGCTGTAAAGGCGGTAAGCACGGCCAAGCCAGTCGATTTCTACAAATTCCGGGGAGTTTGGCATACTGGTGTTTGGAAAAAGCACATCAGGAGATTCCGTGAGAATATGGCCGTTTTCCAGTGGAAAGCCGCCGTAATATTCCCGTTCCAGAGTGCAGTACCAGCGGATATCCCCGAACTCATCAAAGGCATAGAGATAGGGGGTACCAAGACCGGAAATCAGCACCAGGTCCATGGAAGAGGCCGCCGTGTAACTGCCAGTTTTCACAGCAGTGCGGAGATATTCCGGAAGCTTTTCAGTCTGCAGAGTAAGCTCCTGAGTTTTGAATGCAGTACCGGATTTATCCAGAAGTTCCAGAAGAATATGATTTTCAGAATCTGGATAAAGCCCGAGAACTGGAACCAGATGCGTAGAAGCTACATCCAGGAGATCGGTCCTGTCTGCAGAAGCGGTTTTTCCTTTTACCGTGATCCGTACCTGGCAGGAGATTTCCGTTTCAAATGCAATAAGCGCAGTCAGTGGTGTAATCTCATAGGGGTTTTGAATGATCAGAGGGTCTTCAAATGTATAGGTGCCGGAAGAAAGCTCGGAAAGAATTTCCAGAGTCAGTTTCTGGGTATGGACGGGAAGAGAGTCTTCCATTGAAATTCCATCAGAATCAGAAGAAACAATCTGGGCAGAAGAAGATGTCAGGGTAAGAGAATTTCCATCCACATCGTAAAGAGTCTTCTGGGGACCACGTCCGTTTTTCCCATCAGATGTATCCACGTAGTTGTCAAAGAATGTCCAGGTGTTGTACAAGGTGCCAGAGTTGTAGAGGCAGATGCGGTAACGGTGGCTGTAAGGAACGGAAGCCGGGGTGATCCAGATGGAAAAATCCATGGAGGTATCCGAAGTCTGCCAGGCCGGCTGGGCAATGGAAAACCAATATTGAGCATTGGTTTCATCTGTGAGTACGAGGGCAGCATCTGTGCCGGTTTCCGGCCAGGTACCGGAAATCTGAATCCGGTCAGGAGTCTGTACCATAGAAGAAATGGTAAAATCAACCGCCGCTGCCTGTGAAACAGGGATATCATCTGGATGGTCAGTCTTCGGTGCTACTGTTCCAAGATCTCCAAGCCAGGTTCCACGGTCATAAATACTTTCCACAGAAGATTCCAGATCCTGTGGGTAGAGATCCATGGAAAAACTGCGGTACACCAGCGCAGGCAGAGAAAGCTCATGAAGCAAAGTCTCACCGGATACCAGATCAATGCAGGTGTGGTATTCACAGGACATGGCCTGGGCTGGAGTGACGTCGTAAGTATCTTCGGCAGCATCGTAGCCGATTCCACCAGAAGTGATTAAAAAGGTATTTGAATCGTCTGCTGTGCTGGACGCATGGGTGTCCAAATGATCAGGAACGACACCGGAAATGAAAGAGGAATACCATTCACGACCCCGCTCTTTGCCATAACTCCAGACCTGTTTAATGGTCATGGATTCCGGATCAATGTGATAGCGCACGGCTCTGGAGTAGACAGAATCCCCAGTGACAGCCAGATCTTCATACCCTTTCTTGGTACGGTGGGTGCCATTGTCAAATAAGAGAATATCGCCTCCTGGCAGAAAAGAAGCATTGTGCTGGGCATACTGCCATTCAAATCCGTTTTCGGTATGAACAGGGGTAAAGAATTTTTCAGCCGGAACACTGGAAAATCCCTTTGGATCGCCGAGCACCCATTTCAGGGTACTGGTATTTTTTTCAATGCCAAGCACGGCATCTAAGTGGCGGCAGGAGAGAAGGACGGTATCCGTATCCGGATCATAGTCAATGGAATTGTTGTGGCACCAGTCAGAATCGGTCTGGTTCAGGGAGCTGCCATCGGATGGGTCGATAAGATCTGATACGTTCAGCTCATAGACAACTTCACCGGTTTTGCGGTCGATTTCCACAATCCGGTCTTCCACACTGGAGAAATCTTCCTGGCTGGAGCAGACCAGCAGGTTGCCGTTTTCCAGCTCCACAAAGTCATGATGCTGGCCGCCAGGGATCAGATATTCTGTATAATATTTTCCGCAAAGGTCAAATTCTGTCAGTCCGGAAGTATAATAGTTTCCGTGGATGATCTGAGAAGAAGAACGCATGAGACGGCCGTTTTTCAGGCGTTTCATGGGAAGGACTGTGCCTTCTGTGGTCTTTAAAATCCACCGGAGATCCCCATTTTGATCATAGGCAGCAGCACCGTAGGAACCGCCGTCAGCAGTGGAAACACAGACAAAAGTTAGGGAAGAACTGCCCTCAGAGTCTGTGGCGACAGTGTCTGAAAGAGACTCATCGAAAAGGTCTGCGGCAGCCGTCACTTCAGCCTGGGTCAGAACGCTGTCAATGTCTTCGGCAGTGATGGAAAGGTCCACGTATTCGCCGGTATCCAAAGTCAGCTCAACCGTGGTGGTTTCTCCGGGATAAAGGCCATAAATGGGCAGCATATGAACTGTTGCAGAAGGAAATACGGTGGAAATATCACCGCTGCAGTCATGTCCGTAAACCACAGCATCTACTGCAGTTTCATCCAGAGTGGTGAAAATTACCATGGCAGAAAGGGGAGAGTTTCCGTAAGGATTTACTACAATCAGAGGATCCTGAAAAGAATAATTTTTCTTGGATTCCTGGTAAAGATTGTAGTCAACCGTCCGCTGTTCATTGAGGTAATCGGAAGTTTCCAGGCGGGTCCAGGTCTTTTTCTGGGCGGAATCTGCAGAAATCTGGCTGGAAGTTTCAGAGGCAGATTCCGAAGAAGCAGTGTCGGAAGAATCCGCAGTTTCTGTGTCCTGGCTTTTGACAGTCAGCAGTTCTTTCAGGGAAACGGACAGGGTCTCTGAGGCAAAAGGATATACAAATGTAAGATCATTTGTGTTTTCCGGAATCTGAAAACAGATCCATCCTTCATAGCTGCCAAAGTTCAAAGCGGTGCCTGGCAGACGGTTCATTCCATAGTCTGCGAGAAACGAATCGTCAATGCGAAAGTATTGATTTCCCGAGTCATCCTCAAGAAAGAGCCGGTTCCACGCAATACTTTCTGTGCTGTCCTGTTTTTTAAAAGAAAGTTTCAGCAGAAGAAACTCGTACCCCGCATCAGCAGTGCGTTCCAGGTTCCGGGTTTCCACACTGGCATACCCTAAGAATGTACTCACGGTGCTGAGGGAAGCAGAACATTCCAAATCGGAAATGGAAAGGCTCCAGCCGCCGGCATCATTGGAAAGAGGCAGGGAAAGTTCTTCTGCAAAGGCAGTGATTGGTTCTGAACGAAGGATAACGCTGCCGGAAAGTCCCGCCAGAGCGCCGGTAAAAACCGTGCAGGCAGCAAAAGCAGCAAAAGAGCCCGCTTTACAAAATTTCATCATAATGCGCCTCCTATAAAAAGGCAGATAACTGCAGTCTGCGTGGCCGTCAGAGTGATTCTGCCAGCAGGAAGCAGATTTGTCTGATTACAGAGAATCTGCCGGAAACAGGGAGAGAAGATCAGAAAATGCCTGGATGGTATTATCAGCCTCTTTGACGGTTCCGAAACCATATTCTGCAAAGACAAATGGAACGTCCGCTTCTTTGCAGGCGTCGGCATCGCCCTGGGTATCGCCGATATAAACCGCATCGGTGATGCCGTGTTCGCTCATCAGGCGTCGGATGGTTTTTCCTTTGGAAGTGCCGGTATCACCGAAACAGAGATGTCCCTGAAACAGAGGTGAAAGTCCAGTACATGCGAGGAAAATCTGGATATAGCCGCACTGGCAGTTGCTGACGATATACAGAGGATAAGATTTCGCAAGCGTCTCCAGAGTCTGGCGGACATTCGGGAACAGGGTTCCTGGGTCACCAGCCAGGTATTCGGTTTCATAGTCAAAACATTTCCGGCCAAGAGCCATCTGCTGGTCTTTGGTTTTCTCTGGAAAAAGCAGGGCTGCAATTTCGTCCATGGGTTTCCCGAAAAGATAAGAAACATTTTCGGCGTTTAATCCCTGGGATTTTCCCGTTTCCTGCTTGATGATATGATCCCAGGCAATCGCCACCGGCCGCCTGGAATCCCATAAAGTGCCGTCAATATCAAAAATCAGTGCTTTTTTCATAACAGAAGTCTCCTTAGATTGTAATAAAAAGATGCCTTACGGATTGTTCCGTACTTCGTATTCACTACGGTCGGTGCGAAACGTGTGCCACTGGCACACAGCACCCTGCCCAATATTCGCATATCGTGAAGCTGACGCTCCACTTTTATGTCTACGCTCCGCTTCGGTTGGTGCAAAGCGAATATCCGCTGGATGTTCTGCACCATATCAGGGCTGGGCACTAAGCCATTAAACCACTCCTGTGCAGGCACATCGTAGTTTTCGGCTTTTGACCCTGATATCATTATACTGTATTTTTACAGTATCAAGCAAGCCGAAAAACTTCCCTTGTAATTTATGGATGGAAAGGGTATGATATTGGCATCAGAGAGATATCAAAAATGAGACAGAGAGGAAGCGTGTTATGGCTGTTTTAGAGAAGCTGGAGCCATCCAGAGTATTTTATTATTTTGAGGAACTGACAAAGATCCCTCATGGATCTCATAATACAAAGCAGATCAGTGATTATCTGGTATCTTTTGCAAAGGAGCACAACTTGAAATACCGCCAGGATGAGGCCAATAATGTGATCATCTGGAAAGCTGCATCTGCAGGTTATGAAAATGCACCCACCGTGATTCTTCAGGGACACTGTGATATGGTGTGTGAGAAGACACCGGGATCTGTCCACGATTTTACAAAAGATCCGCTGGAGCTGCTGATTGATGGAGATTATGTAACGGCAAAAGACACCACACTGGGCGGCGATGATGGAATTGCAGTGGCATATTCTCTGGCAATTCTGGAAGATAATACCCTGAAGCATCCGGCTCTGGAAGTGGTGATTACCACCGATGAAGAGGTGGGACTGTTAGGAGCAGCAGCCCTTGACATGTCTGATCTGAAAGGCACGTATCTCATCAACATGGATTCCGAAGAAGAAGGCAGTCTGTGTGTGGGATGCGCAGGCGGACTCCGTGCAAAGACAGAGCTGGAAGTGAAATACATTTCCGTTCAGGGAATCAAACTGAACATTACCGTGGACGGCCTGGCAGGCGGTCATTCCGGAGCAGAGATCGACAAGAACCGTGCCAATGCCAATAAGGTCATGGGCCGTTTCCTGCACACCTTAAGTGAAGAAAGCTCTTATCTGATTGCAGGTCTGGAAGGCGGCACCAAAGACAATGTCATCACCAAACACAGCTATGCCCAGATCGTTGTAGAGCCGGAAGAGGAAGCAAAGGTAAAAGAAATTGCCGAAAGAGTGGAAAAAGAACTCCGCAGCGAGTACAGCGGTTCTGATGAAGGAATTTCCATTCACTGTGAAAATGCAGGCAGCGGAGAGTTCCAGGTTCTGCATCCGGTTAGCGGTGAAAAAGCAGTTTTCCTTCTGAACTTTATGCCTTGGGGCATTCAGAAGATGAGCGGAAACATTCCGGGACTGGTAGAAACATCCGTGAATCCGGGAATTATGAAGCTGGATGAAGACGAATTCCTGCTGGAAGCCAGTGTGCGAAGCTCGGTAGGCAGTGCCAAACACGCAGTCAGTGAGAAAATCGCCTATCTGGCAGAGTTCCTTGGGGGCACCTGTACCATTTTCGGAGATTATCCGGCATGGGAGTACCGCAAAGACTCCAAACTGCGTGATCTGATGCAGGATACGTTCAAAGAAATGTTTGGAAAAGAGCCTCATGTAGGCGCCATCCATGCAGGTCTGGAATGCGGCCTTTTCTTTGAAAAGAAGCCGGAGCTGGACAGCGTATCCTTTGGCCCGGATATGAAAGACATCCATACCACGGACGAAAAGCTTTCGATCTCTTCGGTACAGCGGATGTGGAAATACCTGCTGACCATTCTGGAACGTATTCGGTAAAAGCATATGAGAAAGATCACATACATTTGCCACAGCGGTTTTCTGGTGGAACTGGACCATATTCAGCTGTTGTTTGATTATTACAAAGGAAGTCTGGAGTGCGTCAATAAGGACAAGCCCCTGTATGTATTTGCCAGTCACCGGCATCCGGATCATTTTGTGGAAAAAATTTTTGAACTGGCGGAAACATACCAGGAAGTCCATTACATTCTTTCCAACGATATCTGGAAAAAGAGGGTTCCGGAAAATTTAAGGGAACAGACAGTATTTCTTGGACCTCATAGGAAAGAAACCATAGGAGATGTCACCGTGGAGACGCTGAAATCCACAGATGAGGGAGTGGCTTTCCTCGTAGAGACAGAAGGCCAGACCATTTATCATGCAGGCGACTTAAATGACTGGACCTGGCCTGGAGAGCCGGAAGCGGAAAATCGGGTAATGCGGGAGCGTTACCGAAAAGAGATTGACCGTCTGGCAGGAAGAAAGATCGACCTGGCCTTTGTGGTATTGGATGGCAGGCAGGAAGAGGAGACAGAAGCGGGGATGGATTATTTCACAGCGCATGTGACTGCATCGGAGATCTGCCCCATTCACTGCTGGGAAGATTTTACAGCGGCAGAGGCTTATGAAAAGTCCGGGAAAACAGGAAAAGCAGTGTTTGTTCACTACTGGGGAAAGTCAGAATAAGAGAAAAGAGAAAAGAAAAATCTGCAGAAGGAGTTCCTGAAAAGAAAAGGAGTAAAAAGCGTATGTGTACAGCAGCAACGTATCAGACACAGGATTTTTATATTGGAAGAACCTTGGATTATGAATTCTCTTATGGAGAACAGGTGACGGTGACGCCGCGGAACTATCCGTTTGCATTCCGGCACAAGGGAAACATGGACAGCCATTACGCTATGATTGGAATGGCGCACATTGCAGGAGGCTATCCGCTGTATTATGATGCAGTGAATGAAAAAGGCCTTGGAATGGAAGGGCTGAATTTTGTGGGAAATGCCGTCTATGCGAAGGAAGGAGATCCGGCCAATGAAGGGAAAGACGAAGTTGCCCAGTTTGAATTCATTCCATGGGTGTTAAGCCAGTGCTCCAGCGTAAAAGAAGCCAGAAAGCTTCTTAAGAATATGGTGCTTACCGGGACATCGTTTGCACCCCGGTTTCCGGCGGCACAGCTTCACTGGATCATTGCAGATGCCAAAGAGGCCATTACAGTAGAATCCGTCCAAGAGGGCTTGAAAGTCTATGACAATCCAGTGGGAGTGTTGACCAATAATCCGCCCTTTGAACAGCAGATGTTTCAGCTGAACAATTATATGTATCTGTCAGCGGCACAGCCGGAAAACACCTTTGCAAAAAAACTGGATCTGAAAACCTACAGCAGAGGCATGGGAGCCCTTGGAATGCCGGGAGATCTTTCTTCTGCATCCCGTTTTGTGCGGGTGGCATTTACCAAGATGCATTCCATTTCAGGAAGCTCTGAGGAAGAAAGTGTCAGCCAGTTTTTCCACATCCTGGGCAGTGTGGAGCAGACCAGAGGCTGCTGTGAGGTAGAGCCTGAGAAGTACGAAATTACGATTTATACTTCCTGCTGCAATGCCACAAAGGGAATTTATTATTATACAACTTATGAAAATCACCAGATCACGGCTGTGGATATGCACCGGGAAGATTTGGATGGAAATGAAGTGAAAGGGTATCCACTTCAGATGAAACAGCAGATTTTTTTACAGAATGCGTGAAAACTGCACATAGAAAAATACGGAGGAATCAGATATGTATGTTACAGACACAGTAAAGTATGTAGGCGTAGACGACAAGACCATCGACCTTTTTGAAAGCCAGTATGTAGTACCAAACGGCGTTTCTTACAATTCCTATGTCATTCTGGATGACAAGATTGCAGTGATGGACACCGTCGACAAGAGAGGAACCGAAGGATGGCTGGCAAATCTGGAAGAGGTGCTGGCTGGAAGAACACCAGATTATCTGGTTGTGGATCATCTGGAGCCGGATCATGCAGGAAACGTCCAGCTGCTGGCTGAAAAGTTCCCGACAATGAAGATTGTGGGAAATCCTAAGACCTTCTCCATGATGAAACAGTTCTTTGATTTTGAACTGGAAGGCAGAATGGTGGTCGTCAAAGAAGGCGATACCTTAAGCCTGGGCCATCATGTGCTGCAGTTTTTCATGGCACCCATGGTACACTGGCCGGAAGTTATGGTAGCGTATGACCAGACAGAAAAGCTCCTGTTTTCGGCAGATGGTTTTGGAAAATTTGGTGCTCTGGATGTGGACGAACCCTGGATTGCAGAAGCAAGACGCTATTATATCAATATCGTAGGAAAATATGGCGTGCAGGTACAGGCACTGTTAAAGAAGGCCTCCGGCCTGGATATTCAGATGATCTGCCCGCTTCACGGACCGGTTCTGAAAGAAGACCTGGGATATTACATTGGAAAATATCTGACCTGGAGCAGTTATGAGCCGGAAGAAAAAGGCGTTGTTGTGGCCTATGCATCCATTCATGGAAACACCGCAGTCGCTGCATCCGAGATGGTGGAAATGCTGAAAAAACGGGGAGAGCAGACCGTGAAGCTTTATGATCTGTCCAGAGCCGACATGGCAGATGTGATCGAAGCTGCTTACCAGTATGACAGACTGGTGCTGATGGCTGCTTCCTATGATGCCGGTGTCTTCCCCTGCATGGAAGATTTCCTGTGTCATTTGGTATCCAAGAAATTCCAGAAGAGAAAAGTGGGCATCGTAGAAAATGGAAGCTGGGCTCCCACAGCAGCCAGGGTCATCAAGGCAAAGCTTGGTGAAATGAAAGACATTACCATAGCAGAACCGGTGGTCACCATCAAATCTACCCTGAATGCAGAAAGCAGAGCCGAGATGGAAAAACTGGCAGATGCCATGATGGCTGAGTAACCTGCCGATATTTGCATACCGGGTCGGGGCATAAAGCCATAAAATCACTCCTGTGCAGGCACATCATGGTTTCAGGCTTTTGCCCCCGGCATGGGGGATTCACGGAAATCAAAGGGGCTGAGGCCGGTCTGTTTTTTAAACGTCCGGCTGAAGTACCCCTGGTCATGATACCCAACCAGTTCGCCAATCTGTTTGATGGACAGCTCCGGATTATGGAGAAGATACTGTCTGGCGTGGGACATGCGCAGAGAAGTGATAAACTTTGACGGTGTCGTATCATATTTCTGCTGATAAATTTTGGTCAGATAACTGGAGCTGTAATTCATGTTTGCAGCGATGAGATTTAAGTTGATATCAATGTTATAATTGTGAATGAGGTAATCATTCAGCACCTCTGCAATGCGCTCCGGAGGATTCCGGGTCATTTCATCATTAAAAATATCTGAGTATTCACTGCGTTCCACTTCAAACTGGCTGCGGATTTCCAGAAGGGCTGTGCGAAGCTCTTCCGGATCAATGGGCTTTAACAGATATTCGCAGACCCGCAGGCGGATAGCACTTTTCGCATATTCAAAATCCGAAAATCCGCTGGTGATGATAAAGCGGGTCAGCGGATAGTGGTTTCGCACTTTTTCAAGAAGTTCAATTCCATTCATAACAGGCATCCGGATATCGGTCACAAGAAGATCCGGATTGTGTTCTTTAACCGCTTCATAAGCCTGAAGACCAGTCTGGGCAGTGGCAGCTACATGAAAGCCAAGTCCGGTGCGGTGAATTTTTTCCACCAGGTTGTGAAGCAGCAGTTCTTCGTCTTCCGCAACGACAACTGTGTAAGCAGGCTGTTCCATTTTTTTAATCCTCCTTCATAAAACGTCCGATGAGAACACGGCCATGGCCGTCTGCTGTGTTTCCGCATTCAAATACAGATTCCTCTGGACAATAGAATTTCCATCTTAAATAAACATTCAAAAGTCCCATTCCTCCAAGGGAAATTTCAGGCATTCCAGTCCGGGCCTGTGCTTCCTTCATCCGGGTGTGAATCACATCCAGACGTTCTTCTGAAAATCCATTTCCAGAATCGGTTACAGTAATCTGCCATCCTTGTGGAAAAAGTGTGCCTTCAATGCGGATATTCCAGGGCGGCATGCAGTCCGTTCCGTATTTCAGGGCATTTTCCACCAGAGGCTGGATGAGAAGCTTGGGAATGCGCTGGTCAAGAAGCGCTTCCGGAACCTGAATTTCATAATTTAAACTGGACTGATACCGGACTTTCATGCAGTACAGATATTGACGGATGTAATCCAGTTCCTCCCGGATGGCCACGTCCGTTCCATGGCTGTTGGTGATGTAACGCATGATTTTCGTTAGGTTCCGGCACAGGGTAATCACCTCTTCCGATTGTCCATTTTCCGCAAGGACAATGATGCTGGAGAGGGTATTGTAGTAAAAATGAGGGTTGATCTGGGACTGGAGAGCCAGAGAACGGGATTTTAATTCCTGCTGGCGGCTTTCCAGAAGCTGATCCATAGAAGTTTTCAGTTTGGTACTCATATCCTGAAAAGCCAGGTTCAGATCTTCCAGTTCGTCAATGGAAGTGCCAAGAGGCCTTGTTGTATTGTGCCCAAGGGTTTCCAGTTCTGTCTGGGTAATGATAGTCTGGAGGCTTCGGATGGGAAGCAGCAGGCTCTTGGAGAGAATCCAGGAAAGGTAGGCGGACACAGCCAGCATCACGGCAACAGCCAGAAGCAGAAGTTTCTGGAGGTTGACCACTGGCGCCAGTACAATGCTTTCCGGCTGTACGGTGAGATAGGTCCAGCCGGTGCCGGAAGCAGTTTCAGAAACCAGGATATTTTTCTGACCGGAAGAAGGATCGGTAAAGATGGTTGTCTCCGAAGAACTGTCTACAGCTTGAAGGTAATCCGGAAGAGCGTCCTTTTCCGTCTGTGTCAGATCATAAGGAAACACCAGGGTTCCCTGAGCATCGTAGATGTAGACACTGGGAGCCTGGGGATTTTTCTGCTGATAAGAAATCACCGATTTAAAAATGCTTTTGCAGGCTTTGACGGTTTCGATGACACCGGCCTGTTCCTTTGTCCGATTGTCAAAAGTGCGGTAAAGGGATAAATACCAGCTGCTCCCGGAATTCAGACCGTAGGAAGTACGGTAGGGAAGGCTGATGTATTTGGCACCGTCCAGGGCCTGGACTTCTGGAAGCCATGTCAGGGAGTTCAAGTCAAACTCCGTGACAGAAGTGCGGATGCCGATCTGAATCAAACTGCCTTCGTAGTCATAGAGGTTGACCTGGTTGACGGAAAGGGTGGCGCCGTTGATGGAGACGATTAAATCTGCCAGGGAGCGGAACTGGCTGGAACCGGATGCAATGGGTTCTGTCAGCCGGTCTTTCACCAGGCTGCTGTAGCAGATGTTGATGGATACCCGGTTCATATCTTCCACGGCTGCTTCCGCGCCGGAAAGAAAAGAGGCGTTTAAGTCCACTGCGGCTTTGGTTTCACGGGCAATCAGGATTTTGGAAGTATAGCGGTAAAAAAGTATAGAAAAGAAAGCGGTCACAAGAAGAGCGACTGCAAGATAAGCCAGGAAAAAACGGGTCTGCAGGTTTTTTCGCCGGCGTCTTCTGAAATGATTCATAACGAGATCTCCTTAAAAATGGCTTTTTCCGCTGCATTTATATATAAGTATAAACAATCTTTCATAAAAATGGAAGAAAGGAATGTTGGAAATATGTACAAAAACAGAAAAATAGAATTGTGATAATTGTTAACAACGTGAAAAAAGTACAAATTCTGGAGAAAAAAGTACATAGACTAAAAGAAAAATGATGGCTATAATAGAATTATCAGAAATGAGAACGTGCAAAAATAACAAAAAATGTATTAAGGAGGAAGAAAAATATGAAAAAGAGGTTGATCAGTGGAATCATTTGTACCATGATGGCAGTTGGCATGATCATGCCGGTTTCCGCAGAAGAAGCAAACACCGATTTCGCAGGAGAGGAACTGAGCATTTTGGTTTCCCAGGGATGGATGGACAATCGTTACGATGAAACCATTGCACGATTTGAAGAGACCTATGATGTAACTGTAGATCTGCAGACTATTCCGGCAGACCAGTACAGCGATCTGCTGCAGAACAGACTGGCCACAGATTCCTGCGCAGATGTTTTCTGGATTCAGTCCAATCCGTTTGCCATTTCTTCTGTGATTGTAGATCCGGAAAAATACTGCATCGACTTTACTGGAGAGGACTGGGTAAGCGTGATGCCGGAAACCAGACTTCCGTCCTGCAGCTACGATGGAAAAGTATATGGCCTGCAGATCTGGCACAACTCTCCGGAGTATGTCATGGTATACAACAAGACCTTATTTGGGGAGCTGGGCATTGAGGTTCCTACCACTTACGAAGAACTGAAAGCAGCCTGCGAAAAGATCGCAGCAGAGGGCATTACCCCGTGGTTTATGCCAGGTGCAGATGGCTGGCAGCATCCGCTGGCATTCTTCCAGATCGGCGGCGTATATGCAGGCGCAGAAGAAGGACTGTATGACAAGCTGAACAACAACGAAACCACCTTTGCAGGAAACGAAGTCATGATGACCGTTCTGAAACAGTACAAAGAGCTGTCAGATCTGGGCTACCTTGGTGAAGACTGGGTAGGAACCGATTCCACAAATATGGTCAATGAATTTGGTGAGAGAGGATGTGCAATGGCACTGGCAAATTCTTCCTTTATCAAACAGATTCAGGAAGAAACCGGAACAACAGATGAATTTGGACTGTTCTTAGAGCCGCTGGCAGACAACACCTACTTCCCCACCAACCCGGCTGGTCCTACCATGTTTGGATACGCAGGAACTGAGCATCCGGAACTGGTAAAAGAGTTCTTCCGTTTTGTAACCACCACCGAGAGCCTTCAGGAGATCCTGGACAATTCTCCGTCCTACACCAACCTGGATGTAAATGATGATGCAGTAGAACAGCACTGGCTGCAGGAAGAAGAAGAGTTCATGGCAGGCATCACCGATGAGCAGAAACAGTATTCCGTACTTCAGACAGCAACCAAGTACACCAACGACTACTGGATGCAGTTTGGCCAGGATATGGTTGCATACTGCACAGACCAGATGGAAGCAGAGCAGGTTCTTTCCAATATGGATGAAAACCGTGCGACAGCTGCAGGTGTAGCAGGTGACGAAGCCTGGAAATAAAAAAAGTGTAAATAGTAAGCCGGGGCTTAAGCGGTCCCGGCTGTTTTTAAAGGCGGTGAGTGTTCTGTGAACAAAAAGAAAATTTATCCATGGTGGTTTGTGCTGGTGCCGGTATTGCTGTATGTGTGCTTCTTTCTGGTGCCAAGCCTTCTGGGTGTGTTTTATTCCTTTACAGACTGGAATTCCAGAAGTATGGGAAAAGTCAGCTTTGTTGGGCTGAAAAATTATATGGAAATCTTTACTTCCAACAAAGATTATGCTTCCGGCATTTTCAATACTCTGAAATTTACAGTGATTTCCAACATCCTGAAAATTGTGCCGGCACTGTTTCTGGCAATCATGCTTCAGGAGGGTATCCGTGGGAAAAATGTATATCGGACGATTTTATATCTTCCCTCCATTCTGCCCTTTATGATCATCGGTCTGACCTTCAAATCCATTTTGAATTACAACACAGGTCTTCTGAACACGGTTCTGGATGCCCTGCATCTGGGATTTTTCAAGCAGAAATGGCTGTCGGACTTAAACGTTGTATGGAAATCCATTTATGGGGTGGATGCCTGGAGAGGAATCGGCTATGTTATGACCATTTTCCTGGCTGGCTTGAATACGATTCCCCAGACTTATTATGAGGCAGCAAAAATTGACGGAGCCGGATTTTGGCAGAGAGTGCGCCATGTGACCCTGCCCATGCTGTCCGGTGCCATTATGATCAATCTAGTGTTTGGCCTGACCTACGGCCTGAAAGTCTTTGATGTGGTTTACGTGCTGACAAACGGCGGTCCCGGCCACGCAACAGAAGTGGTAACCACTTATTCTTACCAGCTGTATTCCTCCGGCCAGTATGGCATGTCCACAGCACTGAACACGGTGCTTCTGGTGATTACTGCTGTGATCGGCGTTCTGGTAGTGAAAACTATGAGCAGACAGGAGGTGCAGCAGTAATGAAAAAATATATTCAGGCATTCTTGAAACAGGCCTGCTGCATTTTTTTAAGCCTGATTGTCATTCTGCCTTTTTACATGGTGTTTATCAACTCCCTGAAAGACAAAGGGGAGTCGGCAAAAATGAGCCTGGCACTTCCGAAACAGTGGTTGTTTTCCAACTATCTGGAAGTCATTGAAAAAGGAAAACTGGTGCAGGGTTTTACCAACAGTTTGACGTATGCGGCAGTTTCTACCTTTATTGGAGTGATTGCCTGTGCCATGGCAGCCTTTGTAATCTGCAGAAACCGGACGAAACTCAACAACTTTCTCTACTATTTCATCCTCTGTGGACTGTTTTTCCCAGTAAACTACGTAACTCTGGTGCGGGTGCTGACCTTTTTCCACCTGAACAATACCAGAAGCGGCATCATCATTACTTTTACCAGTTCCATGATTCCGTTCTGCGTTTTTACGATCCGAAACTTTGTCCTGTCTCTTCCAGTGGAATTGGATGAGGCGGCGGTGTTAGACGGCGCAGGGCCGTTAAGCCTGTTTTTTAAGATCATCATTCCCATGCTGAAACCCACCCTGGTGACTTGTTTTATTCTGCAGTTTATGGGAATCTGGAGTGACTTTATGACACCCCTGTATTTATCCAGCAAAAGCTCCATGTTCCCTATGACCATGGCCGTATACCAGTTTACAGGAAAAAACAAAAGCTACTGGAACTATGTATTTGCTGACATCATTCTGACTTGTCTTCCGGTGATCATCGTGTATATGCTGGGACAGCGCTACATTGTAGGCGGCATGACATCCGGAGCGGTCAAAGAATAAACACGCTTTAGAGCCTGTGCAGATGCGCAGGCTTTTTCCTTGTTCTGCTGTGAGGGATATGATACAATGGGACAGGCAGTAAACAAACAGGGTGGAGGAAAAACTATGCAGATCATACGAAAAGTCCCGGCAAAGCGCTGGGGAGAGGCGTTTGCTCTTGGAAATGGACAGCTTGGAGGAATGGTATACGGAGGAACTGAAACAGAACGCATCGATCTGTCCGAAAATACATTTTTCAGCGGAAACGCAAGTCTGGACAACAATCAGCCTCATGCAGCAGAAGCATTTTTCAAAATGCGGGAAGAGGCGTCCAGAGAGGATTTTGCAGCAGTCCATGAGACAGCAAAAGACTTTATTGGGGTAAGAAATAATTATGGAACCAATCTTCCGGTGGGAACGCTCTTTATTGAGACCGGACTGGAAGGAGACAAAACAGAAAATTACAGCAGAAGCCTGGATCTGGAGACCGGCGTGGCTTCTTCTGAGTGGATGTACGAAGGAAACCAGGTAAAAACGAGAAGTTTTGCTTCCCACGTACATAAACTGATGTACTATGAAATCAGCACGGAAGAGAAAATTCTTCAGTTGAAGCTGAAATTTTCTTCTCCGAGAGAAAAGGATTATATCAATTATAACATTGGCGGGCTGTACTTTGAGTGCGATGCCCTGGAGACCATGCACAGCGATGGAACTACCGGCGTGACCTTGATTGGAAAGGCAGCCATTCACACAGACGGCTTTCCAAAAGCCGAAGAGGACAGCCTGGTGATTCAGAATGCATCCAGACTGTCTGTGTATATTCTCATGGCAACGGATTTTGCAGATAAGTATGCCTCCGGCTTTGGAAAAATGGTCTATCCGGACCGGATGGAAAAGATCCATGCCATGCAGATGGAGATGAACCGGTACTTTGTGGGAGTAGAAGAACTGCCGGTGGAAAAACTTTTAGAAGCCCACATGGCAGATATGAAAGCGCTGGCAGACCGGGTGACACTGGAGATGGAGGGAACCGGGCATGCAGCCCAGATTCCAGAAATGTTCCAGATGGGACGTTATCTGCTTTACAGTGCGTCAAGAGAAGATTCCGTTCTGCCGGCCCATCTGCAGGGTGTGTGGAATGACAATGTGGCCTGCAGAATTGGCTGGACCTGCGACATGCATCTGGACATTAACACCCAGATGAATTACTGGCCTGCGGAAGTGACCGGTGTTTCTGAGACCACGGTACCGCTGTTTTCCTGGATTCGGGACAGCCTGGCAGAAAATGGAAAGCAGACGGCAGAAGTCAGCTATGGACAGAAAGGCTGGGTTGGGGAGCTGGTATCCAATGCCTGGGGATTTGCAGCGCCTTACTGGGCATCTCCCATTGCGCCCTGCCCCACAGGAGGCGTGTGGATTCTGACCCATATGTGGGAGCATTACGCATTTACCAGAGACAGAGAATTCCTGGAAAAAGAATGCTATCCCCTTCTGGAAGGCGCGGTGGAATTCTTTGAGGGATATGTTTTTGAGGATGAAAATGGCTTCCTGACCTGCGGCCCGTCCATTTCTCCGGAAAATACTTTCGTAAAAGATGGAAAGAAATATCAGATCAGCAATGGCTGTACCTATGAGATTTTGATGATCCGGGAACTGTTCCAGATTTATGTGGAAGCTTCCAAAATCCTTGGAAAAGACAGCGATCTGGTGAAAACAGCAGCGAAAGATTTGAAAAAACTGCTTCCCTACCGGATCACAGAGGACGGCAGAATTGCGGAATGGAGCCACAAATATCCGTCTGCGGATCTCCAGCACCGTCACACCAGTCATCTTTTGGGGCTGTTCCCCTTTGCACAGATCACACCGGAAAGACGGAAGCTGGCAAAGGCAGCTGAGACTGCCATCGAGGCAAAACTGACCCCGGAAGAAAACTGGGAGGATACCGGCTGGGCAAGATCCATGCTGATGCTGTATGAAGCCAGACTGCGCCATCCGGAAAAAGCATGGCACCACATCTGCGCGATGCTGGATAAGCTGCTGGAGCCCAATGATTTTATCATTCATCCGCCTACCAGAGGTGCTGGTTCTTTTGACAATGTGTATGAGATGGATGGAAATACCGGACTTACCAGCTGTATCGCGGAAATGCTTCTCCAGAGCCACAATGGAGTTATCCGTCTTCTGCCCTGCCTGCCAAAGGCATGGAAGAGCGGCCATGTATCCGGCCTGAGGGCAAGAGGCGGTGCAAGGGTGGAGATCATCTGGAAGGGAAGAACATGCGAAGCCTGGATGACAGCCAAAGAAAGCGGTTCCTTTGTTGTGGCCAAGGGACGGAAGAAACAGGAAGTGGTTCTGAAAGCAGGAGAAAGAACAAAAGTGTGGGGATAAGAAGAAAAAAATGTGCATAAGTCTCCCAGGATCTGAATAAACTGGTGGAAAGAATACAGAAAAAGCCAGAATGGGAGGATCAGAAGGTGGCAGAGTACAGACGTTTTCTTTCTTATGTATACAGTTATCCAAACGGAAAAAAAGAACAGAATACCGGCTTTGTGAAAATTGAAGCCAGAGGCCGGGACTGCAGAATGCAGTTTGGCCTTCAGAAACTTCCCCAGGAGGAGACGGCTCTGGACGTGTATGGATTTGTGCGTCAGGGCGGAATCCTTCAGGGGATTTTTCTTGGAAGAATTCCGGTAGAACAGGGAAGCGCGGAAGGGGTGATTGCCGCAGAAAGGCAGCAGATGGGAGGCAGCAGCATCAGGCTGGAAGAACTTTCCGGACTCTGGCTAAAAGGGGAAGGGCCGGCAGATTACATAACCGTGTGGGATGATTTCGGTGTGGAGACCCAGAAGCTGGTGCTGGAGCCGGAAGCAGATTCAGAGGAAAGCCAAGAAACGTCAGAGCAGCCAGCAGTCGCTGCCGAGCCGGAGATCGTTTCAGAGGAAAATGAAGTATCAGCGGAGCCAGAGAGCGCTTTGGAAGAGAGTGAGGTATCAGCGCAGCTGGAGAGCATTTCGACAGAAAAACAGATTTCAGCAGAACCAGAGAGCGCTTTGGAAGAGAGTGAGGCACTAGCGCAGCTGGAGAGCATTTCGACAGAAAAACAGATTTCAGCAGAACCAGAGAGCGCTTTGGAAGAGAGTGAGGCATCAGCGCAGCCGGAGAGCGTTTCGACAGAAAAACAGATTTCAGCAGAGCCAGAGAGCGTTTCAGAAGAAAATGAAGTCTCAGAAGAACTGGAAAAAGATCAGAAAGAATCTGGTGGGCAGAAAAAGAAATCCGGCATGGCGGCCCAGGAAACAGTGTGCGCTCTTCCAGCATCGCTGTGCCCGCAGATCCGCTACTGTCCCTGCGGCCTGGATTACCGGTGGGAATGCCTGTCCAGAAATTATGCCCACCGAAGGCCCTTTGCCCTGCCAGACATTCAGGACTGCATTGAAATCAGCCCCAGAGACCTGACAGCCCTGCGCCAGCCGTACTGGTGCCTTGGGAGAAACCGGTTTCTGCTGCGGGCGTATGGCAGCTACCAGCATCTGCTGTTGATCCAGAAAAAAGATGGAACCGTGCTGCTTGGCATTCCAGGGAGGTATGATCCCAGAGAAGCCAGAACCGCCTCTGCCTACGGGTTTGGCGTATTTTTGAAGGCGGCTTCTGAAAATGCCAGGACAAGATTTGGCTACTGGTGCCGGGAAGTGTTGTAAAGTGCTGTAAAGAGGTGTCAGGTATCCAGGCCGCGGATTTCCACCACCGAAATGGTTTTCTTAAGTATCTGGCGAAAAACTTCCAGTTCCGGCCGGGTGTAACTGTGAAAGGTTTCCGGGCACAGAACCTGGTCGGAATCCCGGTAAGCCTGGAGATAATAGGCAGGACATCCGGCAAGCCAAAGGCTGATATCTTTAAAATCCGAAGCATCGTGAAGCTCTTTGACAACCGTTGTGCGAAATTCAAAGGGAATGCGGCCTTCCATGAGAAGTTTCGCCGACTGAAAAGTCTTTGCAAGAAGCTGCTGCTGTGCGGCTTCCGGAAAAACGGCAAGGCCTGCACAGCGGGCGTATCCTTTGCGGGAAGACTTGATGTCCATGGCAATGTAGTCCAGCAGTCCTTCTTCCATCAGTTTCTTTAAAAGCTGAGGGTTCGTTCCGTTTGTATCCAGCTTGACCAGGTATCCCATGGAATGGACTTCCTGGATAAATGTTTTCAGATCCGGAGAAAGGGTGGGTTCTCCGCCGGTGATGCAGATGCCGTCTAAGATGCCCTGGCGTTTTTTCAGAAATTTCAGGACTTCCTCTGTGGGAATCACGCCCTCCTCATTTGGAGACAGGACAAGGCCGGAATTTTGGCAGAAAGGACAGCGGAAATTGCAGCCCCCAAGAAAAAGCGTGGCGGCTACTTTGCCAGGATAGTCAAGAAGCGTCAGTTTTTGCAGGCCGTGTATAATCATAAGAAACATCCTCCAGTATTGTTTTTGCTTATTATACCCCACTTGTGTTTTGGATACAATCTGGTTATAATCTAGAGCGTGTTTGAAAAATCATTCCTGCAGTCTGCACGCCCTACTTTGCGTGAGATTTTGCCCTCATTCGGTTGACGCAGCCCTCATTCAGACAAAATCTTTCACAAATTGTGATGTACATCTTACAGAAAGCATTTTTCAAACACGCTCTAGGACAGTGGGAAAAACAGGCGGATGTACTGTGGAAATGAGGAAAGCATGACAGAAGACGAAAGATATATGAAAGAAGCCATACGGCAGGCAAGAAAAGCAGAGGCTCTGGATGAAGTTCCTATTGGCTGCGTGATTGTTTATGATGGCAGAATTATTGCACGGGGATATAACAGACGGAATACAGACAAAAACACCCTGTCCCATGCAGAATTAAATGCCATCCGAAAAGCCAGCAGAAAACTGGGGGACTGGCGTCTGGAAGGGTGTACGATGTACATTACTCTGGAACCCTGCCAGATGTGTGCAGGAGCTATTGTACAGGCAAGAGTAACAAGGGTTGTCATTGGAAGCCGCAATCCAAAAGCCGGATGTGCCGGTTCAGTGCTCAACCTGCTTCAGATGGCAGAATTCAATCATCAAGTGGAACTGACAGAAGGGGTGCTGACAGAAGAGTGCAGTAACATGTTGTCTGAATTTTTCCGAAACCTGCGGGTACGGAAGAAACAGGAAAAAGAAGAGCGGGCAAAGCTGGAAGCAGAAACAGAGAAAAACTCGCAGCAGGAATGAACGTTCTGAAAGACAAAACAGTTGACAAACAAAGAGATTCAAGGTATAGTAGTACAAGTACGACTAAGTCATAAAACTTCCGCGCAGCCGGGGAGATAGCGGTGCCCTGAACCTGCAATCCGCTACAGCAGGGGTCATGCCGAACCGAGGGCTTTTCACTGCGGGGTCTGCCCTTTATAAGTGGTGTTGAAGTCTGGGTCTTACGCAACAGAACTCTGTGAACCGTGTCAGGGCAGGAATGCAGCAGCACTAAGCAGAATCTTCTGTGTGCCGTGAGGCAGCCTGGACCGAGCTAACTGTAGAGGTAACGTCCGTGGTGGGAGTTCGAAGCAAGGCGCGCGGATTAAATATAAAATCACACAAAAAAGATTACGGTGCAGATTTTCTCAAGAAGGAAAAACTGCATCTTTTTTTGTTGTGTTATGAGACAGAATCGGCTATACTGTAAGTATCGATAGGGACATTTCATAGGAGGGAAGTTATATGAAGAGAAAAAGAATTTTCAGATCTGCAGCAGCTGTTCTGATGGCGTGTGCTCTGACAGCACCGCAGGTGTATGCAGAAGAAGCATCCATGCAGCAGGAAAATGTGGAAGCAGGCTTCTGGCTTGGCTTAAAGTCTACCAACATTCCGGAAGTAGAAGCTTACACGGCTTTAAAAGGTGCTTTGAAATTTCTTTCCAAAGGAGAGGAAGGAAAAGTAGAGGCACAGGTTTCTGATGGAGACAAGGCGCTTCTCACAGGAAATCTTTACGTAAAAGACGGAACTATTTACATGACGGTTCCGGAACTGACCAACAAGACATTTTCCGTCACATTGGCGGATGTGGAAAAATGGCTGAATGACAATGCAGTTCTGGATACAGAAGTGAGCGGTTTTGGAGAAGACACCACGGAAGCTGAAACAGACGGTGAGGAAACAGAAGCACCGGCAGAATCTTCTGAAACACCCAATATAGACGATATTGTGGAGATGTTTGAAGGAATTGACTACACGGCCCTGTTAGAGCGTTACGAGAAATACTGCTCGGATGCCCTGTCTGGCCTTGCGGATTCTATAGAAACCCAGGATTACGGCGAAAGGGATTATTCCATCAATGGAGAATACGTTACCTGCCAGGGAACCATGATCACGATCCCCAAAGATTCCGCAATAGACGTGGCAGATGCCACAGTAGAATTTGCTTTCCAGGATGAGACCTGCAAAGACCTGTTGGATCAGCTGACAAACGGCCAGTTGGAAGATGAAGACCAGATTAAAGAAGAAATTCACAATGCACTGGAAGACAGCTTCGGAAACATTTATTTTGCCGAGTATACCACTCCGGACGGAGAGACAGCCGCATGGTATCTTTCCATGGACCAGAGCGATGAGATGGATTACTTTCTGATGAGCGTAGAAAACAAGGGCGGTGAAGAAATCGGAGAAAACTTTGATTTCCAGTACAGCTATTCTACAGATCAGACCAGTATAAACTTCTTCATAGAGAGAGAGGCAGAACATGATGGTTCCATAACAAACGTTCATGTTTCCTCAACGATGGAGACCGGAACCCAGGCACCGATGGAAATACAAGCAATTGGTGGAAGTGACGGCCCCACATCCATCCTGGTACAGGATGCAGATGAGACCGAGACAGATGCGGTCGAGACTGAAATTGCAGAAACCGAAACAGTAGAAACAGAAACTGTAGATGAGACGGAGTTCCTTGGCGCAGAGATCGAAACCGAGGATGATTTTCCAGATTCTTATGCTGAGTATTCTGTAGTTGGAGCAGACTGGGACAGCTCTTATGATTCCGAGTCCGGAGACTACAGCGTAACCTTCAGCATGAGCCAGGATGGATATGATCTGTTCCAGGTGGATGCAGATGGAAACGTGGGAGAGAAAGACGGCACCTGGACACTGTCATGCGACAGCTTAAAGATTTCTTCTGACGATCAGTATATCGAACTTGAAGGAGCCGTTTACGGTGGAGATCTGGTGTCCGAACTGACCTTTGACGGAAATCTGCAGACCGCCCTGAATCTGATGAGTGCATCAGAAGAAGAACTGACAGAAGTAGGTACTGCCATGAGCCAGCAGCTGCAGCTGATTATTATGCAGTATATGGTAGATCATCAGATTACCGTTTCATAAAACAGAGAAAATGAAAGATTAGGCGCAGCCGATCAGGAGAGGGGATTCACTGCAGGGTTTTCGCAGAGGGTCTCCTCTTTTCCATGCTGCAGACAGAAAGGAATACACATGAAAACAGAACAGAAACAAAAATCAGTAAAGAAAGATGGATGTCCCTACGCCAAAAAGTGTGGAGGATGTCAGTATCAGGGAATCCCTTATGCGGAGCAGCTTTCCAGAAAACAGCTGCAGGTCAAAAAACTGCTTCGGGATTTCTGCACAGTCCATGGAATTACCGGAATGAAAGAGCCGTTTCATTACCGGAATAAAGTCCATGCCGTCTTTGACCGGGATCGGAAAAACAATCCCATTTCCGGTGTTTATGAGCAGGGAACCCATAAGGTGGTGCCGGTGGAGTTCTGCATGATTGAGGATGAAAAGGCAGATGAGATCATCGGTACCATCCGGGGAATGCTGAAATCCTTTAAAATTTCCGTGTACGATGAAGATACTGGCTATGGCCTGCTGCGTCATGTGCTGGTAAAACGGGGATTTTCCACCAACGAAATTATGGTGGTGCTGGTAACGGCCTCTCCGGTATTTCCATCTAAAAACAATTTTGTAAAAGCACTCCGTGCAAAGCATCCAGAGATCACTACCGTGATTCAGAATGTAAATGGCAGAGGCACCAGTATGGTTCTTGGAGACAAAGAGCATGTCCTTTACGGAAAAGGCTGGATTGAAGACATTCTCTGCGGCTGTCGGTTCCGGATCTCCGCAAAATCTTTTTACCAGATCAATCCGGTGCAGACAGAACTTCTGTACAAAAAGGCCATTGAACTGGCAGGCCTGACAGGAAAAGAGCGGGTGATTGACGCTTACTGCGGAATTGGAACCATCGGGCTCATTGCTTCCGAAAAAGCAGGAGAAGTGATTGGCGTAGAATTAAACCGGGATGCAGTGCGGGATGCTGTCACCAATGCCAGACAGAATCAGGCAAAAAATATCCGCTTTTACTGCGCAGATGCAGGCCAGTTTATGGTAGACATGGCGGAAGCAGGAGAAAAAGCAGATGTAGTCTTTATGGACCCGCCAAGAAGCGGCAGTGATGAAGCATTTTTATCTTCTGTGGTACGCCTGGCACCGAAGAGAGTGGTGTACATTTCCTGCAATCCCCAGACCCAGGCAAGAGATTTGAAATACCTGTGCCAAAATGGCTACAAAGCGGAGGGGGCATGGCCTTTTGATCTGTTCCCACACACGGAACATGTGGAGACTGTGGTGGGACTACAAAGGAAAGATATCTAGAAATCCTTGAATTTACGCACTTTGTAGAGTTTTTCAGTTTCAACAAAATCG
>CAJMON010000048.1 GCA_905214955.1 uncultured bacterium
AGAACTATTCTTTTTCGAATTGTTCAAGGATATGTCACTGTTCAGTTATCAAAGTTCTTTGTTTGTTGTCTCTGTGTTTTTTTAGAAGCAACTCTGATATCTTATCACATGTCTTTCTGTTTGTCAAGAACTTTTTTCAAGTTTTTTTGAAGCAGTTTTTCATGTCACTCAATCAGCTTTGTTATTATATCAATAAGTTTTCCATCTGTCAAGAACTTTTTTCATTTCTTTTCAATTCAAAACTTTTTTCAAAAAGTAAAGAACGGAGAAGGAGGGATTTGAACCCTCGCACCGCGCAAACGGTCTACACCCTTAGCAGGGGCGCCTCTTCAGCCACTTGAGTACTTCTCCAGGCTGTTTACTTTTTCTGATATAAGCATCACTTATCCGTGACGCATGATTTATTATACTTAACAAACCGTTGTTTGTCAACTACTTTTTATTACTTTTTCCATAAAAATTCCGGGCAATCATGATAAGCTCCTCAAGCAGCGGGCTGCGTCAACCGAATGAGGGCAAACTCTCACACAAAGTAGGGCGTACAGATTGCAGGAATAATTTTTCAAACACGCGCTAACCTATGGTTAATTCCTGCTCTTCACCATTTCTTCTATAATAAAAGCAAGAGTAAAGATGCCCCACGGCATCCGGTCAATATCATTTTAGAAAGGATGGCTGCCTATGTACAAAAAATACCACCGCCTGCGATGCCGCAGTCTGGCATCACTTCTTTTTCTTGTCCTTCTTGTTTTATCCGGCTGGCTGTATCATCCGCCGTTTTCTGCTTCTGCCGAAGAAACGCCTTTAAAGACCTATCAGACACAGACAAAGATTTTTTATGCAGATCTCTCCGAAGCAGACGAATATGAATTGGAGTTTCGGATGACTCAGGATTTTTCCAGCGGACTGAACTTTCCCTTTAACAGTTACCGTGTAGACATCAAGGCTGTTCCTACCTATCACAGTATTCGTGCAGACGGTATCGATTATACCAATAAAAACTCTGTCAAAAAGCAGATCACCGCAAATACCACGATCTATTCCCCTTTTGAGGATCTGACCCCGGAAAGAGATGCAAACGGCGGCGCTTCTTATCTTTTTAGCTCCTCTTCGGATCTTTATGCCAGCAATCTGGAATTTGCCAATGACTTTACGGTATCTTTACCGGATACCTGGGATCTCTCTTCTATTTTTTCAGAGGATGCATCCGTCATTGTCCGGGTTTCTTATAAAGTTACAGTCAAGATCTATCTGGAAAGTGGAAGCATTCCAAAGGTTAAGCTGAAAAAGAACCGGCTTTCTCTTTATCCGGGAGACGAAGTTTTTATCTCTGATCTTGCCTCCACAGAAAAAGAATCCCAGGATATGTATACGGGTTCCTCTGGAATTACCACAAAATCCGATCATCCGGAGATCGTTTCTGTATCCAGTTTAAAACTGATTGCAAAGAAACCCGGCTCCTGCACCATTACATTCCAAAATAAATATGGAAGCAAGGTTTCCATGAAATGCACGGTAAAAGCTTCTTCTGTAGAACGGATTGTTTCCTCCATAAGCTGTGTAAAAGGCTCCAAAACCAGCATTTACCATGTCATCAATGCCTATGGGCGGCCAAAATTTACCGTAACTTCCAGCAATCCTTCTGTAGCAAAGGTTTCAAAAGAAAACGGCATTTATTATATCCATGCCCTAAAAAGCGGTTTCTCCAGCCTAACTGTAAAATGCGGCTCGAAAAAATTTTCCATCCGCGTGCGGGTAAACGCCGGCACCGCCAGACTTGTGAAAAAGATTTCCATTGAAAAAGGGCAGACTGCCCTTCTCACCTGCGAAAATTCCTCTTCTGGAATCGTTATGACCAAAATCGTCAGTTCTTACAGCTATGTAAAGCCAAAAATCCTGGCGGACGGGCGCAATGCTTCTCTGACAGCACGGAATTTTTCCGGAAAGACTGTCAAAGACAAACTTACCGTATACTTTAACTCCGGTGCAAAAAAGACCGTGTCTGTCACTTTAACAAAACCGAAAACTACCAAGAAGAAATTCTCACTGTCGGATGTGCTGGTCATCCCAGTAAAAAGTGTGTATTATCCTTCTACCAGAAAAAATAAACTGACCTTCCAGGTAGCCAACTACTCTTCAAAATCCCTGAAGCAGATCCGCATCCGCTACACCGGAATGGCTGATGAAACTGTCACCGGCGTTCTCAAAACCCTGGATCCGGTCAAACGAGGGCAGATCGTTACCTTTACTGCCACCGTCATCACGGAGTCTCCGCTGGAGCACATTACTTACAAAGTGCTCAGCGCTTCCTAGAGCGCGTTGAAAAATGCTTTCTGTAAGATGTACGTCACAATTTGTGGAAGATTTTGTCTGAATGAGGGCGGCGTAGCGGGCTACGTCAACCGAATGAGGGCAAAATCTTACCAAAGTGGGGCGTGCAGATTACAGGAATGATTTTTCAAACACGCTCTAGTTTCTTTTTGTCCCTTTATTCCGTCCGGTCATCAAAAGCCGGACGGAATAATTTTTCTTGCCAAGCATATCAATAATTGGTCCAGTGAATCAATTTTGATTTCAGCCTTCTGCGTTTGTCTGCGGCGTTTCCCTCCAGACCCAGTTTTCCATAAATCCGGTTCAGATACTGTTTAACCGTCCCTTCGGAAAATCCCAGCTGTTCCCCGATTTCCCGGTTGCTCATCCGCCTTGCGGCCAGCCTGGCAATCTGCTGTTCCGTATCTGAAAGTCCATTTTGGCTGTTGTCTTTCTGGATCTGTTCTTTTCGTTTCTCCAGAAGTTCTCCCAACGTTTTTATCTTTTGAATGAACGGCTGCATTTTCCTGTCTGTGCAGGCTTCCAGCGGCTTTTGAATCCATTTCCAGTTTTCTGCAAAGGGCAGACAGATCTCATCTTCCCCTCCAATAGCATACGCCCTTTTCATTGCTTCCTGCGCCTCCTGCATTTCTCCCAGCTGCCAACAGGCTCCTGCCGTCTGAATCTCCAGATACAGTTCGCTTAAAAGGTTGGGAAACACCCGGTATCTGGCCCGCATCTCCTCTTTCCTGGCAAGAAGTGTCCCATATTTTTTCTGCGCCAGAAGAACCTGTCCGTAAATGGCATACATAATGGGAACTGCTGGAAACAAAACCAGCGCGCTTTCCATCTCGCCTCTTGCAATCCACCCTGGAACCTCTTCCGGACACTCCGTCACAGCGCACAGAAACGCCATACACAGATCAAGGGAATTTAAATACATACTCTGCCCTTCCCGTTTCAGCACCATTCTCTGCTCCTCTTCCAGGCGCAGAATCGTTTTCCAGTCTCCTGTGAACAGCGCCAGCCGCATTTCCAGCATAGTCTTGCACAGCAGCATTCCCCACTGCTTCTTTTCCTTTCCCATTTCTTCGGCACGCCGCAGCGGAATCTCCATTTTTTCGAACTGCCCTCTCATCAGAAACGCTTCCGCCTCCGTCAACGCTTCCGCCCCGTATCCATGGCCGTCTGTCAGCCGGTAATACCAGGGCATACATTCTTTCATAAGAGCCACGGTTTTGTCCAGACTGGCCGGTTCCCGGTAATACATCATCAGTACCGACGGCGAGCCGAAACTCCAGGAGCCGGAGCCGCCCATAGTGGCACTTGACGTACTCATCAGTTCACAGGCTTTCCGGTGATGAAGGCTCATGCCCATGATGTCATTGTATTTTAAAAAGCTCATCACAATCTCACTCTCTCCAAGGAGATTGTTCTTTTCCTGCTCAGAAAGACTTCTGTTATGTTCCAAACATTCCAAAAACAGGCCGCGCATCTTCATCATTTCCGGAATCTTCTGAAACGTATACAGCCGTCTCATGAAAATCAGGATTGCCTGAGGATGCCGGTTCAGGATTTCCACTGGACAGTTTTTTGACCATTTCAGGACATTTCTCACATCTTTTGCATCCAAAGCATAGCCCCGGTCTTCTTCCAGCACACCCAGAAGGGCTTCATAATCTTCTGCTTGAGAAAACCAGTACAGCGCCTTTGGGTACTGCTTTTGCCTGTGATACCAGCTGCCCATCCGCTTCTCATAAATCCGCCGTTCTTCCTCTGGAAGTTCTTCAAACATTTTCTCGGTACATACTTTCAGCATATGGTGGCAGCGCAGTGTACCGTACTCCGGAATTTCACTGATAAAGGCATTTTTTTCCACCAGATTTTTCAACAGCTGCCTGGCCAAAGGATCTCCCCACAGCGCCACAGCCTGTTCTATGGTAAATTCATCCGCCATTCCAAGAATCGTCAGCAGGCGTTTTTCTTCCTCTGGAAGTGGTTCTACCAGAATTTCAAAAATCATCTGATAAATGCTGGTGCCGTCCAGCATAAACTGTTTTCTGGATTCATAGGCAATGAGATTCAGATACACTGCGGAAAACCAGCCTTCGCAGCACCGGTCCAAAATGTCGATCTCCCCTCCGGAAAGTCGGATTCCAAGACTGCGGCTGTAGCTTTCCACATCTTTTTTCTCAAGACGCAGGACATCCGCTCCGATTTCTTTGATTCTTCTTCCCAGCCTTAGTTTTTCTCCGTCTGAAAAAATCCGGTTTCTGCTGGCGAGAATCAGATGCAGATTTTCCGGAAGATACCGGATCAGCCAGTTCAAAAACTCCATGACTTCTTTTGACTGCACCAGATGAAGGTCATCAATGAAGCAATACGCTTCTGCGGCATCTTTTTCTATAGAATTTTCCAGCAGTTCCGGGAAAAATGCCCTTGCGTTTTCGTCCTTTGGAAATGCCAGTTCTTTTAGTTCCGGATAAATTTGGGTTTCTCCAAACATTCTGACAAAGCCGTTCCAGAAAAGCGTTTCCCCTACTCCGTAAATGCTCTGCCGCATGACAATGGTACCTTCCTGTTCCACTTTCTGCAGAAAAATTCCCACCGCCGTGCTTTTTCCATATCCCATGGGTGCCGTCACCGCGGTTACGGCGTACCCGGAAATCTCATCCAGCTCTTTTTTCAGTCTGGAAGAAAGATAAATTTTATTTTCACTGCCTGTCTTCCTGTTCATGATGGTTCCCCATTTCCCCGCCGCCCGTCCGGGCCGGTGGATCTTCTGAATCTATTGATGCCAGGGTCAAAAGTCTGAAACCACGATGTGCTTGCACAGGAGTGGTTTTAAGGCTTAGTGACCCGCCCGATATGGTGCAGAACATCCAGTGGATGTTCGTTTTGCACCGACCGAAGCGGAGCGTAGACATAAAAGTGGAGCGTCAGCTTCACGATATGCGAATATTGGGCAGGGTGCTGTGTGCCAGTGGCACACGTTTAGCACCGACCGAAGTGGCAACGGAGATGTGGAAGTACGAAGTACGGAACAATCCGTAAGGCATCTTTCAACCCCAACATCATCTATTATAAGAAAAAATGCGTGGAAACACAATGACTAACCAAGGGTTAATCGCCTTTCTCACCTTTTTCTCATATAATGAAGAAAATGTACGAAGGAGGGGTTTTATGAACAAGAAATTTTTGAACAGAACATGGAGATCTGTATCTGCAGCTTTACTGGCCATTTCCTTTGCAGTGTCCCTTCCTGCCGCTGCTGAGGAAGAACCGAAAGCACCTTCCAGTCTCCTGATGCGTTCTGAAACAGATTGGGCATCTGAAACCGAGCTGGAGTCCGAATCCAATTCTATTTATTCGGACTACGAAGCATTTCTCATTGAACAGCTGTACGAAACCAACACATCCCTTACACTTCTTGCCGGAAAATCCACCTGGATGGACTCAGATGTGCTGGAAGAAGACCGGGTTGCTTTATGTGCGGATCTGCTTTCCTTCTTTGAGGAAACTAAGGACAACGACGCCATTTCCCCGGAAGAGCTTTCCGAAAACATTACGTTTTATTATGAGTCCGGATTCTCCGCCAGCATTTTTGACCTGGCAGCCTTTTACATCGGCGCTGACCTGGATATTTACAAATCCTGTATCTCCCAGGCAGCCACCGCTTACATGCTTAACGAATACCACCGCAATGAGGAAGCCGCTTTTATCCTTGATTACCAGCTCTTTGATGCCGCTATTTACTACAAAAATGACTGGTATGGAGACCGTACCGATGATGAGCGGATTGCGCTTGCTGACCGGCTGTTAGAGGCTTTCCGCGCCATGCAGTTGGAAACCGGCGATTACAACGGAAACACCCTTGCCCAGGAAATCAATGACAAGTATGATCTGGATGCCGGAGACAGTGTTCTTTATCTGGCATTGGAGTGCTGCGGTGCAGAAGAATTTTTCTTAAATGTCATCAACGCTGTTGACAATATGGTCCTTGGGATGTAATTGTCCCTAGAGCGTGTTAAAAAAATAATCCCGGAAGAATCTCAGCCCTCTTCCGGGATTGTTTCTATTCTTTTTCAACGAATACTGTTTCCCATATTCAGGAAGCATTCGGAAAACAGCTTGAATTTTGCTGTCAGTGTGCCCTGGATTTCCTGCTCTAAAAGCTGGATGGCCGCCCTGGCACGCTGGGCGTGTTCTATTTTCAGCGTCGTCAGCCTGTATTCATCCCGCATCCAGTATTCCGGCAGTTCATCAATTCCTACCAGAGAAATGTCCTTGGGGACATGAAGTCCCATATCCGTCAGTGCCTGCATGATTTTCAGGGAAACATGATACTCTTCCATAATCAACGCATCCGGCAGATTTCCAGGATGAAGATAATTTTTGATATCTGAATAGACATTTTCCAGCTGCAGAATGGAATTTTCCTTTATTTCCAGATGATTTTTCCGCATTCCTTCCAGGAAGCCTTCCCTTCTTTTCCGAAAATTGTAAATATCCAGATCTGCACAGATATACTGAATGGTTTTGCAGCCTCTTGCCGCCAGCAGATCCACTGCCCTTCCTGCCGCTCCTGCATTGTCTGCATTGACGCAGCTCCAGCCGGATTCCACCTCATTGTCGTAAATGACCATGGGCTTTCGGATTTCTTTAAATATTTCTATTTCTTCCTCTTTCAAATCTGTTGCATACAAAATCACGCCGGCAACTTCTTTGGAATTTGAATCTTCAATGATCCTGGGAATATCCTCTGTACCCATCTCGATATAAGACATTCCGATCACACAGCCAATTCTGGCCGCTTCCCGGTCATAAACCAGCAGGCTTTCCCGCATCAAATCCAGATCTTTATTCTGTATAATTGCCCGCCATTTATTGGGAATGATAATTTTAATCATCTGTTTCCGCACCGTTGAATACCGTTCCGATATTGGCGGCGTATATCTTTTTGTTTCTGAATATTGGGACTGCCCGGACGGCACGGCGCCCTCCTGCTCCATTTCCTCGATACAGCGCAGAACCGCCTCTTTTGTCTGCTGACTCACTCCCGGCTTATTATTCAGGGCAAGGGACACCGTTGCCTTTGATATATTTAATTTTCTCGCTACATCTACTGCTTTTATTTTCATAAAATCTCCGCCTGTTTTCCTGACAATAAGCCGGTCGTTTTTTCTTATTTTTTATTCTGCTTTGCGCAGACGAATCGCCATATACTCTCTGCCTGGCAGGTCAATGGTAAATTCTCCCTTAAAGGTTCCACGGTCTTCAATGGTCATATTCCAGGTATCAATCACTTCTACCTTAAATTCTGTCTCATCATCAATGTGGAATTTCCGGAAAGAAGGACGCATAAAGCTGTAATAATAGATATAATATGGCTGCTTTAGTCCATCTACGGTTCCAATCACTTCATCGAATCCGCCTTTGATGGGCTTTAAGCCCGGAGCCGGTGTTTCTTCCATAATTTTCTGCAGAAACTTGATTCTGGCAGGGCTGTCTCCGTGAAGAACGCCGCCGTGGGACCACCATAAGATGTCATCCGGATTCATATAGGTCTCGCCATGTCCTGGATAACCGCCGCGGCAGAATGCCTCCCAGAAACGTCTAGTCATTTCCTGGCCGCTGATATTTCCCCAGCCATACTGGATATTTCCTTCATAAGCAATCTCATCCAGCACCACTGGTTTGTGATAACGCTCTCTCAATTCATTTACCAGCTCAGCTGTCTTGTAAATATCCTGTCTCTGGATGCTGCAGTGTGTCACCCAGGGTCTGCTGTGATCATAGAAAGTAAAGCAGTTGTGAATGGAACGCAGATGATTGTAAGCGTCTTTTTCGCAGATAATCTTTGCGTACCGCTCCCAGTCTGCCAGAGTTTTCTTCTTCATCAGATCATATTCATTTGCCAGTGACCACCATACATTCCGGTATGCGCTGAAACGAGCAATCACATACTTCCAGTACAGGTCATCGCACTCGGCGCTCATTTCGCTGAATCCCCATCGGTCATAGGGGTGCATCACAATCAGGTCTGCCTGAATGCCCAGGTGCATCAGGTCACCGATTCTCTTTTCAATGTGCTGGAAATGTTTTGGATTGAATCTGGTGTAGTCAAAGTTGTTTCCTTCCGGGCATCCTACGTAATCATTAAAGTTCTGCTTTGTCAGCACAGAACTATCCATGGGAGTGCCTTCATAAGGGAAACTGATAGGATCGTGGAAATTGTAAACATAATGCTTCGGGAAGATGCAGAAACGGATCTTGTTAAACGGTCCTTCTGCCAGTGTTTTCAGGGTCTGTTCCTGCAGCTCTTCGGACTGCAGCTCCCATACATAGCAGGTGGTTCCCAGAGAATAATAGGGTTTTCCATCTTCGTATGCAAAATGATAGGTATATGACACTCTCACCGGGCCATGGTTGCCTTCGGAAGGCGCTGTGGCCTGAAAGCTGCCGGTAAAGGTCTCGTCAGAGAAGCTTCCCTTTACGGTAAATGTATAGGTTTCTTCAAAAGACGGCATAAAACGTACACGGTACACACCATCTCCGTCATAAAAACCGTCCACAGTTTTGGTTTCACTCTTGCTGCTGAACGTTCCCTGAATGGTATAATCGGTAAAAGGATTTCCTGTTGATTTTCCAGGCATTTCTACTTCAAAAACATCCCATTTTTCTACGGAAACCGGATATTTACATGTGCTCATTTTATTTCCTCCTAAATTTTTATCATCACGTTCACTTGCGTTTAGTTCTACCTTAGCATACAATTTAAATTTTTCAACCGCAGAGTATGGATTTTGTATGACTTGTCCACAATTTTCTTCTCTTATTGTGCATAATTCCAGGTGTTTCGGCTATATTTTTCTTCTTACATAAACTTTCCTTTAAATGTTTATGTAAATTTTTATATTTACCATTCTATTTTCTTATTAAAAATACCGCAGGCTCTTTGTAAAGTCTGCGGCATCTGCCTGTTTTTTCTATGCTATTTATGCGGCGCTTCTTCCCCCGGCACCCCGCACGCATCCGCCCGGCACTGTCTGCAGTGGTAAAACTGAGGCAGATGAATTCCGGCCTGTCTGCGGCACTGATGGATTATTTCCGGAGAAGGGGAACAGTTTTCTTTCATTTCTCCACAGGGAATCAAGGGCATAAGATTCATCACCGCTGCTCCTGCCTGCTTTCCAAATTTGGCAATCTCTTCCACTTCGGTTTCATTGATTCCGGGAATCAGAACCGTATTGATTTTTACTGTAAGTCCGGATGCACAGGCAGCATGGACACCCTCCTGCTGGGCTTTTAAAAACTTTTCCGCACCGGTTCCCGGAAAATGATAAATGTTCTCTGCTGTCTCTGTGTGCAGGGTATTCATGGTCACTGTCAGTGTGGAAATCCCGCACTCCACCAGCTCTTCCAATTTTTCAGGAAGCAGAAGTCCGTTGGTGCTGACACACAAAATCAAGTCTGGAAATGCTTTCCGGATTCTGCGGAAGGTTTCAAAGGTTTCCGGATTGTACAGGGGCTCCCCAGGTCCTGCAATGCCTGCCACCCGGATTCTTGGCTCTTTTGTCAGCATTTCTTCCAGATGAACCATTGCCTGATCCGGTGTCAGCACTGCAGAGGTTACCCCCGGCCTGGACTCATTGGCACAGTCGTATTTCCGGTCGCAGTAGCGGCACTGAATGTTGCATTTTGGCGCCACTGCAAGGTGGATTCTGCCTGTGGTCCGGTGGGCTTTGGCATTAAAACAAGGGTGATCTAACGGCACAGAGCCTCCACCTCCTCATCCGTCATCGGACTTGGAATACAGCGGCTGGTATTTGCCAGCATTTTTTCTGCAATCTGGCGGAAGCTTTCGGCAGCTTCGCTGTCCGGATAGGCTTCCACCACCGTTTTCCGCTCCAGCTCTGCTTCTCCGATCAGGCTGCTCATGGGAATGGTGCCCACAATTCCAGTTCCGATGGCTTCTGCCAGTCGGCTCACTGCCGGCAGGTCATCCCGTCCGCTGCGTCCGTTGTAAATCATGCCTGCCAGGCGGATGTTTCCGGTCTCTGCATATTTTTTGATTCCCCTGCAGATGTTGTTGGCTGCATAAAGGGCCATAAAATCTGCAGTGGTCACCAGATACACGTCATCTGCAATGTCTTCCCGGAGAGGCATACTGAATCCTCCGCACACCACATCCCCCAATACATCGTACAGCACCACATCCCGGTCTTCCAGAAGATTCCGGCTCTGGATCTCCCGCAGGGCTGCCGCAATCCCTCTTCCCGCACAGCCGGTTCCCGGCTCCGGGCCTCCGGATTCTACGCAGAGAATGTCCTTGTAACCGTAATAGACCACGTTTTCTCCGTTCTCATCCCGCAGGGCTTCCAGCACGGAGGGAATCTTTCTTCCCATCAGGCATCTGGTAGAATCTGCTTTGGGATCACAACCCACCACAGCCACTTTCAGTCCTTTTTCTGCCATGGCAGCTGCCACGTTTGCTACCGTTGTGGATTTTCCAATCCCGCCTTTTCCATAAATACAGATTTTTTTCACTGGTACAATGCTCCTTTCCGGTTTCTCGCTGCCATAATCTCATTCAAAATATCTTCCACAAGGCAGAGACTGCCTTCTTCTCCCACATAACACCGCCCTGACAGACTCAGCCGGTCAAACACCGGATAGTCAAACCGTACCAGAGGGATTTCCAGTTTTTCTGCCAATTCTCTTTCAAAGGATGATCCAAAAAGAACGGCCGCCTCTGACTGGCGCACCTTGTCATAAAAGCGTTCCACATCTGTAACCTGTTCTCTTTCTTCACAGACGACCACTTCCATGCCCAGTTCCTGCTCCAGGAAGCGCTTCATGCCATGGCATTTTGCCTTTGCCCCGATGACTGCTGCCGGCATACTGTAGAGTGCCTGGAGATAAGAATACACCTTGGAAAGACTTTCTCCGGTATGACTCCGAAAAGCGCTCTCTGCCGTTTCATAAACTATTTTCCAGTTTCCCTGCGGATCTCCAAACTGTTCTCCTAAACTCTGCCAGAATTCCTTGGCTCCGGTAAGACCATAAGGGTAATCCAGGGATTTCCAGGGAATGCCGTATTTCTGGTTCATCCGCTTTCCATAGACTTCTCCGTACCCCACTGTGAGAATCAGGTCAGCATTTGCTGCTTTTTCCAGCTTTTCTGCGGTTGTATTTGCCAGTACCTGCAGCTCTATGTTTTCTCCTGCCAGCTTCTGCAGTGCTTTTGTATCCTGAACAAGTCGGAAGTCATCTGCCCCCAGGCCAGCCAAAATGACTTTCTTTGGACATCCTTTGGATGCAGGAACAGGCGCTTCTGCAAGCTCTGCTAAAGCTTTCATGGCCGCTTCCTGCCCTTCTTTCATTTTTCCCCGGTATCCGGCAGCTTCTACAAAAACTACCTTTGCCGGCCCTTTGTGAGCCTGTGCCACACTGCGGACATCATCCTGAATCATGTCACTGATGCAGCCGGTAACCACAAAAATCACTCTTGGCTGAAACAATTCTTCCACATAATCCAGAGCTTTTTTCAGTGATTTTTCTCCTCCGAACACCACTTCCGTGTCGCTGATGACGGTACAGGTCTGGCGGATGTTGGCCATATCACAGGCTGCATGGAACGCCATGGTGCCAAAATTGCATCCTACAACCGAATGGAGAAGTACCACACTGTCCTGTATTCCTGACAGGGCTTCATAAGCCCCGAATAATTTACATCCCTGTGCTGCTTTCATTGTCCTCTTTTATCCTTTCGATTTGTCCACATGCGTTTCCACATTTCTTTCGCTGCCCGCCCTTCCTCATTATCCAAAAGCGGATAATATTCTGTATCAAAGGGCATTCTTCCAAGAATCAGTTCTTTCTTTTCACCTGCTGTTTCCAGATGGGCCAGCATCCGGTTCAAGTTCCGTTCAAAAGAGTCAAAAGATACACCTGTTGTTTCCAGCTTTCCGGAAACCAGGGGCGCTCCCATGCCTTCCAGGGTCACATCGCTGGTATCAAGCACTGCGTCCGCCTTCTGGAAGATTTCCTGCATTTCTGGCCTGGACAGATTCAGATGTACCTGGGTTCCAGGTGAATACAGCTCAATGGCATCGGAAACCCTGGACATAAGCTGTTCCAGCAGTTCCGGTGTCAGATCCATATCCCGCTCCATATCCGGTGTGAGCACCAGGCACACATCTGTCAGGTGAATGCCAAATTCCTGAGCATAGAGTTTGATCCGAAAAGGCACTCCCTGAATGCTTCTGCTCATCAGCACGCAATGGTAGTTTCCCAGTTTTTCTTTTGCCTCTTTTGTCCGCTCCTGCACATCCTCGATTTCCTGCTGGATGATGGGATCGATTTCTTCCAGAATTCCAAGTTTTTCGCCAATATCCTGATAAAACAGGGCAATTCCAGAAAGACCGGTGTACCGCCCGGCACCTCCTAAATGAATGTAATCCGTTCCGAATTTTTCTTTCATTCTTCTGGCCCAGCGGATCCGTTTCACCAGATTCAGCTCTGCTCTTGGCGCCGTGATAAGTTCTTCCAGAGAAGAACTTGGAATCCAGCAGTTCACGGTTACCCCGCATTTTCCAAGAAATGCTTCCACTTCCCGCAAAATCAGGGTGCCCTCACTGCCCCATCCTACCGTCTCGATATTCACACTTCTTGGAATGATCTCCTGGGGCTCCATGACCTGCTCTACCAGGGCATACAAAGCCTCTGTAAACCCACAGCCTTTCAGCTCTGTTTCCAGCCGGTTGTCCCCGGTGATCTTCTGAGCCGCCAGCTTCCGAAGCCGGTCTTTGGCATAGTTTTTGTCCCGATGGGAAAACAGTTCGGACTGAATCCCTACCGTAAAAATGCCTTCTTTTTTCAGCCGTTCTGATACGGAACGAATGTCCTCACTGAGAACATCGCTGACCGGTGTGGGAATCAGCATAATCATGGACGGATGATACCGTTCCCACACTTCTTTCACGGTTTTGTACAGTTTTTCGGTACCTCCGTAAATGATCTCCGACTCCGTCAAATCCGAGCAGAACAGCCTGTAAAACGGCTGATGGCGCCTTCTTGCCGAATAGCGGTAATGAAATCCGCAGCCGGAAGCACCATGGATCACTGCCGCCACATCCTGGCTCATCTCACCGATGGCTCCCACACTGCCTGACACCTTTCCATTGACTCCAAAGGTGTGCAGCAGTGCAGACGGATACATGGCAGTTTCCAGATCTTCAAAAAATGTCTGTGCCATTACACTTTTTCCTCCTCTTTAACGATTCCTTCTTCTACCCGGTAAATCCGGCTGCAGAACTGTTCACACAGCGGCCTGCTGTGGCTGATCAGCAGATAAGAAGTTCCGTGTTGTTCCTGATATTCCCGCAGCATTTTCATGATCTGCGCCTGGGTAATCACGTCCAGCATACTGGTAGGCTCATCCAGAATAATGAGTTCCGGCTCAAAGAGCAGAATTCTCGCCAACGCCGCCCTCTGCAGCTCTCCTCCGCTGAGCCCGGAAGGCGTCCGGTGCAGATGCTCCTCATAAAGTCCATAGTGGCTGATATATTCCAGCAATCCTTCATACGTATAAGGAATGTGATAAATGGAATAGGGCTCTGTCATGCTCCGAAGGAGAACCAGCGCCGGATTAAACGAAGTTTCCGGATGCTGGAACAAAATCTGGATTTTCCGCCGGATTTCTTTTTTATATGGCATGGAAATTTCTTTTCCGTCTGCCAGAATTCTTCCAGAGGTAGGCTTTAACAGTCCTGCCGCCATCATGCCAAGGGTGGATTTTCCGCTGCCGCTTTCTCCGAACAATCCCACCGTCTCCCCTGGTTTTACGGAAATTTCCGCATTCTGAAGAGCCATGTGCCCTCCGGTATTTTTATATTGTTTGGTCAGTTTTTCCGTTGTCAGCAGCATATTTCCAGCACCTCACTCTATGTCCATCAAATTCTATCACCGGTGGCACCTTTTTGCAGATTTCCCTGCACTGTGCGCAGCGTTTCCGGTAACGGCATCCTGTTTCTGCTTCATACTCCGTGTGAGAAAGGGCAAAACCGGTTCCTTCACATTTCATTCCATTTTCCGGCATGGCCCGGATCATGTCCTGGGTATAGGGATGCAGGGGATGTTCCAGAACCTGGGCCGCTGTGCCGTATTCCAGCTGCTGTGCCGCATACATGACACTGATTTTATCTCCCACTGCTTTTGCAAATTTCATATCATGAGTTACACACAGCAGAGTTTCTTCTTTCAGCTGGTTTAAGGCGTCTGCCACCATGCGAATTCTCCGCTCATCCAGCCCTTTTGTGGGCTCGTCTGCCAGAATAATTCTGGGTCCTGCGGAAATACCCATGGCTACCATTGCGCGCTGGCGCATTCCGCCGCTTAACATATGTGGATAGGCTTTTGCAATTTTCTCTTCATTTCCCACATTAAACCGTTTCAAAAGCCCAACGCTGTCTTTTTCAGCAGCCTTTTTGGAATACCCCCGATGCTCCATCAGAGGCTCTCCCACCTGGAATCCCACTTTCAACAGCGGATTCATACTGGCACCGCCTCCCTGGGGCACGTAGGAAATGATGCCGCCCCGGATTTCCCGGATCCGTTTTTTATCTGCTTTTAACAAATCTTCTCCATCCAGAAGAATGTTTCCGCTGACAGCAGCATTTTTCGGAAGCAGCCCTAAAATTGCCAGAAGAAGCACGCTTTTTCCGCTTCCGGTTTCCCCGATAATGGCTGTTTTACTGCCTTCTTCCATGGAAAGAGAGACATGATCCACGGCAAGAATGTTGCTTTCTGACTGAAAGCATACGGTAACATCTTTCAGATCAAACATGTTTCTTTCCCTCCGTTTTCTGTGTGCCATAATATCCCAGAAGCATAAATCCTAGAGCCGCCAGCGCAGTACAGATAATTGGCGGAAGATACCACCAGTAATATCCCCGGATGACTCCTCTCTGATAAAACGCATAGTGCAAAATCAGTCCCCAGCTCTTTTCTTTGTAGCTGCCAAGTCCCAGGAAGCTTAAACTGGATTCCATCATAATCGCAGAGGACACAGACAGGGCTGCTCTGGATAAAATAATATCTTTCAGATTGGGAAGAATGTGTTTTATCATAATGACAAAATCATTCATGCCAATGGCTTTTTCAATTTTTACAAATGGCATTTCGCACAGCTGTACCACACGGCTCCGCAGAATTCTGGAAGTACCTGTCCAGGCAGTCAGGCTGATGGCAATGATCATGCTCAGTTTTCCCGGGCTTAAATAAGCGGTCAGAAGCACCGTCAGGGCAAGGCTTGGAAGTCCCATGGTTACGTTGGTAAGGGCTGTCACGATCCGGTCCACCCAGCCTTTGTAATAGCCTGCCACAAGTGCCAGCAGTGCTGCCAGAACTGTGACGATCAGAGCGGTGAAAATGCCGATAAACATGGAAACTCGGGTTCCATAGATCAGTTCGCTTAAAAGATCCTGCCCAACATCGTTGGTTCCAAGAGGATGTTCTGCGCAGGGTTTAATATATGGAATGCCCAGTTTAAACGGATCATAGGGGGCCAGCACCGGTGCAAACAATGCCACAAATACCAGAATTCCCACGATCACAGCTCCCCAGATCATGGCTGCATTTGGTTTTTTCTTTTTAATATTCAAAGGAGCCCTCCCGGATCCGGGGATCGATCACTGCAATAAAAACATCTCCCAGAAGATTTCCGCCTACCACACAGACTGCTGAAATAATGAAGCACAGCTGGGCTGTGGGGAAATCACGGTTGCTGACTGCATTGTAAAATAATTCTCCCATTCCTTTCCATCCAAAGATGACTTCCAGTACCATAGAGCCGGAAAGCAGGCTTCCAAGCTGCATACACAGGCTGGTGACATAGGGAACCATGGCATTTTTCATAACATGGCGGAAAAGCACCCTGTTTTCTGTCAGTCCTTTGGAATAAGCCGTATTGACATATTCCTCATTGCGGATCTGGGAAACGTTGCTTTTCATCAAAAGAAAGTTTGAAGAAATCCGGAACAGAATCATCAAAATCAATGGCAGTGCCGCGTGCCACAAAACATCCAGCACAAAGGCCATGCCTGATTTTCCCCCCGTGGTCATTCCGTTTACCGGAAAGAGTCCCATCTGAAATGCAAACACTACCAGAAAAATAATACCCAAACATTGGGACGGGACGGTATTTAAAAACAGCATAATGGGTGTGCACACTTTATCGAAGGTTCCCCCCGGCTTCCAGCCTGCGAAAATTCCAAGAAGCGCACCAAAAAATCCTCCTGCAATAAAGGTTGGCAGACTCAACACCAGCGTCCACCGAATCCGGTACAGCACGTTGTCCAGAACCGGCTCTTTATTGGAATAAGCAATTCCAAAGTCCATAGTGACAATGCTTTTTAAATAACTGACATACTGCTCCCCCAGAGATTTGTCCAGCCCATATTTGGATGCAATCCGTTCCAGTTCGGCAGGCGAATCATTCAGAAGCTCGTAATACCGGTCCTGACCAACCAGGTGTACTAATGGATCTCCCGGCATGAAACGCACCATAAGAAAGCTGATGGTAATGATGATGTAAATCGTCAGGAGCGCTGTAACAGCCTTTTTCAAAATTCGTATTTTCATGTTCTTCTCCCAATATAGAAAAACGGGGCTGCAAGATCCGCAGCCCCGCCTCCGCAAAACTTATTTTGTTGTCAGGTTGTAGAATGTTTCTGCATGAACAGCTCCGATGGAGGGATAGTTCTGGAATCCCTGATATTTGTCTGTGCGGTACGGGAAGAAGCATTTCTCCCAGCATACTGCAAATGCAAACAGATCGTTGGAAGCCAGTGTCTGCAGCTCTTTTACTGCATCCAGATATTCATCGTTGTTCTTTGCTTCCATCAGTGCGGTATAGGCATTTGCCAGATTTTCATCCGTGTTGGAATTTCCCCAGGCCATAGCGCCGCTACCAGCGATGTCACGCGGTACAAAGTACCAGAACGCGGTACGGTAAGTAGCCACACCAGTGGTGGTGTAACCTAAGAACAGGTCGTAATCGTTGTCTTCTACCATCTTGTCATTGACTTCTTCACTTGCCAGAGAATCCTGGTCCAGATAAGCGTCAATGCCTACTTCCTGCAGGCTGGATGCGATGATCTCACCGATACGGTTGAACAGTTCCATACGTTTCTCAGAATACTGAGCAGCTACTTTGTAGGTAAATTTGCTTCCATCCGGCATCTCGCGTTTGCCGTCTCCATCCACATCTTTGAATCCTGCATCATCCAGCAGAGTATTTGCTTCGTCCTGATCCTGATACATCATCCACAGGCTGTCATCATAACCCGGGCAGGAGGACGGAAGAATTCCGCTTCCCGGAATCTGTCCATATTCACCGTTGCAGATCTGGCACAGCAGGTTCCAGTCAAGACTCTTTACAACTGCTTCACGGAAATCATGCTCCAGGTTTGCGCCCTTGCTCATGCCAAAGGTTACCTGGTTGCAGCCGATGTAATTGCTCTCGCCGCGGTCTACATCTTCATTTCCATCAATAACGTCCAGCAAAGTGTAGTCGATGGAGTTTGCATAGTCATACATCATATCGACTTCTCCGTTTGCCAGTGCCATCAGAAGAGCATCCTGGCTGGAGTAAGATTTCAGAGTAATAGAATCTACGGTCAGCTCGCCAAGATAAGAATCTTCCGGAACTGCTTCATAGTAGAAAGTTCCTGCATCTTTATCTTCACTTACCAGTCTGTACGGGCCACAGCCGATGGCTGCATCGTCTTCTGTATAATTCTCATAGTCGTCTACATTTTCCCAGATATGTTTGGGCAGAACGGGATCTGTCAGGAGGGCACTTTTTACATAGTAATAAGCATCCGGCTGGCTGAATACCAGGGTAATGGAATCTTCTCCGTTTACTTTGATATCTGTCAGATTCCGCAGCGCTTTGGCTTCGATCACGTCACGGCGGTACTCAAAGGTAAATACCAGGTCATCTACGGTAACCGGCTCTCCATCGTGCCATACTTTATCAGTTGGGAATGTCATATTTAATTCGCAGCCATCCTCGGAAATCTCATAACTGTCCAGGAAATACGGCTGCATATTGTTGTCTGCATCCGGGTAAAACAGGTTTGCATAGGTAATGCTGTTGTAATTGAATTTTCCGTAAGAACCCTGCTGTGTCAAAATGCTGGTTCCTTCCGGCTGGCTGGTGGTTCCGATCACCAGGTTTTCGATGTGACCGCCTTTGCTTTCAGTCTCTGCGGAGGTTTCTCCCTCTGTCGCTGTTGTCTCACTCTCTGCAGCAGTTTCAGTCTCTGTTGCGGCAGCCGTCTCTGTCTCTGCTGCAGTTGTTTCTTCTGCTGCTGCGTAAACAGCCGGTGACACTGCCATGCACACTGCCATTGCAGAGCTTAACAGACGGTTTCTCATCAAATGCTTCCTTTTCATACCACGTTTCCTCTCTTGTCTCATCTTATAAGTTTATAGGTGTCCACATTTTTCCCCGGTACAATCTGAATCCTGTATCCGTCTGCTTTTCATTCATGAAAAAAGCGGCACCTCCCGAAGACAGCCGGATGGCAGTCCGCAGGCAGATACCGCTAAAGATTCTCTGTTCCTACTTTCTATCTTCCTCACTGTGACCCGCAGCGCAAAGACATCATCAAAGCTGATATTCTGACTTAGGTATCTTCGGCCTCCCCGCCTTCCCGGTCAATCCTTCCATTCATTCGGATGTCCAGTGGCACATTGGGGATTTCTCCACCCTCACAGCAACGGCATTGTACAGGATTTGCACCTGTTTCCCATTTAAGCAGTATCTTCATCCGATACTGCACTCTGATGATATGTTTTATCAAATTATACCAAAATTAACATATCATTTTTTTTGTTTTTTGTCAATCTGTTTTAAACGTACGAATATCTAATATCTGTAATTCCGGTATTCAGAAGGATTGCATCCTTTCTTTTTTTTAAAGCACCGGACAAATGCATTGTAACTGCCAAATCCGCACAGCATCGCTACTTCTTCGATGCTGTACTCATGGTGTTCACTTAAATATTCTTCTGCCCGGTTCATCCGGAGATTGGTCAGATACTCCTGAAATTCCAGGCTGGTATACTGTTTCAAAAGATTTCTTAATTCTTCCTGGCTGTATCCAAAATGTTTGGCCATCTTTTCTTCCGTCAGATCTTCCCCGCAGTGTTTCTCCAGATATTCAATCACCACTGCCAGTTTTTCCGGCCACAAAAGACTTCCCCTGGCTCCACGCTCTTTCTGGTTTATGGAACCTCTTGCCAGAATCACAAAAATCTGGAGAAGCAGAGCATAAATACTGCTGCTTCGCATTCGGTTTTCTGAAAAGTATTCTTTTTCCAGTTCCCGGATACACCGGCTCATTTTTTTCTGAATCTCCGCCATGGAGGAATCGATTTTAGTTGGCGGAATCCGAAATGCAAACAGGGAACGGTACTCTTTGAACTGACACAAAAGTCCAAGATCCGCTATAAAAATAATTCGCTCTCCAGGCTCTTCTGATGGAAGAAGCCGGTGAACGCAGCCATGGGGAATGATAAGGATTTCGTCTTCTTTCAGGTGGATCTGCTTTCCATCGCACAGCACATCAAACTCATTGACCACCGGCATGATAAATTCAATCTCATTCAGCGCATGCCAGTGCAGGGGATATCCACAGCTGTCATTGTTGCGGTAAAGATTCAAATACTGCATTCGATTAAATACTGCACTTTCATACCAGTTCTTTAATGTTTCTTCCGATTCTTTCGAAATTCCCTTGGTGTACATCCGTATCTCCCTTTAAATGCTTTTACAAACGCCTGATAACTTTTGTATCCGCAGCGGCTTCCTACCTCCTGCACCGTCAGCCATTGATCCATTGACAAAAAGCGCTCTGCCTGTTCCAGCCGCAGAGCGCTCTGATATTCATTAAATGTCATGTCCACATTTTCCCGAAACAGTCTTGAAAAATGATATTTGCTGTACCCAAACTGTCCTGCTACTTCTTCCAGGCTCTGAGATTCCTCCAGATGCAGTTTCATGTACTCCTGCACTTTCAGAAAGGTTTCTTTTTTTCCGTTTTTCAGAAGTTTCGCCTCGTACTGAGGTTCATAAACGCTGCTTCTGGAAAGGATCACAAAAATCTGAAGAATCATGGAATAAATGTAAGTGTCTCGAAACGGCTCCTGATGATAGTACTCGTTCCGAATCTGTATGATCAGCTGAAAAATTTTTATATAAACCGGATCTTTGGATTCTTTCATCCAAAGCGTTGGTGCACAGAAAGAAACCATATCTGAATAATTTTCATACAGGCACATAAAATCCATGTTCACCATAAAAATAATCCGTCCGCCCTGATATTTTGTCGGCTTCAGGCTGTGAAGTTTTCCAGGCGGAATTACCAGAATATCCCTTTCCTCCAAATGGTAATTTTTTCCTTCTACTTCGACTTCAAACCAGCCTTCCAGAGGAACAATAAATTCAAAAAAATTTCCATGATGAAAATGTGTTGGATAGCCTTCGTGGCTTGTATTGTAATACCATTGGAGATACTTCGACTGATTGATAAAAGAATACATCTGTCTCATCTCTGTTTCATTTTGTTTCTATGGAACTGTTATCTCATTTTTCCGGGACTCTGTCAAGTTTTGGATCTGGTCTGCTCCAATCATAATGCAGTTTGATATTTCTCCAGTCAAAGGGATCTTCCCCTTCTTTCCAACCACTCTGAAAATACATCAGCGTGTCCTGGCAGGAGCCTCCACGAAAATGCATGTCATAAAAATCCATCAAAGCTTCCCAGTCTTCTTTCAGGAAATCGTGACCGCCATCCCTGAACTGAATTCCGTTGTTTTCCGGACATTCCAGGAAATCAAAGACTTCCTGTGCAGCCCTCCAGGCTGCCAGCGTTCCATAAGGATTAGACCAGGTATCTCCGCAGGCTTCTGTGGTCAGCAGCACCCGCGGTGCCACCAGTGCACGCAGGATGTGGGAATCCAGTGGAAATGTATTCCACTGTTCCACAAAGGTATCCACCTGTTTTCCCCACCAGTACGGCATATCCTGAGAAACATTTTCCAGGGTCTCACATCTGCCGATACCCCTTCCATAACGGCTTCCCAAAAATTCCATGCTGCCTGCTCCTCCGCATCCGGAGCCATTGGAATGACACATAGCTACCCTTTTTTCATAAATTCCTTCATACAGTGACACTTTTCCGCCTCTGGAGTGACCTGTCACAATGTAATGATCCGGCATAGCATACTCTGTAGTATCCAGATAATCCATGATACGGCTCATTCCCCAGCCCCACTGGGCAATCCGTCCCCAGTCTGCGTCTGGATACTGCTCTTCCAGAATACCGCTTGTTTCATTGTCCCATGCCAGATCTTCCCTGTTAAACACTGCCAACGCAAATTTTCTTTCGCACACCAGCAGTTCCTCTACCGGACAGTGTTCCATTTTTCGCGAGCAGTTCCAGACAATGACCGGCACCTTGCCTTTCCTGGATGGCCGTAAAATTCTCACATCCATTCCTGGATTTTCTTTTCCAAAAAACCAGAGCCGGACTGTCTCTTTAACTGCTTTTCCTTCATACAGAAATTCCTGATTCTGCACTTCACTCTCTATGGTTCCCGTGTAAGCCGGTCGTATTCCATAAAGGGTTCGCTCCAGAAAATCACAGTATTGCTTCCGTTTTTCTTCCCACTCTTCTTTGGTGGAAATTTCTTCTCCGCCTTCTTTCAGAAAAGGATTAGCAAATCCCTCTGTCTGTCTCTCGTCTTTTTCCATATTACTCATCCTTTCACCGCTCCTGTGGTTAATCCGGAAACAATTCGGTTGCTGAACATACAGTACACAATGATTGTCGGCAGCATTGCTACCACAATTGCCGCAAACATTCTCACATAATCCGTCGCATATGGGCTTACAAATGCGGTCAGCCTTACCGGTATTGTGGATACTTCCACACTGTTGGTAAAGACCATTGCCACCAGAAGTTCATTCCAATTGCCCACAAAAGACATCAGGCCTACCACGAACAGACCGCTTTTTGCCAGAGGCAGTGCAATTTGAAGAAAAATCCGGTAAATGGAGCATCCGTCAATACATGCTGATTCATACACTTCCCAGGGAATGCTTTTGAAAAATCCATTCATCAGGTAAATGGTGGACGGCAGGGCAAATGCCGCATACGGAAGAATCATGCTCAAATAGGTATCTGTCATTTTCAGTCTTACAAATACCACAAAGAGTGGTATCAGAATGCAGTGCACCGGCACCATCATTCCCATGAGGAACATTCCCAGCACTTTTCCAGAATGTTTCCACCGCATCACAGAAATGGAAAAGGATGCCATGGCTCCGGTAAAAATACTCAGTACCAGGGTAACGGTACACACAATAGCAGAGTTCAGTGTGGCTCTTCCCAGACCTCCTGCCACCCAGGCAGACGCATAGTTTTCAAAATGCAGGGCCTCCGGTACTGCCCAGGGTGCCTGAATCACTTCTGTATTTGTCTTTAAGGAAACAAAGACAACCCACAGCAGAGGAAGAACATAGATGAACACCAGCAGACATAAAATCACGTATTTTAAAATGGTGCTAAAACTTGCTTTTTCTTTCATGTTCACTCCTCCACCGGTATCAGAATATTCACCAGTCCCGCCACGACCACGCACAGAACCATGATTACAATGGAAATGGCACTTGCGTATCCAAACCGCATGTTTCCAAATGCCTGGTTGTACAGATGAGATGCCAGCACTTCTGTTTTGTGGCTGGGACCGCCTTTTGTCATATTGTAAATCAGGTCAAAGAATTTCAAAGATCCAATACAGGACATGGTAATGCTGATTTTTGCCATGGGTTTGATCAGCGGAAGGGTGATATGACGGAACTGCTGCAGTTTCCCTGCACCGTCAATTTCTGCCGCCTCATAGTAGGAATCGGAAATGCCTGCAATGGCTGCCATGTACAGCATCATGCTGGAACCCATATACTGCCATGCCGCTACACCTCCAATAACCCACATTCCCAGCGGAATGAAGCCGCTGGCATCCATCAGCCACATCGGTCCTTTGATTCCTGCCTTGGCAAGCAGTGCATTGATTCCGATATTGGGATTGAATAAAAAGGAAAACAACAATGCCAGAGCGGCTGAGGAAATAACGCAGGGAAGATAATAGACATTTTTGAAAAAGTTCCGGCATTTTGTTCCTTTGGTGGACAATACCGCCGCAATCAGAAGTCCGATGGTCTGCTGTGTGATCAGAGAAAAGACCACAATAAAGAGGCTGTTTTTCACCGCGGTCAGCATAACGCTGTCCGCGGTGAACATTTCTACAAAATTTTTTAAGCCTATAAATTTGGGAACTCCTATGGAATTCCAGTCGCAGAAGGACAGGCCAACTGCACAGATAATCGGAATCAACATGATTGCCAGGAAGAGGAGGGTCGCTGGAGCCGTAAAGATAAAAATTGCTCGTTTGTTTCTTAATACCTTATCCATGTTTCCTGTCCTTTCTGCCTGCCATTATTCTGCTCTGGCTGCTTCCTGGTCTGCAATTTTCTGTACTTCTGCAAAAGCTTCTTCTGGTGTTTCCTGTTTCAGGGCAATGGTCAGAATTGCATTGTTGAATGCGCCGCCCTGTTCAGAAGAAAGTGTTTCATTGTAATAGCCAAAAGAACCGCTCATGGTTTCCATGCATTCGCTGAGTTCTTTCAGCTGCAGCGGTGCCTTGTCATAATCTACGTCCAGATCTTTCAGCACAGTCAGTCTTCCTGCTGTCTCTGCCATATTTCTCTGAGTCTCTTCGTCTGTTAAAATTTTCAGGAATTCTACAGCCGCATCCAGATTCTCAGTATCATGGTCAATGCAGATGTTATCGGTTTTGATAATCCAGCGGTTTGCATCGCTCTTTTCTTCGTTAATGGCCGGGAATGGGAACACGCCTGCCACATCTGCTACTGTGGAAGCTTCTCCGTTGATATCGGAAATCGCCCAGGAACCGGTAATCATCATGGCTGCCTGACCGGTGATGAATTTGTTGGTCATCTGCGCATTGCTGTCTCCCACGAAGCCATCCTGGAAATATCCGTTGTCTACCAGCTCCAGCAGACAGTTTCCGGCATCTACAAAGCTCTGGTCTGTCCAGTCAATGGTTCCGTTTACAATGGCTTCTGCGCTTCCGCCGTTTCTGTCAGCAAGGTATCCTCCCAAAACTCCGATTACCCAGTCTTCTGCACCGCTTTCTACGATGGGAGTGTAGCCTGCATCTTTCAGTTTCTGGCATACGTCTTTAAATTCTTCCCAGTTTGACGGAAGCTCTTCCACACCGGCTGCCGCGAAAATGTCTTTGTTGTAGAATACGCAGGCACCTGCACCTTCGATAGGCAGTCCTACAATCTGATCTTCGTATTTCAGGCTGTCAAAATATCCGGCATTGAAGGTATCATACCAGCCGTCCTCTTTTAGCAGATCATCCAGTGGCATCAGCACACCTGCCTGTGCAGCGTTTCTCATCAGGTTGCCCGGATGGCACATGAATACGTCCGGAAGATTGTCTGCGGCTACCAGTGCATTCAGTTTGGTGTAGTAGTTTGTCAGATCACTGGTGCTGACTTTGATCTGATAGCCATTGTCTGCTTCGTTGAAGCGGTCCACAGCTGCCTTGAACTGCTGTGTGGTCAGATCAGAAGATGTCTGCAGATCATCCCAGTAAAAGACTTCCAGTGTCTTGTCCTCTGCAGATACTGCCATTCCAAACATTCCTGCTGCTACTGCTGTTGTCAATAACCCTGCCAATACACGTTTTCTCATAAAAAGTTCCTCCTGTAAAAGTTGTTTTGTGCTTTTGGATGACTCTACTATACCCCAGAAAACAGAGACAAAACTTCACTTTTTTGCGCAAAATCTTTATAGAAGGATATGTATTGTTGTGCTTTGCATTTATATGTTTTTATTTTATATTATTTAAGAATACAACTTGTGTTTTTCATTTTTCCATGCTATAATGCAGATAAAGAAAGAAGGCTATTAACAGTTAAACTTAAATTATAAAATTATATAAGAACATGTTGAGTTT